>JALOQB010000047.1 GCA_025453595.1 Polyangiaceae bacterium
CGAAGAGATCAAGCTGCTCCTCGGATCCAAGGACGCTTACCCCACCGGCTCCGAGGCCTCCCGCAAGGTGATCGCCGCCCTCGAGCAGCACATCGCCGCGATGACCGAGAAGATCGCCGTGCTCTCGCGCGTGCGGGGCGAGTTCCAGAAGGCCGCCGAGCGGCTCTCGGGCTGCGGCGACTGCCACGATGAAGAGCGCTTCCCACGGCGCTGCGGCGACTGCGGCGTCATGAAGGCCTCGGGCGCGCCCCTGGCGGTCCAGGTCCTGTGGCAGCTCGACCCCCCGGGAGAAGAGGGCGACAAGAAGGCCCCTCGTTGATGGGGCCTCCCTTCTCCCTCGACGAGGCCGACGCCCTCGTCCCCCGGCTCCACCGCATCGTCTCCCGCCAGCTCCTCGCCCAGCGCGAGCTTGAAGAGGTGCTAGAGAAGCTCCATACACTCCTCGGCCAGCTCCCGCGGGAGCTGGCGATCCTGGGGGACGAGAGCGACGAGGTGCGGGCCCTCAAGGAGGCGGCGGGGCGGCTGATGGATGAGGTGGACGCGGGCTGGTGCCAGGTGCAAGAACTGGGGGGTCAGGTGAAGGACCCCCGGGTGGGCCTGGTCGATATGCCCGGGCTGCTGGAGGGGCGTCCGGTGCTGTTCTGCTGGCGTTTTGGCGAGGAGCACATCGCCCATTACCACGAGCTGGACGAGGGTTTTTCTGCGCGAAAACCCTTGCCGTCCCGGCCTCGCCACCGCCTATTCAACTGATGCCTCCACGAGATCGGGCGCGAGCAGCGCGGGCCATCGAGGAATTTTTGCGGGCGATGGGCCATGAACCCCAGGGGAGCGAGCACCTTCAAGAGACCGGGGCGCGGGTCACCGAGGCGTGGTGCGAGGATCTGCTGTCCGGCGAGGACCTGGACCCGCGAGCGCTGCTGCGGGCCGAGTCCTTCGAGGCGCCGTCCGGAGGGGGCGTGGTGATGCTGCGGGACGTCGAGGTGGCGACCCTCTGCCCTCACCACCTGATGCCGGCGCTGGGGCTGGCGCAGCTCGCCTACGTGCCGGGGGGGCGGGTGACGGGGCTGGGCACCTTGACGCGGGTGCTCGACGCCTACGCGCGGCGGCTGACCTTGCAGGAGCACATCGGCCAGGGTTTCGTCGATGCGGTCATGGAGGCCCTGGAGGCGCGGGGGGCGGCCATCGCGCTGCGGCTCAAGCACGGGTGCCTGAGCGCCCGGGGTCGCCGCAGCGAGGCCTGGGTCGAGACCCTGACCACCGCCGGGGTGCTGGCGCCTGGGGCCGAGATGCATCCGGTGCTCGCGGGCTGGATGCGCTAACCTGTCGCCGATGTCCGTCGCACCGCTGGCGCAGCCGCTCCGGGACGCCCTCGGCGCCCTGCCTGTTTTCCCCTTGCCCAGGCTCATCTTCTTCCCGGGGACGATGCTGCCGCTCCACATCTTCGAGCCCCGCTACCGGGCCATGGTGGCCCACTGCCTCGCCACCCACCGGGCCATGGCCGTCGCGACGCTGCTGGAAGGCCCCCTCGACGACCACGGGAACCCACCTTTTGCCCCCGTCGCAGGCGCCGGCGTGATCGTGGATCACGAGGAGCTCCCGGACGGGCGCTTCAACATCCTGCTCCGTGGTGACGCGCGGGTGCGCCTCGATGAGCTGCCCTTCCTGCCCCCCTACCGCCGGGCCCGGGCCGAGGTGCTCGACGATCTCCCGGGGGAGATCCGGGCCCACGACGCCACCGCCCTTCGCTCCCTGATCCGCTCGTTCATCACCGAGTTTCGCGTCCGCAACCCGGGCTTTGAATTCGAGCTCGAAGAGGCCCCCCTGGAGCTGCAGCTCTACCCCATCGCCAGCCAGCTCATCGCCAGCCCCGAGGCGCGCCTCCAGCTCCTCCAGGAGCGTTCCCCCTCCGAGCGTTGCCTCCGCCTGATCGAGCAGCTCGCCGCCCAGCGCGCCATCCTGCAGCAGCAGCCCGGGGCCCAGCGCGTGCTCAACTGAGCGCGGGTCAATCCCCGGGCCGTACCACCAGCCCCAGGGTGACCCAGAGGCCGCCCCAGGGGGAGGGATCAAAGGGCAGCCCCACCCCCTCGATCCGGAACGCCCGGCGGCGCGCGGAGGCGAGCCATCCCAGCTCGAATTCCCAGCGCAACGGGCCCTGGACGGCCCCCCCGAGGAGCCCGCTGGCGCCGCCCCCCACCCAGGCCGCCCCGGGGTCGAGGTTCCGCGAGTAGCCGCGGGCCTCGGCCTGGTACCGGCCCGCGCCGAGCTGCATGCAGGCGCCCAGCTCCAGGGAGCGCAGCCCGCGCACCCAGCACCCCCGCGCCAGGCCCGCGAGCAGGCTCACGTCGAGGGCCCCGGGGGCCAGCTCGAAGGCGCGCGCCGGGAGCCAGGCGACGCGCAGGCCCCCCCGCCAGGAGCGCCCGGCGAGGCCCGCGCCCGCGGTCAACCCCGCCGCCGGCGAGGCCGTGAGGCCCGTCGTGAGGAGGGCCGCGGCGCCCAGCTCGATGGCGGGCGGAGGGCCCGGCGGGGCCGCGGGGGGCGCTGGCGTCGGCGCAGGAGCGGGCGCCGGGGCCGGTGTCGGTGTCGGTGCGGGGGCAGGGGGGAGAGGGGAGGAGGAGGGATCGAGCAGCATGGCCAGGGTCAGGGCGACCGCATCGGCCAGGGGCCCGCAGGAAGGGCCCGGATCGGAGAGCGTGCGCGAGCCGGTGTGATCTCCGCTGATGCGCAGGGTGGCGGTGAGCAGGCCCTCCTGGCGGAAGAACTGGGCGTCGACGCGGATATCCCGGGAGGCGCCGTCGGGCCTCTGGAGCGCCCGGATCTGCTGGCGCAAGGCGGCGGTGTCCGGGCACCCGGCGGCGTCCCCGGAGCGCACCACGGAGAGCTGGAGGGGCTCTTGCGAGGCGGCCGCGGGGGCGAGGGTGAGGACGGCGAGGGCGGCCAGGGCCTTGCGACAACAGGCTTGCATCAACGGATCTCTGCCCCAACCCTACCTGGAACGAGGCCCTCATGTCTGCCCATGCCACCGCCCCCGAGCTTGTGCCCCTGCCCCACCTGGATGACGCCTGGATGATCGGGAGCGCTGGCCCCCGGTTGCGAGCGGTTCGCGCGTCCGCCGAGCGCCTCCGCGAGGAGCTCGCCTCCTCCGCCCGCGTGCTGGCGGTGCGCACGCTGCCCCTCTCGACCCTGCTTTACCCGACCAAGTACGCCTTCTGGGGCGCGGCCCTGAGCCCCGCCCCCTACGTCGTGATGACGCACCGCTGCCTGCTGGTGCAGTTCCTCCAGCGGGGGCAGGTGAAGCACCTGCTCTTCAACCCCTCGGACGTCGTGGCGGCCCGGAATACCCCCTACTTCCGCCACATGGTCGACCTGATCGGACCGTACCTCGCCTTCGAGGTCCTGACCCGGCGCTTCGACCCCATCGAGACCCAGCTGGCTCGCCTCGGGCTGCGCCCCGAGCACATCGATTACATCGCCTTCGACCACTTCCATACCCAGGACCTGCGGCCCCTGCTGGGCACCACCGACGGGATCCCCGCCCGGTTCCCCCGGGCCAAACTCCTGGCCCCGGAGGTCGAGTGGCTCGCCTGGGATGACCTCCACCCGACCCAGCGTGCCTGGTTCCAGGCCGACGGCAAGCGGCGCCTGCGCACCGGGAACGTGGTGCTGACCCGGGGCGATCTGGAGCTCGGCTCGGGTGTATGGATCATCCGGACACACGGCCACACGGTGGGCAACCAGACGCTCTTCGTGAACACGGAGCGCGGCGTGTGGGGGTCGAGCGAGAACGGGACGAGCGCGGACAGCTACTCGCCCCACGACAGCGCGATCCCGGGGCTACGGGCCGCCTGCCGGCAGCAGGAGGTGGACGTGGTGCTGAACGCCAACACCCCGGAGTGGATGGCGGATCAGTACACGTCGATGGTGCTGGAGCGGACGCTGGTGGACCGGGTGAAGGGGGCGCCGAGCTTCGTGCAGATGTTCCCGTCGAGCGAGGTGACCCCGAGCCGCCTGGCCCCGGGGATCAGGCCCTCGATGGTGCACGGCGAGATCCACTGCGGCCAGCTCGCTGCCCCCTGCTGATCACTTGATGAGCTTCTGCAGCGCGCAGCCCCAGGCGTCGTTCTGCTGGCAGGCGCGCTGGATGTTCTGCATCCCCGCCTGCTTCTGGCCCCCGGCGACGCTGAGCACCCCGGCCGCCGCGCAGTCCCTCGGGACCCCCCGGTCGCAGGACTTCTGGAGCTGCTGGTTCCGGAGCGCGTCCGAGAAGGGGGTGGACCCTCCATAGACTGCGCGGACGACGGCGCAGGCGAGGGGGTCGCGGCCGAAGTTGCAGGCGCGCTCGAAGGACATCTTGGCCTCGCTGTCGGCGCCGAGCTTGCCGGCCATCTGGATGCGGCCCAGGCCGGTGCAGGCGGAGTAGACGCCGGTGAAGCAGGCGCGGCGGTAGAACATGCTGGCGGCGGACGGGTCGTTCTGGAGCTCGTAGGCGCTGGCGACCTTCTCGCAGGCGGCGGGGACCGAGCCCTGGCAGGCGCGGCGGTGGAAGAGGGCCGCCTTCGATTTGTCGGCGGGGGTGCCGCGGCCCTCGGCGGTCATGTCGCCGAGGAGGTTGCAGCCCACGTCATCGCCGCCGTCGCAGGCCTTGGTGAGGGCGGCCACGGCGGCGTTCTCGTCCTTGGACCCGGCCTCCCCGGAGGCGAGGAGGGCGCCGAGGGCGCCGCAGCCGGCGGCGACGCCTTCCTTGCAGCTCTTTTCGAAGAGAGGGAGCGCGGCGGCGGGGTTCTTGCTGGCCCCGCGGCCCGAGGCCAGGGCCTGCCCCTGGCCCAGGCAGCCCCGGGGGTCACCGCCCTCGCAGCCCTTCTTGAAGCGCTCGAAGGCCCTGGCCTCGTCCTGGGACCGGAGCAGCACCGCGGCGGCGACGCAGCTCCCGGCGTTGCCCTTGCCGCACTGCTCCTCGCACTGGGCGGCGTTGTCGGGGGCACAAAGGAAGTTCCTGGCGGCCCCGGCCTGGGCGCACTTGCCCTCGGTCAGCACGAGCCCCTGGGGGCAGGCGACCTCCGGGGCCTCGGTCGGGGTCGAGGAGGCCTCCGCAGGCTTCGCGTCGCCCTTGGTCGGCGGGGCGATGGCGATCAGCTCCAGGCGCACGGCCGCGCCGCACTGGGCGGGGGGTTTGGGTGAATCCGGAGAGGAGGAGGTGCAATCCTTCGGGTCACCTTCCTGGTTGCGCGTGCTCTTGTCGCTGGCGCTCTGCCCCTCGGCGGAGGCCCCCAGGATCTCAGCGGCGGCCTTCACCTTGGCCTTGGTCCCGGTCTCCATGACAAAGGCCCCCACCAGGGCGCTCCGGACAAAGTGGGTGGCCCCCTCGCAGGACCCTCGCAGATCCTCCCTGGTCGGATCCTTCCAGGTCGTGCGCCGCTTGCCCACCATGACCATGGCCACATCCAGCGTGGACCCGCGGGCCAGCTCGCCCCCCAGCTTGGCCGCCAGACCGCCGCCCAGGGTCGGCAGGTTGGCCTTGATCTCGTCCGAGTTCTCCAGCCTCACCACCTGCTCTCGCCTCGTCATCCCCAGGTACCCGTAGGAGCCCTCGAGCTTGCACTCCTTGAGCAGCTTGATCCCCTCGCACGAGTAGGCGACCACCGCGACGCCATCGTGCATCATCTCCTCCAGGTCCCCCCGCTGCTCCGGCTTCCAGTCCACCACCAGCGGCTCCCCGCGCCGATCCACCTGGCGGCATGGCCCACCCGACTCCCCCAGCGCCCCCGCCGCCGTCGGATCCTTGGGGCGCACCGCCTCCGCGGCCGCACCGGGCCCGCAGGAGATCGCCAGCAACGAGAGCGAGGAAAGCACACAGGAATGCGTCCACTTCATGCCCGGTATCGGACACGAACCGCGATGCCCTTGCCAATCGCTATCCTGAATGTCTCAAAAATCAACAGCGCGGGTCGTGGAATTTTCTTTTCACGCTGTCTATGCCTGGTTTTTTACGCAAACGATGCGTCCAATGTGGCGAAATGATGGCGAACTCAAGCCGCCACGGAGGTGACGATGGGGGCGACAGTCGCGTCCAGAACCTCACCCCCCCACCCCCTCTCCCTGAAGGGCGAGGGGGAGGAAACCACTGAATTTTTGCTTCTCCCTGAAGGGGGAGGAAACCACTGAATTTTTGCTTCTCCCTGAAGGGGGAGGAAACCACTGAATTTTTGCTTCTTCCCCCTCTCCCTTCAGGGAGAGGGGGTCAGGGGGTGAGGTCTCTCGCCTGGATGGCACGACGATCGCGACCGTTTGGGGGGGCTCAGGCGGCGCTCGAGAGCGCGTCCGCCTGGGTCAAGGGCAGGTGGAGCTCGTCCTGGATCTGGTGGAGCGGTCGATGCCATTGATCCTGCCAGCGGATACCGAAGAGAGGGCGCGCCTTTCGGGACAGCTGCCAGCCGCGGGCGATCGCGTCCATGCGGCGCCCTCGATCCTCGTAGGCCCCGGGGTCGCGCGCCGAGTTGAGGAGCCCCATGGCGATGAGCATCAGGCCCAGCTTGCCCTCGACCTGGCCCAGGTAGAAGGCCTGCAGCCCCAGCTCCCCGGCGACGTCCGTGTCGAAGCCCGTCAGCACGTGCCAGAGGTCGTGGGTCTCGTAGAGGTGCGCCAGCGCGTAGGACAGCTCATCCTCCGAGGGGCGCTGGGGCAAGGCCGCCGGGTCAAGCCCGTTGCGGCGCATGTGCTCGGCGAATTCGCGGCCGAGCGTGCCCCGGGGGAGCTGCCCCAGCACGACCATGTCCGGTAGCCCGAGCCGGGGGCGCTGGGCGAGGGCCGCCGCGCCGATTTCTTCCCGGCGAAAGGCCTCGACCATCCGCTCCACCATCGCGGGTTGAACCCGGTCGAGCCCTTCGACGAGCTCGAACACCTCGTCCAGCCGGTCCGGGTCCTCGATCAGCCGGAAGAACGCCACCGCCGAACGGACCCCGTGCACCACCTTCCTTGCGCCGTCGATCATCATGATCCACAGTATGCGAGCGATCGCTCACATTCGCTACTCGCGTTCAAGACGATGCCCCGAAGCCCCGCCACCACGCCCAGAAAGAAGCCCCGCCAGGTGCGCTCGCAGCAGACCGTGGACGTGCTGCTGGAGGCGACGGCTCGTGTTCTGGTGAAGACCGGGTACGACCGCGCGAGCACCAACCGGATAGCGGAGGAGGCGGGGGTGAGCGTGGGGTCGCTCTACCAGTACTATCCGAACAAGGAGGCGCTGGTGGCGGCGCTGATCGAGCGGCACTCGGGGCAGATCCGGGCGCTGGTGCTGGAGCAGATGGGGCGGGTGGCCTGCGCGCCGCTGCCTGAGGCGGTGCGGGTCGTGGTGGCGGCGGTGTTCGAGGCGCACCTGCTCGACCCGAAGCTGCACCAGACCCTGCACGAGCAGGTGCCGCGGGTGGGCCGGCTGGCGCGGCTGCTGGACGACATGCGGGAGGTGGAGCGGGCGCTGGTGCTTTTCTTCGAGGCGAGGCGGTGCGAGCTGGCCCCCCGGGATCTGACCGCGGCGGCCCACGTGGTGGTGGCCGCCACCGAGGCGGCGCTCCACGGGGCGGCGCTCCACGGGCGCCCCGACCTGGACCCGAAGGCGGTGGAGGGCGCGCTGGTCGAGATGATCCTCTGTTACCTGACCTCCCCGCGGGGTCAGCGCGAGATCACCAGGTAAGACGAGAGCTGGATGTTCCCCAGCTTGTCGAAGGGCTCGAGGTCCGCGAAGAGGCCCCGGTACGAGATGGTCGCGTCCTGGCCCGGGGTCACGTCGCCGGTCACGTCGATGACCCAGGGCTCGACCTGCTGGCCGGGGCACCAGCCGCCGCGGCCAAACCACCAGGTGCCCCCCTGGTTGGGCACCATCCCGTGCTCGATCTGGTCGACGCAGGCGTCGCTGGAGCCGGCGTCCTTGTACTTGCGATCGTGGCTGGCGCCGTTCACCGTGAACTCGTGCTGGTGAGCGCAGAACTCGGCGCACTGGTACAGCTCGGCCCCGTGGCCCGTGATCAGCGCGTAGAGCTCGACCTTCTTCGCGTCCGCCGGGATGGGCACGGTGACCGGGGGCCGGGTGGCGTTGTAGGTCGGGTCGAAGGGGCCGCCGGTGAACAGCGGGGTGGCCTCCGCCGGGCGGGCCGCCTTGCCCCGGCTGGAGAGGCGCAGCGTCATCGTGGTGGCGGTGGGCTGCTTGTTCCACTCGGGGGCGAAATCCCACCGGAACTTCCGGAGACCACCGCCCTTCAGCAGGGCCAGCATCGGGGACGCATCGACGACCCAGCGGGTCTCCCGGTGGTAGCTGGTGATGAAGCGGGCCACCTCGCGCAGGGTGCCGCCGTCGTCGACCCCGAGGATGGCCAGGTAATCCCAGGGGCCGCAGTTGTTGAACTCGATCTTGTCCGGGTCCGGGCAGGCCATGGCGATCTCGATCTGCAGCGTGTCGAAGCCTGCCATCTCCGCGGCCCCGGGGAGCTGCACCTCCTGCTCGGCGAACTGCTCCAGGATCTCCCCCTGGAAGATCGGGACCTCGGTCGCCTCCTCCTTGTCGAGCGCGTCCTGGAGCTCGACCTGGGCGTTGAAGTAGCGCGCCTCGTGGGCGGCGTAGGCCAGGTTGCCCTCCCAGGGCCACATCTCCGCCGCCTGCAGCTCGGCCTTGAAGCGATCGACGTCCGCGAAATTCCCCACCCCACGCACCCGCTGCATCCGGTCGATCCCGAAGCCCAGCGCCCCGTGCCCCTGGAGCACCTCCCCCACCCAGGTGCCCAGCGCCGCCGCTCGATCCTGCACCACGTGCAGCCGCTCGCGCCAGTGCGCCGCCTGCTCCGCGCCCAGCTTCCCCAGCTCGCCCTCGACCCGCTGGCTCATCGCCGCGATGTTCTCCGGCGCCTTCGCCTCGCTCGACCGGGAGACAAAGAAGTAATGCACGTTCCTCGGCGAACGCTTGAGCAGCGTGGCCAGATCCGAGGCCCAGAGCGAGGTCGGATCCTGCTGCGATACCACCAGCGTGTCCGGCAAGAACAGGTACGACTCGCAGCCCGAGAAGGATGTCTGGAAGTTCCATAGAGATCCGTCCGCCAGGGGCAGCGTGAAGTCGCCCGCCAGCTCCCCCCGCCGCTTGCCGTGGGGCCCCGCGGCGAACGCCCGCGCCGTCAGCCCTTGCCCCTCGCAGTACGCCGAGGGCGAACCCCCGGCGCCCGCCTCCCCCGCCGCTCCCCCGCCCCCCTCGCCCGCCGCGCCCGCCTCGCCGGCCCCGCCTTGCCCCGCCCCCGAGGACCCGCCGGCCCCCGCCAGCCCCCCGGCCCCCGCTCCCGAGGACCCGCCGGCTCCGGCTTGTCCGGAACCTCCATACCCGCTGGCCCCCGCGGACCCGCCGGGGCCTGCGCCGCCGGCCTCCGTCCGCGGGGCCTCCTGATCAGAGCAAGCCAGCAAGAGGAGCGGGAGCATCCGGGCGTAGACGCGCATGGAGCCGATGATCGCACAGGACGCCGGGGAGCGCTCGCCCTGCGGGAGGTCAGGGTCAGAACCCGTCGCGGTAGGCCTTGATGGCGTTGATGATGGCGTCGGCCAGGCGCTGCCGGTACTCGCCGGATTTGAGCCGTTCCTCCTCGGTGACGTTCGAGATGAACGAGGTCTCGAAGAGCACCGCGGGCATCTGGGCGCCCACCAGCACGTAGAAGCCGGCGGTCTTGACGCCCTGGTCCGAGACCCCCTGAAATTTGGCGGAGAGGGAGGCGACCGCGGCGCGCTGGAGCAGCTCGGCCAGGTGCGTCGAGCGGGCCCCGTTGTCCGCCAGCTTGAGGCCGCTGAGCAGGCGGGCCACGTCGGGGCCTGCCTGGGCCAGGGAGGCGTTGTTCTCCCGGGCCGCGACCCGGGCGGCGATCTCGTCGCTGGTGGTGTCCAGCACGTAGGTCTGGACCCCGTGGGCCGCGCCGGACTCGCTGGCGTTGCAGTGGATCGAGACGAACAGATCGGCCCCGAAGGCGTTGGCCCGGGCGGTGCGTTCTTCCAGGGCGACGTACTCGTCGCGGTCCCGGGTGACCAGCGTCGCGATCTGCAGCTCCCGGGAGAGCACGGAGGCGGCGCGGTGCGCGATGTCGAGGGTCACGTCCTTCTCCTGGAGCCCGCTGGGCCCCGTCGCCCCCGGGTCCGTGCCCCCGTGCCCCGGATCCAGCGCCACGCGGGTGATCTGCCGCTTCCCCTGGACGTTCACCGGCGCGGCGCCGAGGGGCCGGGTCGATACGTCGATCACCACCCGGAAGGGCTCGGGCAGGTAAAACACCCGGCGCACCGCCTTGCGCTGGAGATCGAGCACCACGCGCGTCCCTCCCTCGTGAGGCCCCAGGCGCACGCGCTCCACCAGGCCCCCGACCTGGATCTCTCGACGGTGCTTGCCGAGCCGGGTGCGAGCAAGGTCTACAAAGACCCTGCCTCCTGGTCCGCCCTTGGCAGCGGCGGCGACGCCGACCTGGAAGGAGGCAGGGCTGCTGAGGCGGACGACGATGCGAGCGGAGTCCTTGTCGCCGTAGGGTTCGATGGCGAGGACGGAGGAGGGGCCAGCGACGGAGGGAGGCTCCGGGGAGGCGACGACCTGGTCGGCGTGGGCGGGGGGTGCGCTGGAAGCGCCGGGTGAGGGGGCGGAGAGGGAGACGCCGGCGCGCGGGAGGAAGGCCTGGAGCGCGTCGAGGAGGCCATCGGCGGTGCGTGTGCAGGAGGGGTCGCTCCAGCGGGAGGAGGCGGCGCGGATCTCGCGAGCGGAGACCGCGGGATCGTGGGCCAGCTCACCGAGGAGGGTGGCGCGCTGGAGGGCGAGCTTGCAGGCCTCCTGGGGGGGAGAGGCATCGGCGGCGCGTTCGAGGAGGGCGGCCGCCTCGTGGCCGTCGCTCAGGCCGTGGAGGGTGCGGAAGAGGCGGAGGCGAAGCGAGGCGGCGAGGTGGACGAGCGGCGCCGAGGCCTCGCGGGAAGCGGCCTGAACAGCGGCGACCGCGAGGCGATCCGCGAGGGCGACGACCTCGAAGCGATCGGGGAGCGGGCCTTCGAGGGCGATGCGGGCGCGCTGCGTGTCGGATGCGCCGGGAGCAGGTTGCGTTGTGCCGGATGAAGCCGAGGGAGAACAATGGGAGGCAAGGAGGAAAAATCCGCCCAAAGCGGCCCCGGGAAGAGGACACCGTCGAGGGGAGAGGGAGGAGACTTGGTGGGAGGGAAAGCGCACGAGCGAAGGCCCCGGGACGTTGCCGCAGGAGGGTGGAGGATGCTACTTTAAGCAGTATCCCCGGAGGCCCATGTCGAGCAACCCATCAGGCCCAGCATCGCCCCTCAACGCCGCCGAGGCCGAAGAGCTCTCCGCGCAGTTTCGACCCGTGTGGGACATCGACGAGCCAGCCCCCGCGGAGGACGCGGCGCCGGTGGCGGTGCCTGCGGTGCCGGTGGCGAAGGCGACGGCGCGGTGGGCCCCCGGGCAGGGGCCAGAGGGGTTCCCGGCGCCAGCGCCTCCCGCGCCGTTGCCGGCGCCCGCTCCCCGTGCGCGGCGGGAGGCTCCGACGCCGGAGGTGCGCGAGCTGACAGGAGACGAGGGCGTCCCGGTCTCGTCGGACGGTGCGGTGGCGATGGCGGTGGTGACGGGGCCTGTGCTGCCGCCCAAGGCCGCCGAGGTGCACGTCCCCCAGGAGCCCTCCATCGTCGTGAAAGACATCGCCGCGACCGCCCGCGCCATCGCCGATGAAGAGTCGCGGCGGCGGCAAACGGTCCGGCTCGATGAGCTGAACAAGGATCCGGCGGTGGCCGCCCTCTACGCCAAGTACGAGGCGCAGGCCGCCTCGCAGGAGGCCCCGGCCGTCGCCGATGCGGCGCCTGCTCCTCGCAGCGAGCCGAGGCCAGCTCCGGTCCGGCGTGCCGATGCGGCGCCCTTGCCCGAGGCCGAGCCTGGGCTCGACGAGGGCCTGCCGGTGAACAACAACCGCAAGTGGGTCTTCGGGCTGATCGGGGCCGCCGCGGTGCTGGCGCTGCTCGGGGTGGCGCGGGCGACCCTCTCGGGGGACGAGAGCGATGCCCCGACCGCGACCGGCGTGGCCACCGGCACCACGACCACCACGGCCGTGAAACCAGCAGAACCTCCCGCCCGACAGGAGCCCGGCGCGAGCCCGACCGGGGCCGCGGTGCCCGAGGCGACCACCCGGGTCTCCCCCTCTCCGACCACGCCGTCAGCCCCTCCGGGCACAACGCGCGAGCCCGAGGCCAAGGTCGAGCCCAAGAGCCCCCCGAAGGTCGAGTCGAAGGTCGAGCCCAAGCCCAAGCCAACCCCGCCGCCTCCGCCCGAGAAGAAAGCTGCCCCCCAGGCGACGGCGACGCCTCCCAAGCCCGGGGGAACAGGCAAGGGGATCATCCGGGAAGTGCCTTTCTGAACCCCGACCGCGGGGGCTTATGGCATATAGAGCGCGATGAACGTCCGGGTCCGCGCTCTGGCCTGCTCTCTTGCGCTTTCGCTGGTTGTTCCCTGGTTCTGCGCCGTGCTCCCCCGGCCCGCGCTCGCCCAGGATGATGCGACCACCGCGGAGGCGCGCAAGCGATTCCTTGAAGGCGTCAAGCTGTTTGACGAGAAGAAATACGAGCTGGCTCGGGCCTCGTTCCTCCAGGCGTACGCGCTGAAGAAGCACCCGGACGTGCTGCTCAACCTGGCGCAGGCCGAGCTGCTGGGGGGGCGCCACATGGAGTCCGCCCAGCACTTCAAGGAGTTCCTCAAGGACACCGCCAACGAGAAGCATCCCAAGCGGGGCGAGGCCGTCAAGGGGCTCGACGAGGCGCGGGCGAAGCTGGGCCGGATCCAGATCACGGTCGACGCGTCGGACGCCGATGTGTTCCTGGACGGCAACAAGATCGGCACCTCCCCGCTGGCCGAGGCGATCGACGTGGCGCCGGGGCAACACGCTGTGGAGGCCAAGCGCAGCGGGAAATCCACGGCGCAGAACGTCGATGCCCCCGCGGGCAAGACCATCATCGTCAACCTGACCATCGAGCCCCCGGTGGTGCCGGTGACGCCCCCTCCGCCCGCGGCCACCAGCGCCGCGCCGGCCCCCACGGCGCCCCCGCCCGCGCCCCCCGCGCCTCCGCCCTCCGAGAAGGTCTCGCTCTCGACCGAAGAGCCCTCCTCGGGCCGCCGCGAGCCCTTCATGCAGTGGGCGCGGCGCAGCCCCGTCGCTTACACCGGCGCGGGCCTCGCGGCGGTGGGCCTCGGCTTCGGCATCGGCTTCGGCATCGCGTCCCAGATCGCCCAGAGCAACGCCGACACCCTCACCAGCACCATCAAGAGCACCGCCGCCAACGATGGGGGTCTGGCCAACTACCCGAGCCCCACGCCCGACAACCCGAACGGCACCGTCGATCGGCGCAGCAACCCCTGCGCCACCCCCATCGCCATCGGCCTCGCAGGCAACTACGGGAAGGCCTGCACCAACCTCCGCAACAACCTCGACGCCGCCGACACCAACCGCACGCTGATGACCGTGGGCTTCATCGCCGCCGGCGTCGGCGCCGTGACCATCGTGGGCGGTTATTTTTTGACCGCGAAGCGCAGCGACACGGGGTCGATCCCGGCGCCGCGGCTGATGGTGGCGCCGGTGCTGGGGCCGCAGCTTGCGGGGCTCGGCGCGGCCGGCTCGTTCTGAGGGGGCCCTCGCCGGAGCGTCAGTAGGGGACGTCGCGGTAGCTGGTCGAGGTGCTGCGGGGGGTCGGAGCCAGGGGTCTGGCCGCGTAACGCAGCTTGAGGGAGCCCTCGACGATCAGCTCTTGCTGCCAGGGTTCATGGGCCGGCGCGTCCACCCGCAGCAGCACCGTCTGCCCGCGCCGTAGCACCACCGGGAGCCGCTCGACGCGGTGGCCATCGACGCGCACGAGCGCGCGCTCCGGGAGGCCCAGGATCTCGAGGGTGACCTGCTCCGGGGCGCGCTCGGTGGGGAGCCCGGAGGCCAGGGGGGCGAGGGACGCGGAGGGCGCGGCGGTCGCGGAGGCCAGGGCCGAGACCTCGGGCCCCGGCGCGGAGGGGGCGGGGGGCACCGGAGGGGTGGCGCTCCTGGTGTGCTGGCCTCGCAGCAGGAAGGCCCCGCCGAGGGCCAGGACCAGCGCGGCACCGAGGGCCAGGAGAGGCCAGTGCCTGCTGCGAGGGCGCTGGGCCGAGGGCACCTCGAAGACCCGGGGCGGCGCGGGGGAGCTGTCGCGCGGGGCGATCGCGGGGGTGATCATCTCGCGGGAGGAGCTGGGGCTCCTGTCCTGCGCGGCGGGGATCGAGCCCATCGAGTCGAGGGAGGGGCCGATCAGGGTGGGATCGTCCTCTTCTTCTCCGGCGCCAGCGAGGGCCTGCGCGGCGGTCGGGACCGTCGTGGAGAGCAGCAGCCCCCGGCCGTTGAGCCAGTGGTTGAGCTCATCGAAAAATTCTCGGACCCCGGGGAAGCGCTCGTCCGGCTCCTTGGCCAGGGCGCGGTCGAGGATCCGCTGGAGCGCCCCGTCGACGCCGTTGATCTCGCCCTGGAGAGGCCTCGGCGTCTCCTTGCAGATGGCGTCCAGCAGCGCGGGCACGGTCTTGCCCTGGAAAGGGAGGTGGCCGCTGGTCATCTCGTACAGCATCACCCCCAGGGCCCAGACGTCGCCGCGCACGTCTCCCCGGCTGTCGCCCTCGATGGCCTCGGGGGGCAGGTACGAGGGGGTCCCCACCACGCCGCCGGCCTTGGTGAGCCGATCCTCGGCGCCGGTGCGGGTGACGAAGGAGACGCCAAAGTCGAGCACCTTGGGCCGCTCGACGCCGTTCTCCTCGCGCACCAGGAACACGTTTTCTGGCTTGAGATCCCGGTGGATGACCCCCTTGGCGTGGGCCACCGTCACGCCCTTCATCACCCGCAGCAGGATCTTGACCGCCTCCTCGGGCGCCAGCGATCCCTGGCGCTTGAGGCGCTGCTCCAGCGTCTCGCCTTGCAGCAGCTCCATGACGATGAACGGCGCCCCCCAGCCCGTCACGCCGTAGTCGTAGACCTGCACGATGTTCTTGTGGGCGATCGCGGCGGTCGCCTTGGCCTCCTGCCGGAACCGGGCCACCACCCGCGGATCCGTCGCCAGCCCGGCCCTCAGGATCTTCACGGCGACCTGGGTCTCCAGCGCCATGTTCTGCGCCACCCACACCACCGCCATGTTGCCTTCCCCCAGCGGGGTCTCCAGGCGGTACTTGCGCGCGAGCACATCCCCGGGCGCAAGCGCCGGTTCCGGAGGGTCACCGGAGAGGTTGGGTGTGGACACGCTCCCGGGAGCATAGCCCTCCTCCCACCCGATGGGCACCCAAGAGAGCTTGCGTCGCCGTACCCCACTGGTAGAGGCTCGTCCGGTGGGTACCCTTCGTCGCCTCCTCGCCCGAAGCCTGGTGATCTCGATCACCTGTTGCCCCCTCCTTGCCCCGGTCGCCCTGGCCCAGCCGGCCGCCCAGGTCAGCGCCGAGCGCCTCGAAAAGGCCCGCAAGCACATGGAGGAGGGGCAGTCCCTCTACGCCCAGAAGCGCTACCTCGACGCCGCCCAGGCCTTCCAGCTCGCCTACACGGCCCAGCCCTTCGCCGCCTTCCTCTTCAACGAGGCCGTCTGCTACGAGAAAGCTGGCGAGCTCGACCGGGCGCTCACCACCTTCAAGCGCTACCTCGCGGCGGACCCGAACCCCCCCGATGCGCCGGCCTTGCAGGCCCGGATCCAGCGTATCGAGGCCCAGATCGGGGCCCGGACCCCGCTGCCTGCCCCCACCGAAGACCCGCGCGGCGGCGACGCCATGCACTCGCTCCTGGTCTTCGAGAGCAACCCCCCCGGGGCCCCCGCCCAGGTGTGGCAGAAGGTCGATCCTTCCGCCCCCCCCTTCGCCCCGCAGAAGGAAAACAAGGGCTGGAAGCAGGTCTCCAGCGGGCCCACCCCCCTCGTCTCCACCCTCGCCCCCGGTCGCTACCATGTCGTCGTCGACCGCTGGCGCGCTTACAACCGGAGCGACGACGAGGTCGACGTCGCCACCGGTCGCGTCGTCCAGTACCGGGCCAGCCTCTCCCAGGGGGAATTCATGGGGTTTCTCCGGGTCACCGTCGAGGCTGCGGGCGAGGCCCGCATCTTCCTCGATGAACCGCCCTCCCAGCAGGGCAAACCCTGGGGGGTCGCCCCTCACGGAGAGCTGATCCCCCGCGGAAAGCACCGCCTCTGGGTCGAGGCCCCCGGCTTCGAGACCCTCTCGCAAGACATCGAGATCGACACCGGCGAGCAGAAAAACCTTCAGCTCAAGCTCCAGCGCCTGGATTTCGGGTACCTCCTCCTGGAAGGCAACGCGCCCAAGGTCACTTTTTACCTGGATGGGCAGCTGGTGGGGACGTACCTGTCGGAGGACGGTCCGCTGAAGGTGAAGGCGTCGCAGGGGGCGCACCGGCTGAAGGCGGTGTCCGAGGACAAGAAGCCGTACGAGGGCGACGTCGAGGTGGCCGGAGGGCAGGCGAGGGAGGTGCGCGTGGTGCTGAGCAGCCGTCCGGGGCGAGGGCTCGGGTGGACGACGGCGGCGCTGTCGGCGGCGACGCTGGGGGCCGGGGTGTACCTGGGCCTGCGGTCGCGGGGGCTGCTCGAAGACCTGCGAGCCGATCGGCGGGCGGGGCACCTGGCGCCGGGGGACGACCGGGTGGGGGAAGGGAAGACCTACGCGATCCTGGCGAACGTGGGGTTCGTGTCGAGCGCGCTCCTGGCGGGGGTCGCGACCTACGGTTTCCTGAGGGATCCGACGCCGCCGTCGATGGCAGGGCAGGGCGACCCCCACGAGTTTGATGCGCCGGCGTCCCCGCGCCGCACGCCGCGTCCAGCCTCCACCCTTCGCCTGTCGCCGGTCTTTCTGGGCCAGCAGGGCGGCCTCTTCCTCCACGGGTCCTTCTGATGCGCGCTCTCCTCTCCTCGCTGTTCGTCGCCGCGCTGTCGGCTGGCTGCATCTGGAGCCAGTTCGACGACACCCTGGTCAACGCCCCGGTCGAGTGGGTCGAGCGTCCTGGCTGGATCCGGGGCGGCTACGGGACCTCGCTGGCGGCGCAGCCGGATCGAACCTCGATCCTGGTCGGCGGGGAGCCGCTCATCGGCGGCGCCGCGATCTTCACCTTCGAGGCAGGGTCCAAGGTCTTCCGCCCGGCCTGCGAGGATCTGGCGCGCTGCCGGCCGGTCGGCGTCCCGATGCCGATGCGCGACAGCGCCGGCGGTACCGATTGCTTCGCCTACGGCGTGGGCCCCGGGGTGGCCGCGCTGGGCGAAGAGGCGGGGCTCCTCGGCGGCTGCGCGACCGGCCAGCTCTTCAAGCTGCCGCTCTCTCCCGAGGCCCGCGACTACTTCGCCACCACCGTGCTCGTCGGTAGCAAGAAGGCCGGCGCCTTCCCTGGCCTCCTGGCCCTGGCCTCCTCCGGCCCGTCGCTGGTCGCCGGGGTCCCGGATCTCTCCCTCGCGCTGGAGTACCCCCCGGACGGCGCGCCCCCGCGCGCCCTCCAGGCGCCTCCCGGGGCCGAGTCCTTTGGCTCCAGCGTCGCCCTGACCCGCGCCGACGGGCCCCCCACCCTCGCCGTCGGGGCCCCGCGGCAGGGGCAGGTCTTCCTGTTCGCCCTGGGCCCCGCGGCGCCGGCCCCCCGCGCCTGCATCAAGCGCCCGGGCCTCTACGGCGCGGTCCTCCACGGCTTCACCTCCCGCAAGCGACCGCTCCTGGCCATCTCCGACGCCTCCACCCGCGTCGACATCGTCGACGTGGCGCTGATCCCCGATGCGCCTGACTGTAGAGAAGTTCCATCTGACGCGCTGCTGACCACCCTCCGCTGCACCGAGGACGGGGACGTGAAGGGCTGCATCGAGGGGGCTTTTGGCTACGCCCTCGCCTCCGCGGATCTCGACGGCGACGGCGCCCCCGAGGTGATCGTGGGGGCCCCGGGGGTGAACGTGCGCGGCGTGCCCAACGCCGGCGTCCTCTCCCTGTTCCGGGTCGAGCCGCGGGACGAGATGCCCCGCCATCTCTTCCTCTCCTCTGCCTCCGCCGACGACCGCATCGGCTCCTCCATCGCCGCCTTCCGCAAGGACGGGCGCGTGGTGATCGCCTCCGGGGCCCTCACCAAGGAGCGGCTCCCCCTCTTCCACTGCGCCAGCACCTCCCCCTCGGAGCGCTGCCGATGACCCCCCTGCACGAGCAGGTCGGCGGCGAGGCCGCCATCGCCGCCATCCTCACCGATCTCTACGCCCTCCTCTTCGCCGACCCCATGATCGGCTTCCTGTTCGAGGGGCACGATCAGGCGAAGATCGTTCGAGCTCAAACCTTCTTCACGCGACGGATGCTGGGGGACACGACGGCGGTCTACGAGGGGAAGAGCATCCCCGAGGCCCACGCGGAGCTGCCGATCCTGCCGGGGCATTTCGATCGCCGGCACCACCTGCTGGCCCGGGTGCTGCGGGAGCACGGCGTCCCCGATGAACCGAGGGAGGCGTGGCTGCGGCTCGACCAGGGGCTGCGGACCGCGGTGGTGAAGGTGGGGCGAGCGAGGGCGGACGAGCTGAACCGGGGGGAGCCTTGCTGATCCTGGGCATCGAGTCGTCCTGCGACGAGACCGCGGCGGCGGTGATCGACGGGGAAGGGGTGGTCCGTGCCGACGTGGTGCAGAGCCAGATCGCGCTGCACGGACCCTACGGCGGGGTGGTGCCGGAGCTGGCGGCCCGGGATCACGTGCGGAACATCACGCCGGTGGTCGAGGAGGCGCTGCGGGGGGCCGGCGTCGAGGCGTCCGCGATCGACGCCATCGCGGTGACGGTGCAGCCGGGGCTGGCGGGGGCGCTGCTGGTGGGGGCCCAGTTCGCGCGCACGCTGGCCTGGTCCCTGGGGCGCCCGCTGGTGGGCGTCGATCACCTGGTGGGGCACCTGCTGGCGGTGTACCTGCGGCGCGGGGATGCGCCCCCGGTCGAGCTCTCCTTCCCGTACCTCGGGCTGCTGGTTTCAGGGGGGCACACGGCGCTGTACCGGGTCGACGGGCCGCTGGCGTCGCAGATCCACGAGCTGGGGGCCACCCGGGATGACGCGGCGGGCGAGGCCTTCGACAAGGCCGCCAAGCTGCTGGGGCTGGGGTACCCGGGGGGGCCGGTCATCGATCGCCGCGCCGCCCACGGCGACCCGCGGGCCCACGAGATCCCGCTGCCGATGCTGGAGGGCAGCGAGTTCAGCTTCTCGGGCCTGAAGACCTGGCTCGCGCGCCACGTCGAGCAGCGAGGGCGTCCGGGCTCCGAGCAGGCGATGGATGACCTCTGCGCCAGCTTCCAGCGGGCGGTCGTCGAGGTGCTGGCCCGCAAGCTGATCCGGGCGGCCCGGGCCGAGGGGCTCTCGCGGCTGGTGCTCTGCGGCGGCGTCGCTGCCAACCGGGGGCTCCGGGCCCGCACCGCCGAGCTGGCCGCCCGCCACGGCTTCTCCCTCCACGTGCCGCCCCCCGTGAGCTGCACCGACAACGGCGCCATGATCGCCTACGCGGGCCTCCAGCGGGTCCTGGCCGGGCAGAGCGACGACCTCTCGGTCACCACCAGCACCCGCACCAGCCTCCCCCGCGTCACCCGCAAGGGCCGCGGCTCGCGCTGAGGTTGCCCACGGTTGCGCCTGGCGCAAAGGTTCTTTGCGCCGCTCCCCCTCGACGGGGCCCCCGGGAGCTTTAGCCTGAGCCCGCCGTTTCTCTTGCACCCGATGAGGTCCCCTGTGTCCCAGCTCCTGTTCTCGCCTTTCCAGCTCGGTTCGTTGACCCTCCCCAACCGCACCGTGATGGCGCCGATGACGCGCAGCCGCTCCCTGAACAACATCCCGGGGGAGCTGGTCGCTCGCTACTACGAGCAGCGCGCCTCCGCCGGCCTGATCATCACCGAGGGGACGTCCCCTTCCCCCCACGGGCTCGGGTACGCGCGCATCCCCGGGCTCTTCAACCAGGAGCAGGTCGCCGGGTGGCGCGGCGTCACCGACGCCGTCCACAAGGCGGGAGGGCGCATCTTCGTGCAGCTCATGCATTGCGGTCGCGTGGGGCATCCGGCCAACCTGCCCGCGGGAGCCCGGCTCCTCGGGCCCTCGGCCATCGCGGCCCCCGGCGAGATGTACACCGACAGCCAGGGGCCCCAGCCGCACCCGGCTCCCGAGGCCATGAGCGAGGAGCAGATCGAGGAGGCGCTCCGCGAGTTCGAGACCTCCGCGGCCCTCGCCATCGAGGCGGGTTTTGACGGCGTCGAGCTCCACGGCGCCAACGGGTACCTCATCGACCAGTTCCTCAACGTCGCCTCCAACCAGCGCACCGACCGCTGGGGTGGCTCCGTCGAGAACCGCGCCCGCTTCGCCATCGAGGCCGCTCGCCGCGTGGCCGCCCGCATCGGCGCCGGGCGCACCGGGATCCGGGTCTCCCCCTACGGCGCCTTCAACGGCATGACCCCCGATCCGGAGCACGAGCAGCTCTACAGCCACCTCGCCCGCGAGCTCTCGGCCCTGAACCTGGTGTACATCCACGTGGTGGACCACAGCTCCATGGGCGCACCGAAGCCCACCGACGCCGTGGTCCAGGCGATTCGCAAGGGATTCCGCGGCGCTTACATCCTCTCGGGCGGCTACGACCGGGCCCGCGCCGAGGCGGACCTGGCCGAGAACAAGGGCGAGCTGGTCGCCTTCGGTCGCCCCTTCCTCTCCAACCCTTCGCTCGTCGAGAAGCTCCGCTCCGGCGCCGAGCTCACGCCCCCCGATTTTTCCACCTTCTATACCCCCGGCGAGAAGGGCTACACCGACTACCCCGTCTGAGCTGGGGCTTCTCCCTCGGCGCCTGGCGCCCACGAACGCCTCACAGCACCTTGACGAACTCCGCGATGACCTGGAGTTCCTCTCGCTCCGCAGGGAACAGCAGCGGCGCCACCGCCGGGTTCCGGGAGCGAAGGCGGATCTGATCCTGTCCGTTCTCCCGGACCCGCTCGAAGACCTTGAGCAGGTAGGCCCCGCCATCCTCGGGGGTGGTCGCCTCCCGGATCTGGATCAACAAGGTTCGACCGTTGCGGTTTCCCGGGCCAGGTCTCCGGAACAGCGCAAGAGCACCATCCGGGATGCTGGGCTCCATCGACTTCCCGGTGACCCTGGCGACAAAGGCGCCGGGCAACTTGCTAGCGAGCGAGTCCAATTTTACCCATCCGAGAATGGACACGCTGCGCCCCGAACCGAGCGCTCCTGCGGCCGCGTCCAGGCTGTACAGTGGAACCCCGTTCCTGGGCTTCTTCTCCAGGATCGGCGGCTCGCTGACCGGGCTTCGCTGCGGGGTCCGGGCCCTCTCCTCCACGGCGAGCTGGGCCTCCTGTTCCCAGCGGTGCAACAGCTCATCAGGGATATGCCTCGATAGCTCGACCACGCGCTGGCGAGGGGTCTCCTCGGGGAATGTCACCAGGTCCAGCAGATCGACCCCCAGGCAGGAGGCGAGCACCTGGAGCGACCCCACGGTGGGCACCACCAGGCCCCGTTCCACATCCGACAGGTGACCCTTGGAGATCTGATCGCTCTTGAAGGCGAGCCCCTCCAGCGTCATCCCCTCGCGCTCGCGAAGCGCCCGGATGCGTTGACCGATAGAGGCTGCAAGGGGGTCGGCGGTCTGCCGCCTCGGCATAAGGGGGCACCCTAGGAGGCAAGGTCACGACCAACGTTCGTCTTGACGAACAGAAGCGCTTGCTCCAGCTCCGTGCCCCGGGAATGCGGTCGCTCTCGTGGTTCGTCTGGACGAACTTATCCTGTCCAGGCAACCTCGGCCAATCACCATGATCGCGCTCGAAGACATCAAGCCTGGGGTCAACCTGGAGGGGGTCGTCCCGGGCCTCATCGTCACGGTTGCGGCGGTGACGCCCATCGGCGCCGGAGCGCTCCAGATCTTCTATCGGCTGCCGGATGGTGCTTTCCACGAGCGACTCCTGGGGTCAGCGGATCTGGAGAAGATCGGCGTCGCTTCGGCCACCCGTCCCTGGTCCTTTGATGGCGATGGCGCGGCCTTCCAGCTGGCGGTGGAGGCCCGGCGCATCGACCTCGCCTTCCTCTTTGACCCGATGATGGCGGTCCACACCTCCAGCGTCGAACCGCTGCCGCACCAGATCACCGCGGTCTACGAGTCGATGCTGCCACGGCAACCGCTTCGCTTCGTGCTCGCCGATGACCCCGGCGCCGGCAAGACCATCATGGCAGGGCTCTACATCCGCGAGCTGATGATGCGCGCCGACGCCCAGCGTATCTGCATCGTGGCCCCGGGGAGCCTCGTGGAGCAGTGGCGCGACGAGCTCTGCCAGAAGTTCGGGCTTGAGTTCCGCGTCTTCTCCCGGGAGCTGGAGGCCGGATCTCCCTCGGGCAACCCCTTCGAGGATCACGATACCCTCATCGTCCGCCTTGATCAGCTCGCCCGCAGCGACGAGTACCAGCAGAAGATCTGCGCGCCGGGCTGGGATCTGGTCATCTTCGACGAGGCTCACAAGCTGTCGGCTCACTTCCTCGGTCAGAAGCTGGGGCGCACCCGCCGCTTCCTCCTCGCCGAGCGGCTCGGCGCTCGCACGCGTCATCTGCTGTTGATGACGGCGACCCCGCACAACGGGAAAGAGGAGGATTTTCAGCTCTTTCTTTCGCTCCTCGACTCGGACCGCTTCTACGGAAAATTCCGCGATGGCGTCCACAAGGTGGATGCGTCGGACCTGATGCGTCGCATGGTCAAGGAGGAGCTGGTCCGGTTCGACGGCACCCCCCTCTTCCCCGAGCGTCGCGCCTACACGGTCAACTACCAGCTCTCCGACGCCGAGGCTCAGCTCTACGAGCAGGTCACCAGGTACGTGAAGACCGAGATGGGCAAGGCGGACTTGCTGGAGGGGCGCCGGCAAGGGTCGGTCGGCTTTGCCCTCACCGCGCTCCAGCGCCGCCTCGCCTCCAGCCCCGAGGCCATCTACCAGTCTCTCCGTCGTCGACGGGAACGCCTCGAAAAACAGCTCCGTGAAGCCCGCTCCGGGCCCAGAGGGCGCCAGGGGCTCGCGGAGCTCCTCCTCGCCTCGACCCCCGAAGACGAGGAAGATCTCGATGCCGGCGAGCAAGAATCCCTGGAAGAACAGCTGATCTCCGATGCCTCCGCGGCGCGCACCATCGGCGAGCTGGAGGCCGAGATCCTCATCCTCCAGGACCTGCAGCAGCGCGCCCAGAACCTCGTTGACTCCGGGCAAGATCGCAAGTGGGAAGAGCTGTCTCGCATCCTCCGCGGTGACCCGCGCATGCACGACGCCGAGGGGCGCCTCCGCAAGCTGATCCTCTTCACCGAGCACCGTGACACCCTCAACTACCTGCAGACCCGCATCGCCGGTGTCCTGGGGAATCCCGCCGCCATCGTCGCCATCCACGGCGGTACCCACCGCGACGAGCGGCGCCGCGTCCAGGAGCTCTTTCGCTCCGACCCGGAGACGCGCGTCCTCATCGCCACCGACGCCGCAGGCGAGGGCGTCAACCTCCAGGTCGCCAACCTCATGGTCAACTATGACCTCCCGTGGAACCCGAACCGCCTGGAGCAGCGCTTCGGCCGCATCCACCGCATCGGTCAGCAGGAGGTCTGTCACCTCTGGAACCTCGTCGCCAGCGAGACCCGTGAGGGCGCTGTCTACCACCGGCTCCTGGAAAAATTGCGCATCGAGAGCGATGCCCTCGAGGGACGCGTCTTTGACATCCTCGGCGAGGTCTTCGAGGGCGTCAGCCTCCGCGATCTGCTCCTCGACGCCATCCGGTACGGCGATCAGCCCGAGGTCCGTGCTCGCCTCCAGACCCGCGTCGACAGCGCCCTCGACCGCGAACACCTGCGCCGGATCCTCGACCGGAACGCCCTCGCCCAGGAGACCATGAGCCCCGAGCGCCTCTTCGCGGTCCGCGAGGAGATGGAGAAAGCAGAAGCCCGCCGCCTCCAGCCTCATTTCGTCCGTTCCTTCTTCCTCCGTGCTTTCCAGGATCTTGGAGGGGCCATCCACCCGCGGGAGGCGGCGCGCTTCGAGATCACCCACGTCCCCACGGCGGTCCGCGAGCGGGATCGCCTGCTCACCGGGCGCAACCGGCGCAACCCGGCGCCGGTGCTCCGTCGCTACGAGCGCGTCTGCTTCACCCGCGAGGCGGTGAAGCCCCTCGACCGCCCCGGGCTCATCGAGGCGCAGCTGCTCCACCCGGGGCACCCGCTGATGATGGCGGTGACCGATCTGGTGATCGAGCAGCACAGCAACCTGCTCCGTCAGGGCACGATCCTGGTCGATCCACAGGACGAAGCGGACGAGCCCCATCTGCTGATCCTGCTCACCCACGAGATCCGATCGGGCGACAGGCAGGCGCTGAGCAAGCGGCTCCAGTTCGTGCGGGTGGCGCCCTCGGGCGAGGCCGCCTTCGCGGGCTGGGCGCCGCACCTCGACCTGGAGCCGCTCCCCCCTGAAGATCGACCCCTGCTGGCCCCGCTCCTGGCCTCGCCCTGGATCTCGGTCAACCAGGAGCAACGAGCCCTCGCCCTCGCCTCTGCCACCCTCGTCCCGCCGCACATCGAGGAGGTGACGTCTCGCCGCATCGCTCACGTCGACAAGGTGCTAGCGGCGGTCCACGAGCGCCTCACCCGCGAGATCGATTTCTGGTCCGACCGCTGGATCAAGCTCAAGGAGGACGTCGAGGCGGGCAAGGACGTGCGGCTCCAGGTCGAGAATGTCCGCCGGACCATTCTCGACCTCGAAGGGCGCCTCGAGCACCGCCGCAAGGAGCTGGAAGTCATGCGCCACATCGCCTCCTCCACCCCTGCGGTCCTTGGCGGGGCGCTGGTGGTGCCGATGGGCCTCCTCCGGAAGCTGCGGGGCGCCACCCCGGAGCCGATGAACTTCTCCGCCGACGCCGCGGCCCGCAGGCGCATCGAGCTGGCCGCGATGGACGCCGTCCGCCGCGCCGAGGAGGCCCGCGGATGCAAGGTCGTCGACGTCTCGGCGGACCGCTGCGGCTGGGATCTGACCTCGTACCCTCCCGCCGAGAATGGCAAGCTCCCGCCGGTCCGCCACATCGAGGTGAAGGGCCGGATCCAGGGCGCAGACACCATCACGGTCACGCGAAACGAGATCCTTTACGCGCTGAACCAGGCCGACAAATTCCTCCTGGCGATCGTGCTCGTCGCGCCCGACGGCGCGACCGTCGACGGGCCCTATTACCTGAAACAACCCTTCGACGCCGAGCCCGGCTGGGGGGTCACCTCCTGGACCCTGGAGCTGAAGGTGCTCCTGGCCCGCGCCGAGAAGCAGGCCTGCTGACCTCCCCGCCTGCCGTGCTAGCCAAGCCCATCTCCTCCTGCTCCGGGCCTTCCTCGGTGAACCGGACCCGGCGTGGGATGTAGCTTCTTTGTTGCGATGCTGACCATGGTTACCCGGCGGCTCGCTGACTTCGACGCAAGAAACCCGGACTCCTCCCGCTAGCTCACGGTCAGACCTCCCCCCGGTTTTCGCGGCTGTCCCTCGATCGCGTGGGGTCCGTGTGACCATGGCGATGGTTGGACAATAGGTTCGTCCAGACAATCCTTCTTTTTTTATAGTTCGTCTGGACGTACCATTCGCGACCCCGACGCGATGCGACCCACCATCAAGGCCCCCCGCAAGCTGATCGAGGTGGCCCTGCCCCTCGATGCGATCAACGCCGAGGCCGCCCGCGAGAAGTCCATCCGCCACGGCCACCCGAGCACCTTGCACCTGTGGTGGGCCCGTCGCCCCCTCGCCGCCGCACGCGCGGTGATCTTTGCCCAGCTCGTCAACGACCCCGAGTCGCTGTGGGAGCACCAGAACCCCGGCGAGACCCCCTCCACCCAGCAGCGCGGCGGCTTCACCCAGCGGCGCAACAAGCTGTTCGCCCTGATCCGCGAGCTGGTGAAGTGGGAGAACACCACCAGCGACGAGGTGCTCGACCGGGCCCGCGCCGAGATCCGTCGATCCTGGCGCGAGGTCTGCGAGCTGAACCAGGATCACCCCGAGGCCGCGACCCTCTTTGACCCCGAGAAGATGCCGGGCCTCCACGACCCCTTCGCGGGCGGTGGAACCATCCCCCTCGAAGCCCAGCGCCTCGGCCTCGAAGCCCACGCCTCCGACCTCAACCCGGTGGCCGTCCTGATCAACAAGGCGATGATCGAGATCCCCCCGAGGTTCGCCGGGCGTGAGCCGATCAACCCCGAGTGGCAGCGCAAGTCACCGCAGGAGAAGGCCCTCCGCACCTGGGTAGTGATGCATGCTTGACTGAAACCCTGTTTTGTGCCAGAAGAAAGACCTTGTGATCTCTGAAACCAAGACAGCCACCTGCACCAAGTGTCAGAGC
>JALOQB010000329.1 GCA_025453595.1 Polyangiaceae bacterium
GGCCGCGCGGGGCGCCAGCCCCATCGGCCCCCTTGCCGCGGGCGTGGGCTGCGCAAGCCCACCGTTTCCGCGAAGCGCCCGGGGCGCAGCCCCATCCCCTTGCCGCGGGCGTGGGCTGCGCAAGCCCACCGTCCCCACGGAGTGCCTAGAACTGGACCCCGAGGGTGATGTTGCCCACGTAGATGGGAGGTTCGGAGGTGCGGCGCCCCTCTCCCTGGATGGCCCAGGGGTTGCTCCGGTAGACGACGGCGGCGATGCCAAGCGGTTGCACGAGTGCGTAGAGCGGCCCCACCTCCAGGCGCCAGCCAGCCAGCCCCATGAGCTCGACGTCGAGGGAGCTGTAGTTCTTGCCATCGACAACGCTGCCACGGAGGCGGCCGAGACCGATGTTGGTCATGGCCTCGACGTGGAGCCCCTTCCACAGGTACCCGCGCCCCCCCACGTGGGCTGCGAGGGAGGAGAAACGCCCCTCCTCGGGCCGGGAATGGGGGACATGCGCCTGGACGCCGAGCAACAGCTGGCCACGGCCGCCGAACGCCACGGGCAGAGCGGCTCGAAGCTGGAACAGGTTCCCGGGGAACAGCGGCCACAGCGCGCTGGTCTCGACGCCGAGCCCTTGCCCGACGCGGTGGCCCACCAGGGAGAACGTCGGAGGTCGTGGCTCTTCCGCCGGCTGCGTCGTCGAGGCGACAGGAGCGGGAGGGGGCGCGTCCGCGGTACCCGAGGAGAGCGCGAGGACAACAAGCGAGGCGGGGAGAGGAACAGGCATGACGGATGGCACCTTTCGCCCCACCGGGCGGGGGCTCGAGGAAGGTGCGTCCTCGCGGTCGTTGCTTCAATGCATGGCTGCGCATACCTTCGATGCATACACGCATGGAATGGACGGACTGGCAGCTCTTCCTCGCCATCGCGGAAGCCCGGAACATGACGAGGGCAGCGAGGGCCCTGCAGCTTGATCAATCCACCCTCAGCCGGAGGCTGGCGGCGTTCGAGCAGCGGCTGGGGGTCCAGCTCTTCCTGCGGTCTCGCCGGGGTCTGGAGCCAACCCCGGCGGCGTCGCGGCTGCTGCCGATCGTGGCCCGGGCGAGCGCGGCGCTGCAGGAGGCGGAGCGCGTGCTGTCGCGGGGGGACGAGCCGGCCCGGGGGGTCGTGCGGGTGGCGACCCTGGAGGCCGTGGGGAACTTCATGCTGGTCCCGGCGCTGCCGTCCCTGCTTGCCCGGTATCCGGGGGTCCAGGTCGAGCTGTTGCCGGACGCGGCGGTGGCCGACCTGCAGGCGCGGGAGAGCGACATCGCCCTGCGCCTGGTGCCTCCCGGGGATGGTGAGATCATCGCGAAGGCCATCGATGCGGGGCCTCTCCGTGCGTACATGGCCACGCAAGGTGGCCGCAAGAAGGCGCTGCTGGCCCCCGCGGATGTGAGCTGGATCGGCTGGGATAGCAGTCGCTCGTTCCAGCCCGAGCAACGATGGATGAGCGCCCATCGGGTTCCGGTCGTCCTGAGATCCTCCCGGGCGACCACGATGATCCAGGCGGCCATCGCGGGCATCGGCGCGGTGCTGCTGCCCGAGCGCTTCGGGGATCGGGTGGCAGGTCTGGCCCGCATCGAGGTGGACAGGCTACCCACCGGGGCCATCACGCTCTGGCTCGCCACGCCCCGAGGGCTCCGGCATGAGCCTGTCGTGGAGCGGGTCTGGGAGTGGCTCATCGAGCTCTTCGACGCCTCCCCGCGCAGGCGTCCTGCGGCCCCTCGACGCAGCGCTTCTCGTTGAGAATTCCACACGTTTTCACCATTCCTGTGGAAAACCTCCGGCATCCCACAGCTCCGGCCCAGGTCAGCTTTTTCAAGATCCCCTCGTGGGTGGGCCACCGGAGGGATCCTCGTGAACACACCTGCACTTGACCTGGCGCTCAGCTCTCGCACCTCTCCTCGCGCGTTGCTCCTCCTTGCAGAGGATCACCCCGCCGAGGTGGCGAACAACCCCCGGTTGCTCCACAACCTCACCGTGCTGGAGAAGGCCGAACTTCATGCGGTCCTGGCCCTCGCGGCCTGCACCAGCGCGCCTGGCCCCTTGCTCGACCGGCTCGCCCAGCACCCTCGCGCGGAGGTGCGCGCCACGGTGGCACAGAACGGCTCGACCCCCACGGGGTCCCTGCGCCTGCTGGCCTTCGATGAGGACAGCGAGGTCCGGGAGACCGCCCTGCAGCGCGACACCACCGGAGAGCTACGAGCACTCTTCGAGGAGCTCAGGACCTTCAAACTCTGGGAAATTCGCTGGTGGCTGAGCCAGGATCCTTCCTTTCTGCCCAGCACGTCCTGCCCGCTCCCCCTGCGGCGCTTTCTGATCCGTCATGGTGGGCCCAGGATGCATCAGCTGCTCGCCCATCCTTCCTGTCACGAATCGATCGCCCAGGAGGCCCTGGCCATCTGGTTGCAGGGTCGCCCCAGCGTTCTCCTGGCCGCTCAACAGTACGGTTTCCTCAAGCAACGAACCGCCAGCACCTGGACCATCGAGGTGCAGCTGGCTCGCTTCCTCGTCAAGTTCGCACCGGTCGATGGCGCCTTCCTGAACCTCCTGTTCTCTCCCCAGGTGCGCTTTGTCCACTCGTTCCTGCTCTCGATGCCGTCCAACGAGCTGCTCCGGTTGCTCGACGTCACCTTCCCTCATCCCGCTTTTTCTCTCACCACCCTGGAGGTCCTCAGCAAGCACCGGTTCTCGCAGCTCCGGATCGAGGCGCTCCGGCACCCGGATGCCTCCGGTGACTGGCTGCCGCGGATGCTCGGTGACCCTTGCTACCCGGTCCGGCGCGAAGCATGGAACCACCCCCGGTTGCCGGCTTCCTGGCAAGAGCGCCTGCTGCGTCTCGGATTTCCTCCGGGTCTGGCGACCAGGCCCGAGTCAATCAAGATCAAGCCGGACGACCGGATGGCCCTCCTTGCCTGTGGCCCCTGGCTGAAGTCCCTGGTGTGAGGATCGGACCCATGCCCGCGGCAAGGACTTGAGGGGCTGCGCCCCGGGGCTTCGTGGGAACGGTGGGCTGCCCGCCCACACCCGGGCAAGGGGGCCGATGGGGCTGGCGCCCCGCGCGGCCCCCTTGCATCCCCCGGCTCCCCCCACGGTGTGAAGAACCCCGAGACGATTTGAGCACAAACGAACGGGAGAGACGGGGAGGTACGAGCCCCGCGGGTCCCGTCCCGAAGGGATGGGCAAGGGGCGTTTTGGAGATCGAATCGATCCTCCTCGTCTCGCCCGGATGCCTGCTGATGGAGGGGGAGCCGGGGGATGCAAGGGGGCCGCGCGGGGCGCCAGCCCCATCGGCCCCCTTGCCGCGGGCGCCAAGGCCAGCCCCATCGGCCCCCTTGCCCGGGGGTGGGCGGGCAGCCCACCGTTCCCGCGAAGCCCCCGGGGCGCAGCCCCATCCCTTCCTTGCCGCGGGCGTGGGCTGCGCAAGCCCACCATTCCGGGGCGCAGCCCCCTGCCCCCCCGCTGGCCCCCCGGGTGGGCTAGAATGGCGCCATGGCCAACATCGGGTACATCCAGGTGGTCCGCCACTGCAACCATTTCTGTGGCTTTTGCTCGAACCCGACGACGCCTTACACCCACACCTTCGAGACGATGAAGGTGCTGGTCGATGACTTCGTCCAGCGAGGTTATTTTGGCGTCATCCTGACGGGGGGGGAGCCTACGCTTCATCCCGAGCTGCCGCGCATCGCGGCCTACGCGAGCGAGCAGGGGCTGCACGTACGGATGATCACCAACGGCTCGCGGCTGGCCGACCGTGGGTTTGCGCGGGAGATGGCCGAGGCGGGGTTGAAGCTGGTGCATGTATCGGTGTACTCGCTCCGTCCGGAGGTGGAGGCCCGGCTGCGGGGCGCCACGGGGACACTGGAGAAGGCTTACCAGGCGGTGGAGAACGCCCACGCCAACGGCATCGAGGTGAACATCAATTGCGTGATCAACAAGCTCAACGCAGATCATCTTGATGAAAATATCGAGTACTGGATCAACCATCACCCCGAGATCCGGCATTTCATCTGGAACAACCTGGATCCATCGATGGGGAGGGCGGAGGTGAACCAGGCGGAGTTCACGCCGAGGCTGGCGGATTTCGAGGCGTCGCTGTTCCGTGCGATGAGGTTGCTGCACCGGAGCGGGCGGAGCTTCCGGGTGGAGAAGGTGCCGCTCTGTTACATGACGGAGTTCGCGTGGGCGAGCACGGAGACGAGGAAGATCGTGAAGGGGGAGGAGCGGATCGTGCACTTCCTGGATCGAAAGCAGACGGTGAGGCAGACCGACTGGGAGCACATCTACGCGGAGGGGTGCGATGTGTGCACGCTGCGCCCGATCTGCGGGGGGCTTTTTGATCGGGGAAACGGCTACGATCCGGCAGAGCTGGCGCCGGTCTTCGTGTCGATGGAGGCGATCGTGGAGCGTATCATCACGGACCCGGGGGACCCGAGCTATCCGCTGCGGACCCTGGGGGCCTGGCGCGCGGACTTCGAGCGGCGCCTGGCGGAGGCCCGCAGCGCCCCGAGGCCCTCGCGGGAGGAGCCCCCGCAGGACACCACAAACCCGGTGGGCCTGATCACGCCGGAGAGCCTGCGGCGCTTCCAGGCCAAGCGGGAGGCCGAGGCCCGGAAGGCGCAGGTGGTCGGCATCGCGATGGAGCATGCGGAGGGGGCCCTCCCGGGGGGCGTGGAACGGTGAAGCCTGTGCTACGCTGGAGCGGTGACTGGCTCACCTCTGCGCCCCGACGCGACGACCACGCTGCGCATCGATAGCGCCGAAGATCTGCGGCAGCAGCTGCGGGATAACCTCCGCCGCAGCTTCCGCCCTGTCCTGGTGGTGCTCTCCGGCAACCAGATGGGCCAGCGCGTCACCGCCGATCGTACGCTCCTCATCGGCCGTGATCCGCAGGCGGATCTGGTGCTGACCGACGCGGGGGTATCCTGGCGCCACGCCCGGCTGGAAGATCAGGGGGACGCCTGGGTGCTGATCGATCTGAAGAGCACCAACGGCACCAGCGTCAACGGCAAGGGGGGCACCGAGTTCCGCCTGGCCGCCAACGACAAGATCATCTTCGCGCGGACGGTGGTCCGCTTCGAGGTCCAGGATCAGCAGGACGAGGCGTACAACGCCCAGCTCGAGCAGCTGCTCAACATCGACGACCTCTCGGGCCTCCTCATCCGCCGTCGCTTCGAGGCCGAGGTCAACGTGCTGCTGGGCCAGTGCAAGCTCCAGGGGCGCCCCCTCGGCATGCTGGTGATGGACCTCGACGGCATCAAGAAGATCAACGACACCCACGGGCACCTCTTCGGCGCCTACACCATCGGGGAGGCAGGCCGCATCATCGGCCGCATCCTCGAGGGGCGCGGCATCGGCAGCCGCTTCGGCGGCGACGAGTACCTCGCGGCGCTCCCCGGCCTCGATCGCGACGCCACCGCCGCCGTCGGCGAGGAGATCCGCGCCGCCATCGCCGCCCACCCCTTCCAGCGCGAGGACGTCCAGCTCTTCCCCGGGATCTCCGTCGGCGTCGGCTCCTTCCCCCAGGATGCCTCCACCCAGGAGGCCCTCTTCGAGCACGCCGACAAGGCCCTCTACCGCGCCAAGCAGGCCGGCAAGAACCGCGTCAGCTTCTGACCCCTCGCTCCCCCTCCAGCAGCGCCTGCTTTCGCTCCAGCCCCCACCGGTACCCCCCCAGCCCCCCGTCCCCGCGCAGCACCCGGTGGCACGGCACCAGCACCGCCACACGGTTCGCTCCGCAGGCCGACGCCACCGCTCGCACCGCCCTCGGCGACCCCACCGCTCGCGCCAGCGCCCCGTAGCTCAGCACCTCCCCTTCTGCCGTGCTCATCAGGAAGTTCCATACAGACATCTGGAGGGCGGTGCCCCGGAGGTCGAGGGGGAGCTCGGGCCGGGGCCCCCGGCGCTCCAGGTGGAGCTCCAGCGCCTCCATCCACCGAAGGAGCTCGGCGCTGGCGGGGGCCTCGGTGAGGTCAGCCCCGGGGAATTCGCGGCGAAGCTCGTGCATGAGCGCGCCGGGGTCGTCCCCGAGGGAGACGGCGCACACCCCGCGGGAGGAGGCCGCCATCAGCACCGAACCGAGGGAGATCGGGCGGACCGCGACGTGGAGGGTCTCCCCGGCGCCCCCGGCGCGGTAAGCCGAGGGGGTCATGCCGAGCAGGGCCTCGGTGCGCTCGTAGACACGGCTGGTGGAGCCGAAGCCTGCGAGGAAGATCGCGTCCAGGATCCGGGGCTCGGTCCGGAGGGCCTCGCGTAGCCTGCCCATCCTCGCGGCCTGCTGGAACTTCCGCGGCGACAGGCCAAGGAGGGCAGAGAACGAGCGCTGCAGGTGGGCAGGGCTGAGGCCCGCTCGGGTGCCCAGCGCGTCGAGAGGCAAGGGCTGGTCAGCGTGCTGCAGGATGTGGCGTGCCAGCGCGATCAACCGCCGCTGCATGCCAGAGAGAGGGGGAGGCTCGGTCATGGATCGAGGTCAAGGTGCCAGGCCCGGCGAGGCCCGGCGCTCCGGTTCTTGCGCGGCCTCGCTCACATCGCGGCCTGGCGCAGCGCGAAGAGGAAGGCCCGGGCGATGCTGGAGGCGGCGCGCTCGCAGAGGTGGCCGGCGCCGTCCCCGTCGACCCCCTGCCCCTTGCTCGGACAGGAGGCCGTGGAGCGGAGCTGAGGACAGATCCTCCATACACCCGCCACCTCGCACCGGGCGCCGCCGGACTGGCTCTCGATGTCCTGGAGATCGAAGACGGTGTCGCCGGGGAAATTCGAGATCATCCACGAGCGCATGGCCATCTTGGGCCCGTTCTCGGCGGGGTCAAAGACCAGCGGGGGGGTCACGTGGAGCAGGCGCAGGCCGGCGCTCCGGAGCTCGGTGGCGGTGCGCAGGTACACCGACTGGACCGCGGCGAGGTCGCTGGCGCGCACGTCGGCGTAGCCCAGCTTCACGGCGGCGACGCGGAGGGAGCCCCGGTGGCGCAGCGCCGCGTCGCGGAACACGCCGAGCTTCTCGGTCGGGTTCCCGTTGGCGAGCCCGGGCTTCACGTCGACAAAGATGCCCCCGTTCAGGCCAGGGTTCAGCCTCTGGTCCGGCCCGTAGTAGCCAAATTTGAAACCGAGGGCCTCGGCCCCATCTTCCAGGTCTTGCCCCACGGATTGATGGAGGAAGAGGGCCTGAATGCCGCGCACCTTCTCCTTCTCGGACGGGGCGAGCGCGTCCCAGGAGGCCATGCCGCTCACACCGATCACCCGACCCCCCGCGGCGGGGGCAGCAGGGGCGGGAGCGGGAGCGAGGGCGGAGCGAGAAGGGGGCCCCGAGCGGGCGCTTGCCGCCGCGGGGGCCCCCGGAGGCAGGGGAGGAGCGCTGGAAGAGACGCCAGGGCTCTTGTTCTGCCCACACCCCATCGACACCAGCGCGACCCCGACCCACCCCAGGCAACGGACCATGAAGCCACCCTACCGCCGCCCCTTGCGGGAGGCGACAGGTTTGGCGGCGACCCGGGCGCACGGGTAAATGCTTGCGAAAGATGGCGATCCAGAAGCCCGCGAGGCGATGCAGGGGCGAGTCGCAGAGGGCCCACTCGGCGCGGGTGAGGAGCGCACGGAGCGGGGGGATCCGGTAGAGCTGGGCTGCAGGCGTGACGATGCGCACGCCGCGGGCCCCCTGGAGCTCGCACCCGGGCGGGGTCATGCGACGCACATCGTCCGGGGTATCAAAGCGGGTGTAGACCTCGCTCTCCTTGCGATCGTGGCTGATCGCGCCGGCAGGACCGAAGCGCTTGGCGAGACCGCGGAGGCTGTGGGGGTTGTAGAACTCGGCCAGGATGACGCCGCCGGGCCGCGTTACCCGGGCCATCTCGCCCAGGGCCTTCCGGATGTCCGGCACGTGGGCGAGCACCTTGAAGGAGCAGACCACGTCAAACGAACCGTCCTCGTGGGGGATCTCGGTGACCGAGCCCTCCTTGACCGTCAGGCCCCGGGCCCGGGCCTTCTCCAGCATACCCGGCGACAGATCGAAGCCCTCGGCCCGCGAGGCGAAGGTGGCGAAGCGCTCCAGCAGCAGGCCAGTGCCGCAGCCCGCCTCCAGCACCGACTTGCCGACGCCGTACCGCTGCACCAGATCAACCTCGAGATCATCGAGGAGCGCGTGGTAACCGCCCGGGTCGTTGGGTCTCCGGGCCGCCTCGTAGCGGCGGGAGAAGTCATCGTAATAACCTCGGATCTGTTGGGGGTCCACGGCCGGGGTTGTAACCGGATCCGCGCCCGGAGGGCCAGGACCTGGGGGATCACCAAAAATTGGGCCACACCTCCCACCGTATGCCACATGCACCCTCATGGCACAGCGTGGACGTTGGATGCTGGGACTGAGCGTGGTGCTGGCGGGCTGCGGTCTGGGAGGGCCGAAGGCGACGTCGGACAAGACCGCGTTGACCGGGACCAAACCGGCGGGGTCCGCGGCGAGCGATCCAGAGCGGCCCGAGGTGAAGGCGAACGGGCCGAAGATCGCGGGGCTGGCGCTGACGGCGCCGATCTACGAGGGCCCGCACCACAAGGCGAAGGCGCTGGGGTACATGCGGCTGGGGGAGGCGTTGCCGCGGTCAGAGCGGCCCGTGCAGGGGGATGGGCAGTGCGCAGAGGGGTGGTACGCGGTGCATCCGCGGGGCTACGTGTGCGCGGACGGCAAGGACGCGACGCTGGATCTGGGGCACAAGATCATCCGGGCGCTGGGGGTCAAGCCTGACCTGTCCAAGCCGATGCCGTACACCTACGGGTTCGTGAGGGCGAACGGGGCGCTGTACCACCAGGTGCCGGTGAAGAAGGATCAGGATCGGTTCGAGTTCGGGCTCCCGGATCACCTCAAGGGGTTCAAGAAGTTCCATACGAAGTGGAACCGGGTGGAGAAGGCGGGGGCGAACCACGTGGCGCTGGACGAGAAGGGGAACGGGAAGGGGCTGCCGAAGGAGGTTCCGCCGACGCCGCCGCAGGCGGACGAGGACAACCTGTTCGGGAACCTGGAGGACGGGGACACGCCCTGGTGGCTGCGAGGGCGGCGTCAGATCCCGAACATCTCGACCTTCAAGGCGCCGGAGTACGCGGTGTTCAACGGGAAGGTGTACCGGCATGCGGGGCTGGCGGTGGTGGGGTCGTTCCGGGCGGATGAGAAGGCAGGGAACCGGAAGTTCACGGTGCTGCTGGACGGGCGGATCGTGGGGGAAGACAAGCTGAAGCCGCACTATGCGTCGCCGTTCCACGGGATCCCGCTGGACGGGTCGCTGCCCTTCCCGTTCGCGATCGTGAGGAAGCAGGAGGCGACCTACTTCGAGCCGAGGGATCACGCCAAGTGGGGCCGGGGGGACGAGGCCGAGTTCCGGGAGATCGTGCCGCTCACCGGCAACACCAAGCTGTACCCGTCGACGAAGTATTACGAGACCAAGGACGGGAAGTGGCTGCGGATGGATCAGATCTCGGTGTTCAACGCGCCGGAGATGCCGAAGCGGTTTGACTACCGGACGACCAAGTGGATCGACGTGAGCATCTGGCAGCAGACGCTGGTGCTCTACGAGGGGGAGAAGCCGGTGTACGCGACGCTGGTGTCGACGGGCGCCGACGGCATGGGCGACCCGGAGACGACCAAGTCGACGATCCGGGGAGAGTTCCGCATCGACTACAAGCACGTGACGGCGACGATGGACGCGGATGACCCGGAGAACCGCTTCGAGCTGCGGGACGTGCCGTGGGTCCAGTATTTCGAGCGCGGGTACGCGCTGCACACGGCCTACTGGCACGACGATTTCGGCACCCCCCGGAGCCACGGCTGCATCAACCTCGCCCCGGTGGACGCGCGGCGGGTCTTCTTCTGGACAGACCCTCCCCTGCCCACGAGCTGGCACGGGGTGAAGTCCGGCGGAGACGCGGGCCCGGGGACCTGGGTGCGGGTGCGGGGCTTAGAGAAAGCCACCCCGGGGGGAGCCGTTCGTGGTAGTGGAGTACCCTCCGCTCCAGCCATGGCCCGCCATCCTTCCCCCGAGACAATCCTCGACGCCAGCACCACCCTCCGCGGCCGGCTCACCGGCGAAGGAGACGTGCGGGTCTACGGCGCCATCCAGGGTGAGGTCGTGCTGCGTGGTACCCTCGCGGTCGGCGAGGGCGGCGTGGTGAACGGGGGGGCCATCGAGGCCACGGCGATCTCCGTCGAGGGCCAGCTCACAGGGGAAATCCAGGCCACCGAGGCCCTCGTGGTCCACCCCTCGGGCTCCCTCCGCGGGCGCATCCGCGCCGGCTCGCTCCAGATCCACGAGGGCGCCACCCTGGCCTGCGACCTGGAGTGCGAGTTCGATCTACCTCAAGAGCTGCTGGGCGACCGCCCGCGGCGCTGAACCAGAGGGTTTTCATGGCCATCACTGTCATTGCATCAGGCATCACCATCGAGGGCGAGCTGGTCTCGGACGACGAGGTCGAGGTCGCCGGTGTCCTCAAGGGGCGGCTGCAGGCGCAGCGCCCCGTCGTCATCAGCCAGGGCGCCCTCGTCGAGGCCGAGGTCTCGGCCCCCACGGTCAGCGTGGCCGGCCAGCTCACCGGCAACGTCTCCGCCACCGAGCGGGTCGATCTGCAGACCGGCGCGCGTCTCATCGGGGACGTGCGCGCCGCCCGCCTCACCATCGCGGACGGCGCCAGCTTCAAGGGCAACGTGGACATGGATGTGTGAGGGGCACCATGGCTGAACGTACCGTACTCGGTGAGCATGCCTTCCTCCGGGGCCTGATCCGCGGCGAGGGTGACCTCGAAATCGCCGGACGCGTCGAGGGAGAAATCGATATCTCCGGCGACCTCATCGTCCAGGGCTCCGCCGCCCTCAAGGCCAACCTCCGGGCCCACCGCATCGTCGTCCGCGGCTCCATCGCCGGCGACCTCGTGGCCCGCCAGGCCATCCACCTCGAGGCCGGCGCCCGCGTCGTCGGCTCCCTCCAGGCCCCCGCCATCGCCATCGGCGAGGGCGCCCTCATCCGCGGTCGCGTCGAGACCGGGCCCCACGAAGGCCCCGTCGCCCAGCGTGCTCCCGCCGAGGCTCGCCCCCCGCGCCAGGACCC
>JALOQB010000330.1 GCA_025453595.1 Polyangiaceae bacterium
GAGCCAAAGAGAAGGTGGTCCAAGACTTTTTTGAGCCCGGGAGCCATGCAATCTCGACGGTTCGATGCGTCACAGGTGAGAACTTAGCACACGCAAACAGGAAGGCAAGTACAACGAGTCATAGTGGACCCCGGCGTGAACGCCGGGGCTTTCCTATCTTCGGTAAATTTCCCCACTCTTATTGTGGGCCTTGTTGCAGGTGCAGACACAACCTACACGGGGGATGCAAGCGTCGCTGACGCGGGTGGCCGAGGGGCTCTGGACGCTGACACGACCCCCCTGGCGGACCGCCATCGGAAACCGGCGCTCCGCCACCCCTGCTCCCCTTATTTTCTCTGCTTTTTGCCATTCCGGACGCTGGCCTGCCCTGTGCGCCTCCGCGCCCGCATGACCACCACCGAGCACGACGCACTCTCCGAGCTCTTTCGCTTCCGGCCCAGCCTTGCGGTCACCCTGCTTCGCGACCTCCTTCACCATCCGGTACCTCCCTACAAGCACATCGGGGTTCTCGAGGGCGACTTCACCCAGACCATGTCGACCGAGTACCGTGCCGACCGCGTCCTGGTGCTGAAGGATGCGCGGGGAAGTCCTCGGCTGGGCGTGGTGGTCGAGGTGCAGCGGCGCATCGATGAGAACAAGCGCTGGGCCTGGCCGGTGTACTGGATGGCGCTGCGGGCGAAGCTGCGGTGCGACGCGGTGGTGCTGGTGCTGTGCCTCGACAACACCACGGCGGCCTGGGCAGCGCAGCCCATCGCGCTGGGTGCGGGAGAGCAACTTTCGCTGAGAGTGGTGGGTCCAGGCCAGTTGCCAATGCTGCTGGGCGCGAGCAAGGCGAAGAGGCTACCGGAGCTTGCGGTGCTGAGCGCGATGGCCCACGGCAACGACGGACCCGAGGGGGTGCAGGCGGTGCTGAAGGCGTTTGGAGCGGTGGCGAAGCTCGACGGGGAGCGAGGGCGATTTTACACTGACCTGATCCTGGCGCGGCTGAACGAGGCGGCGAGACAAGAGCTGGAGGAAGCGATGCAGAAGTACGAGTACCAGAGCGAGTTTGCCCGCAAGTATTACGGCGAGGGCCTCGCTGAAGGCGAGGCCAGAGGGCTGGCCGAGGGCAAGGCGGAGGCGGTGGTGGCGGTGCTCGAAGGCCGGGGGCTCAAGGTCACGGCGACGCAGCGCAAGCGCATCCTGGCCTGCCGTGACCTTGCCCGCCTCGACCGCTGGCTGCTCAAGGCCCTCACGGCCACCACGACCGCCGCCCTGCTGCCGACCCGCAAGCCCGCCGCCAGGGCCACGAAGACGCCAGCCGCTCGCAAGCCGGGGCGCTGAGCCGCCTGGACAGGCCTCGACGCAAGGCCCCTTGTTACAGGTGCAGACACGACCTACCCGGAGAGGATGCAAACGTCGCTGACGCGGGTGGCCGAGGGGCTCTGGACGCTGACACGACCCCAGACGTTTCTGGGCGTGGAGACCGGGACCCGGATGAACCTGGTGCAACTGACCGGCGGGGGGCTGCTGGTGCACAGCCCGGTGGCGCTCGACGAAGGGCTGCGGCGCGAGGTGGAGGCGCTGGGGCCAGTGCAGGCGGTGATCGCGCCGAGCCTGTTCCATCACCTGTACGTGAAGTCGTGGCTGGATGCCTTTCCGGGGGCGACCTGCTGGGCGTCGCCGGGGCTGGAGGTCAAGCGACCGGATCTGCGCTGGACTGGGGTGCTGGGGGACCGGTCGGAGGCGCTGTGGGCAGCGGACGTGGAGCAGGCCCCCCTGACGGCGCGGTTCGAGCGGGAGGTGGTCTTCTTCCATACCCGTTCCCGGACGATGCTGTGCGTGGATGCGATGATCCATCTGTCGTCGCATCCCTCCCGGGGGACGCGGGCGGTGGCCTGGCTGATGGGCAATGATGGCCCGGGCAAGGGCTACGTCGAGCGCCTCGCGGTGCGGGATCGCCCCCTGGGACGCCGGCAGATCGACCGGATCCTGGGCTGGGATCTTGACCGGATCTTGCTGGCGCATGGGGCTCCCATCGAGAAAAACGGCCAGGACGTGCTGCGGGACGCCTACCGGTGGCTCCGTTGAGGCAACGCCCTCCCTTTCGGGGGAGCTCCTTCATTTTTCGTGATCCAGAGGGGGGTTCAGGGGCATATGCCGCCTGATGGCCGACGGGTCCCCCGTGCCTGGATCGACGACAGCAGCGGCGCGAACCCGCGACGCCAGGTTGCGTGAGCTGGTCGGGGATCACTTTGACTTCGTGTGGCGGTGGCTCCGGCGCATGGGGTTCTCGGCGGCGGACGCGGACGACGGGGCGCAGCGGGTCTTCCTGGTGGCGTCGGAGCGGCTGGACGACATCCAGGCCGGGGCCGAGCGCGCCTTCCTGCGGGGGGTGGCGCTGCGGGTGGCGAGCCACGCGCGGCGAGCCAGGCAGCGGCGACCGGAGGACCCGCAGGAGAGCCTGGAGGCGATCCCGTGGGAGGCTGGGCCCTCGGTCGAGGACGCGCTGGCCACCCGGGACGCGCTCCGGCTGCTGGAGGCCCTGCTGGACGGGATGGAGATGGACCTGCGCGAGGTCTTTGTCCTCTCGGAGATCGAGGAGATGACCAGCGGGGCCATCGCGGCGCTGCTGGAGATCCCGGAGGGTACGGTGAAATCCAGGCTACGACGCGCGCGCGAAGATTTCGATCGAAGGGCGGCCCGGGTGCGGGCACGCTACCAGAAGGAGGCGGCACGATGAGGCAACCGCAGGATCACTCCGACCCCATCGAGGAGGCGCTCCTCGCGGCGCGGGCCGAGCGCCCCGGCGAAGCAGCCCGCGCTCGCACCCTCGCCGCCCTCGGCCTGGGCGTGGCGGCCTCCACCCTCGCCTCCACCGCGGCGGCCTCCACCGTCTCGTCGGCTTCCTCCGCGGCGGCAGCCTCCACGGCCGCGACGGCTTCCTCCGCGGCGGCCCCGGTCGCCCTCGGCGCCTCCGCCGCGCCGCTGGGGGCCGCTGGCTCCGCCGCCGGGCTCCTGGCCAAGGGCTGGGTCGCCAAGGCCGCCCTGGGCGGAGCCCTGACCCTAGCCTCCGCCGGAGCTATATGGAAAAACTCTACATCCACGACGCCACCACCGTCACCGGCGGCAGTGGCGGCGGTGGCGAGCGGGGGGGCCAGCACGGCGCCGGTGCCGCTGTCCGCGCCCATCCCGGGGCCGACCGCCGTCGATCCCACGGAGCCCGCACCGGAGGCTCCGGTGGCCTCGGCGGCTCCGGTAGCCTCGGCGGCTCCGGAGGCGAGGCACACCGGGGCGCCGAGGGCGTCCGTGGCCCCCGTGGCCGCGCCGTCGGCGGAGGTAACGGCGAGCCCGTCGGGTGCAGAGGCGCTGCTGGAGGAGCAGAAGGCGCTGGATCGGGCGAGGGTGGCGATCCGGGGCCGGGACAGCGCGGGGGCGTTTGCGGCGCTGAACGCCTACGAGAAGGCCTACCCGCGGGGGAAATTTGCCCACGAAATGCCGGTGCTGCGGCTGGAGGCGCTGGCGATCCAGAACCCGGAGGCGGCGCGGGCGCTGGCCCGGGATTACCTGGAGCGCCACCCCCACGGTCCGCTGGCCACGCGGCTGAGGAACGCCGTGGGCTTGCCCCAGGAGAAGCCATGAGGTGGCGATGGCTGGCGCTGGCATGGCTGGTCGGCTGCACCACGGATCACACCGTGGGAGGCCCGCTCGACAGCACGAGCCCGCAGAGCAACAAGAACGGCTGCGAGGTGGGCGACTGGCCCACGACCCCCGGGGAGCACAGGCGCACGCTGATGTACCAGCAGCAGCAACGGCGCTACGCGGTGCTGCTGCCGCAGCAGTACGACCCCTGCGTGCCGTCCCCTACCCTGGTGGTGCTGCAGGGGCAGGGGGCCTACCTGCTGTCCTTCGACGGATCGACGATCTCCCCGGCCATGGAGCGGGCCTCGGCGCTCGGGTACGTGGTGGTGGTGCCGGAGGCGACCACCGTCGGGGTGCGCTCCGAGTGGAACGGCCCCCTCGCTCCCGAGGAGGTCAGCGCCGTCGATGACCTGGGGTTCGTGGCAGCGATGCTGGGCGACCTGAAAGGCCGCGACGCCGGGCGCACCTACCTGCTGGGCCAGGGAGAAGGCGAGATCTTCGGCCACTTCCTCGCGGCCCAGCTCCCCGTGTTTGCCGGGTTCATCGGCATGGGGGGGACCCTCGGCGGACGCCGTACCATCGGTGGCCCCCTGGAGATCCCGCCGACCCCCGAGCGGCCCCTCTCGGTGATGCTGATCCACGGCCGCGACGACCCCTTCTTCCCCATCGAGGGGGGCGTGGTGAACGGCCGCTTTCTGCTGGGGGTCGAGGAGGCCGAGCGGTTCTGGGTGACCGCCAACGGATGTACAGAAGATCCATACACCAGCAAGCAAGGGATCATCGGGACGAGGGTGCATGCGTGCCCGGAGGGGCGGGAGGTCGTGCTGCTGGGGCTGGACGGGATCGGCAACCAGATCCCGGAAGGGTCGAGCGTGCTACGGCTCCAGCTGGCGCTCCGGATCTTCGACTTTTTCGGTCGAAATCAGCTCTTATTGCGGGTCAAAGACCGGCCATACGGCGCACCAGGGGGGCCTGGGGGTGGGCGGGGAAGCGCTGGAGAAAGCGCTGGGCGCGGCCCTTCGCCTCGTCCTGGCGCTGGAGCCGGAGCAGGGAGCGGATGGCGATGACCTCGCGGTCCGGGTAGAGGCCCCCCTGGGGGAACTGGTAGTGCCCGTCGTTGGCGAGCTGCAGCGCCCTGGCCGGGTCGGTCTCGGCGCGGATCGTGGCGAGGTTCCCGGACTCTTCGGGGGAAGCCTGGGGCGTGGGGTCCGGGGCGGCGACGGGGGCGACGGGGGGAGGCGGAGGTTCCTGGTCGCTGGCGAGGAGGAGCCAGCCACCGGCGGCGAGGGCGACGAGGGCGAGGACCAGGAGCAAGGGGGAGGAGCGGGGGGGCATCTCACTGGCGCCTTGTCCACTCGGTGGACTCGACGACGGGGAGCTGGAGGGCGCGCTCGCGCTCGAGGTCGAGGTTGCCGACGTGGAGCGAGAGGGGCGCCTGGACCCACTTGTAGATGCTCTGGACAAAGAGGCGAACGAAGCGCTCGACCCAGGCCTCGTGGAGCCCGGGAGGGTCTTCCGGGAACATGCGATCGAGGACCTGGACGACGGAGGCGGGGTCGAGTTTTTCGGCGGCGTAGAGGTAGAAGCAGGCGTCGAGGGCGCGGTAAGGCATCAGCTCGTCCTCGCCCCGCTGGTTGCTGGCCAGCTCGGGGCCCGCGGGGGCCTCGAAGCAGAGCCGGATCCCCTCGTAGCCCTCCGAGTCGAGGAGGTACTCGAGGAGCAGGATGACCACGGTCTTGGGCACGTTGGCCAGCACCGCGAGGGCCCCCTCCAGGTCGCCGCCGATGGTGGTGTACCCCATGGCCTTTTCCGACATGTTCCCCGTCTGCAGGAACAGGAAGGACGAGCTGTTGGACCAGTTCCACATGCGCATGCCGCGGAGCCGGGCCTGGATGTTCTCGCGGGTGATCCGGGTCACCGCCCGGTCCGGGCCGAGCATCGCCTGGGTGATCTCCTCCTCGCGCTGGAAGGCCTCCTCGATCGGGACGATCTGGAAGCGGGCGCCGAGCTCCTCGGCGATGCGCGCGGCGGCGCCCCGGGTCTGGTCGCTGGAGAAGCGCGAGGGCATGTAGAAGCAGTGGAGGTGCTCCCCGATGGCCGCCTTGCGGGCCTGGGGGTCGAGGTGCGCGAAGCGGCGGGTCAGGTAGCGGTGGGCGATGAGCAGCGTCAGCAGCGAGTCGCGGCCGCCGGACAGGGCGATGCCGATGCCCTTGAAGGCGCCGATCTTCTCGTAATAATCGCCGATCCCCAGGGCCAGCGCGTCGAGGAGGTCGGCGCAGAAATCTTCACGTGGCCCCCGGGCCGGCGGCGGCCCCGGCAGGAAAAAAGAGCCGTGGGGCGGCACCGGGTAGGCGAGCTGCTCCCGGGACGGCGTGGCCCCGACCACCCGCACGTGCTGCACGCCCGCGTCCGCGGCCCGGTAGGCCACCGCGTCCATGCGCCAGGTGGTGCTCTCGGTGCGGAGCCGGGTGGTCCGGTCCAGATCGACGGTCTGGGCGGCCCAGCACTGGCGGAACCTCGGAGCTTCCAGCAGCGGACGACCGCTGGAGAAGAGAAACCCCCCGCCGTCGAAGATCAACCCGTCGTTGGCGCCGACGAGGTTGGCGTAGGCGAGGGTGCACTGGTTGTCGCTGGAGCGCGTCGCCAGCATCTCGCGCCGGGTGCCCATGACGCCGGTCCGGAACGGAGAGGCGGACAGATTGAGCACCAGCTCGGCCCCGGCGTAGCAGCGGCGGCGCATGGGTCCGTCGGGGGACCATCCATCCTCGCAGATCTCGACGGCGACGGTGCCAAAATCGAAGTCGAACACCAGGTCGCCGAAGGGGATCTCGTCGATGTGATCGACCCGGCCGGGGGTGCCCGGGGAGAAGGTGCGGAGCTCGTAGAACACGTTGTACGTGGGCAGCTTTTCCTTGGGGACGATGCCCACCACCTTGCCCCGGTGGAGCACCGCCGCGCAGTTGAACAGGTGCCCCCGGAAGGCCACCGCCAGCCCCAGCGCCACCACCATGCCGGAGGAGGCCGTGGCGGCGGCGATCCGGTGGAGCGCCTCCCACTGGGCATCGACAAAGCCGCGCCACTGGACCAGATCCTCGGAGGGGTAGCCGCCCAGCACCTGCTCCGGCAAACACGCGACGGTGACGCCGTCCCGCTCCATCTCGGCCAGGACCTCCAGGCATCGCTCCTGGTTGCTCTTCACCGCGCCCACCGTCGAGTTGATGCTGGCCAGCCCGATCTTCACCAATCGCATGGGCGGACGCTAGGCAACCTACACCGGGCTTTCAAGGGCGCCTTGCTGCTGTCATCATGCGCACCGCGAGGCCAGCATGAAGGTCATCCAGAAGAGCGAGCTGATCAAGTACCAGGGCGGTCGAGCGCTCCGCTTCGAGCTGACGCTCTGCGAGCGCGGCGCCGATCGGTTCGTCGTCAACTACCGGCAAGGCCTGCTTGACGGGAGCACCTACGATGGCTCCCTCACCCTGCGCCCGCTGCCGCGTCACGAGGCCGAGCGGGCCTTCCAGCGCGCCATCGAGAAGCAGCAGCGCGAGGGGTACCAGATCCACAGCGGCCCCCCGGCCCCTCCCCCGGCCCCCCGGCCGGGCCAGCCCCCGGCCCCCGCCGCGGCGCCTGCGCGGCAGGGCACCGCCCCCTCGCCGCCTCGCGCGCTCACCCGGGAAGAGAAGAAAGCGCGGAGCCACGAGCGCGCCAGGAAGCGGATCCTGGCGCACCTGCGCTACCAGCTGCCCCACTTCTGGGAGACCCCCGACAAGCCGACCCTGGGTCGCCTCTTCCAGGCCGCCGCCCGGCTCCGCCTCCAGGAGGCCGAACCGCTGCTGCTGGCCTGCATCCGCACCCTCAACGCCCCGCGGGCGCGGGTGGCGACGGCGGTCTGGGCCCTGGGCCGCTGCGGCACCCACGCCTCGATCTCCACGCTGGGCGCCCTCGTCGCGGACAAGAAGACCCCCGAGCCCATCCATCGCGCGGCCGTCGAGGTCCTCCTCGCGCTCTCCGATGACGCCTCCCGCGGGTCGCTCCGCGCCTCGCTCCGCGAGGCCCTCCCCGAGGCGCTCCGGGCCTTCCCGCCGGACGGCGACGCCGAGGCCTTCCAGCTCGCCCTCTCCGAGCACCTGGCCTCCGGCAGCGACGAGGCCCACGCGGTGATCGATCGGCTCTACCAGATCAGCGACCCGGTGAGCCGCCCGGCGCTCCTGGTCTACG
>JALOQB010000331.1 GCA_025453595.1 Polyangiaceae bacterium
CCGAGCTGGTGCTGCGCCCCCGCGAAGACGGCGTCGAGGACCTGGTGCGCTTCGCCGCTCGCCCCCTGCAGGAGGCCGTCGACTACCTCGTCGACGTGCGAGGCGTGGCGGGCCTGCGCCAGGTGGGCAACGTCGTCGAGTTCCTGGACGAAGGGGGTGCGCCGCGGCTGCGTATGGAGGCTCCCTATGTGGTGGGGGCAAGGGGAGAGGTGGCGCGAGGGAAGGTGGAGGTGGGGTGCGCGCACGACGAGGACGAGCGAGGGCCGTGGGGGAGGGCGGTGGTGAGGCCCGGGGTGGAGGAGTGCCGTGTGCGTGTGGAGTGGGGAGGTGTGGAGTACCCGGCGGTGCTGGATCCGGTCTGGACCTCCACCGCCTCCCTGGCCCAGGACCGCGGCAACATGCCCTCGGTGCTGCTGCCCAGCGGCCGCGTGCTGGTCGCCGGAGGACGCGCCTGCGTGTCGTCCGCCTGCACCACCCTCGACAGCACCGAGCTCTTTGATCCGACGACGGACACCTGGTCCCTCGTGGGCAACCTCCCCTCGCCCCGCGATCGCTTCGCGCTGCTGCTGCTCCAGGGCAAGGCCTGCGCCCTCGGGGGCGACCTGGGCAACAGCAGCTCCAGCGATCTGCTGCGCTTCGACGAGGCCACGGGCCAGTGGAGCGCCCTCGCCCCGATGAACAGGGTCCGGGCCAACGCGACCGCGGTTGTGCTCCAGGACAAGAAGACCCTGGCCGTCTTCGGCGGTGTTGACCTGCAGAAACCGAACAATTTTGACCCCGTTCATGGCGGAACCGAGCCACAGATCGAGCTCTACGATGGCTCGACCAACACCTGGTCGCTGGCGGGGGCGCTGCTCCAGGGCCGCTTCTGGGCGACCAGCTCGCTCCTGGCGGATGGACGGGTGCTGACCGCTGGCGGTACGAAATGCTCGAACTGCGGGCCGATGCCCAAGGCCGAGGTCTACGATCCGGTCTCCAAGAGCAGCTCCCCGCTGCCGGACATGCCGACCGCTCGCCTGGGCCACGAGACCGTCCCCATCGTGGTCAACGGGGCCCCGGTGCAGCTCGCCATCGGCGGAGGGACGCCCAAATCCGAGTACTACGACCCTGCACAGAACACCTGGGTGCCCGTGGGCAACATGGCGGAGAACCGCGCGTTCTTTGGCACCGTTCAGCGCCCCGACGGCAGCATCCTGGTGGCCGGCGGCGGCAACATCCCGTTCTTCCAGGCGGTCCAGGGGGTCGAGCGCCTCAACCTCGCCACGCTCACCTGGACCAAGGCCGTCTCGATGAACACCAAGCGCGCCCTGATGGCCTACGCCCAGCTCAACGACGGCCGCGTGCTCATGGCCGGCGGCATCGTGGGCAGCGTGCTGGCCCAGGGCAACACCACCAACACCGTCGAGGTCTTCCAGCCCAGCCCCACCGGCGAACCTTGCCTGTTCTCCGGCGACTGTATCTCGGGCTTCTGCGCCGATGGCGTGTGCTGCGCCACCCCCTGCGCCGGCGAGTGCGAGGCCTGCTCCGCGGCGAAGAAGGGCTCCGGCGCCGACGGTCAGTGCGGCCCCGTCGCCAAGGACACGGACCCCGACGACGAGTGCGCCGTGCAGGACACCAGCACCTGCGGCACCTCCGGGGCCTGCAACGGCCAGGGCGCCTGCACGAAGTACCCGGTCAACACCCCCTGCGGCACCGCCACCTGCGTCGACGGCGTCAGCACCGGGCTCCTGTGCAACGCCCAGAACCAGTGCCAGTCCCAGGTCGCCTCCTGCTTCCCCTTCCTCTGCGGGGATACCACCGCCTGCTCGACCTCCTGCGACAACGATCTCCGCTGCGCCCAGGGGGCTCACTGCGAGAACGGGCTCTGCATCGGTGACAAGGGGCAGGGGTCGGAGTGCGAGCGGAACACCGAGTGCAGCAGCGGGTTCTGCGTCGATGGGGTCTGCTGCAGCGAGGCCTGCGCCGGCACCTGCCAGGCCTGCAAGGGCTCCCTCAAGGAGGGCGGCGGACCCGACGGTGTCTGCGGCCTCGCCCGCTCCGGCCTCGATCCCCACAACGACTGCGAGGCAGAGCCCGAGCAGAGCTGCGACAAGAACGGCCTCTGCGACGGCAAGGGCTCCTGCGCCCTCCACGACGCCGGCACCCCCTGCCAGGCCCCGACCTGCGTCTCCGACGTCCAGGGGGTCCGCGTGGCCTCCTTCGCCTGCGATGGCTCCGGCACCTGCAACCCCGCCTCCAGCGTCTCGTGCCAGGCCTTTGGCTGCGAGGCCGGAGCTTGCGGCTCCTCCTGCGCCATTGACGCCGACTGCGCCCCCGGCGCCTTCTGCGACGGCGGCGCCTGCTTCTTCCTGGGGGAGCTCGGCGCATCGTGCAAGGAAGGCCGCGGCTGCCAGAGCGGGTTCTGCGTCGATGGCGTCTGCTGCAACAGCTCCTGCGAGGGCCAGTGCGAGGCCTGCGACGTCCCCAAGGCGCTCGGCCTCTGCGTCCCGGTCTCCGGGCCCCCGCACGGGGAGCGCGAGGTCTGCCCCGGGGGATCCGACGAGGCCCCATGCCAGCAGCGCACCTGCGATGGAGTCCAGCGCGAGAGCTGCGAGGGCTACGTGGGCCTCGCCGTGGAGTGCAGCCCCCCGAGCTGCAAGGATGGCACGGCCACCCTCGCCGGCCTCTGCAACGGCCAGGGTGACTGCTCCAAGCCCCTGTCGGTGCTCTGCGCACCTTACATCTGCAAGGGGGATGGGTGCGGCTCCGAGTGCTTCTCCAGCGCGGATTGCGCCGACAAGTTCCGCTGCGACCAGGCCAGGGGGGTCTGCGTGCCCGACAACGGCGCCTTCTGCGAGAACGAGGTGACCCTGGTCAACGACGACGGCTCCACCCGCAGCTGTGCCCCCTACGCCTGCGAGGGCTCGGCCTGCAAGGAGCAGTGCAGCTCCGTCAAGGACTGCGCCCTCCCGAACATCTGCGATGCGGTCTCGCGCACCTGCATCCCGGCCCAGCCCAACCCGAGCGAGGAAGCCGGCTGCCACCTCGCCTCCGGCCCCCACCGTGGCGCCCTCTGGCCCTGGGCCCTGCTCCTCACCGCCCTCGCCCGCCCACGCCGTCGCCGGTCTTGACTGGAAGAAGTTCGCCTGGGTTGCCTGTTCCAGCTCTGCCTGATTTCCCCTCCCATTGGCCACGCAAGGAGCCAGGAATCTCCTGACGGGGTGGGGTGAATGATTTTTTGATACAACCGCAGAATCTGGTGGAGAATGACCCATGGTCTCCAGGGCATCTCTGGCTCTCTCTCTCTCCTTGCTCTTTGGTCTGGGCTGGGCAGGGTGCAGTACGTTCGATGAATCCTCCGAGGGGGGCGCAGGGTCTGGTCTCTCTTCGGGCGGGCGCAACGGCGGAGGGGCCTCGGGGAGTTCCGCTGGCGGAGCTGGAGGAGGGCCGGTCGGTGGGGCTGGGTTTCCAGTCGCTGGCTCCAGCTCCAGCGGCGGGAAGGCCGGGGCCGGGGGCGAAGGTGGTGCTGGCGCCAGCGCTGGCCAGGGCGGTGAGGCTGGTCAGGGCGGTGAAGCTGGTCAGGGCGGTGAAGCTGGTCAGGGCGGTGAAGCTGGTCAGGGCGGTGAGGCTGGTCAGGGTGGTGCAGGGGCCGGTCAAGGCGGCAGCGAGCCCGCCGGAACGCCTTGCGCTCCGGATGTGGGATTCCCCTACAATTCCAAGCAGCCTCACATCTTCAAGCCTGACCAGCTGCATGCCGCGGTCTGGCCTTCCCTCAACCCCGATGCGGTTCGCAACAACGATTATTCGTACATGACGATCACGGGCGGTGCACGCTGGCGGATGCGCATCTTCCTCGCGGAGGGGGAGAGCACCGCCGGTAAACTCATCCCGACCGGGGTCATGCTCGGTCCCGAAGACATCTCCGTCGGCATGCGCATGCGGGTGTCCCTCTCCCGCTCCTGTTCTGACTTCGGGCCCTCCGCGCAGATCATCTCCAACGAAGACGGGGAGCTGTGGTCCAGCGGCAGCATCTCTCTCAAGACACCCGATGACCCCCGGCCGGCTCATGCGGTGTTTACAGGCCCCGGGCTTTGGTACATCAACGTCGAGATTCCCGATGACCAGTGCGGTCCACCAGGCGAGGGATCATGCACCTGGTCGGCCTACTTCCGTACCGCCTACGAGTGAAACCCCGGCGTCCGTGAGGAAGCGCATGCATTGCCTCTTGTCTCCTATCGGATGCGGTTCCTCTCTCTTCAGCCGCGAGGATCCTGTCGGTTTCGGCCGTGAAGGCGCCTCTTTATTTGCAGAGGTTGGCCTTCTGCTTCTCGCTTGCATCGGTCGCCGTGTAGACCGTATCCGTGCAGTTGTTGCCCTTCCGATAGCGGATCTTGGCCCCCGGCCGGACCGAGTGCGTCGTGAGGGTGTTCGACGAGATGGAGGTGTAGAGTACGTTCCCGTCGTCGACGCAGTACTCCATCGCCTTGGAGCAGTTGTTGTACAGCTCCAGCCAGACCGACGTGATCGGGGGCGGGGCCTCCGGCCTGGCGGGCGGTGCGGGTTTCGCCGGAGAGGCGACCGTCGGCTCCGGGAGCGACGCCTTGCCCTGGGCACCCCGGGGCGACGCCGGTGCTGGCGGTGGCGGTGCTGCGTTCGGCGATGCCTGAGGCGCCGCTGGAGGGGCTGCTGGAGGCGCCGAGGGTGACGGTGGCGTGGTGGAGATGCACCCGGTGAGCAGGGAGACGCAGAGCAATACGATGGGCAGAGCGCGCATGGTGACCTGGTGGTGTCCACGCGGACCGGATCGATCACTCCATGGTCACGATACGTGCTCTCCTGGGCCCGTCTGGGCGACGCGCTCCGTCAGGGGGTGATCCGCTCGGTGTGCTGTTGCCCGTCATCGCTGATCACGTCCCACCCTGCCTTCGAGCCCACGAAGATGTGATGCAGCACCGTCAGCCCATCGGCCTCTGTACCGAGCAAACCGGCTGGGACGAACATCCGTACGTCGTCGTTGCGGCCCGGCACGCGCGATCCACAGTTGCGACAGAACCATGTTTCCCACGATGAACCGGGTTTGGTCCAGGCCGCGATCTGGTCTTGACCGGTGACCCAGCGGAAGTGTTCGTTTGGTACCACCACCACGGCCATCCCATTGCTGCCGCTCGCGCGCCGGCAGATGGAGCAGTGACAAAGGTATACGCCTGCTGGGCGATTCGTGAGCTCGAAGGACACCGCGCCACAGTTGCAATGTCCAGCAATCATGACATCTTCCTTGCCCCTTCTCCCGTTGAAAGCGGGGGGTAAAATGGAGCAATTTCAATGGTTGGTGCTCCTCTCTTGGCAGCAGAGGGGCCGGGGTGAGGGCTCCTCAGGCACATCATGAACCACCCGAGTTGCAAGGCCAGCTCCGGTAACGTTGTGCCCAGAACTTCCTGAGGTGCATGGCTCCGAGTAAGAGCGGCGAAGCGCTTCGGCTGTCAAGGCAAAGCTGGTCCCCGCGCGCAGGTACGGTGGTGGCTCGTCGTGGGCGCTCGGGTCGAGCGGGCAGCAGGGGGCTTGTCCGTGGGGGGTTCTGGTGTTTTCCTGGTGGGGCATGAAATTCGCGCTGCGAGTGGGCTTGCTTTGGGGGGTCATCGGGTGTTCTCCGTCGCAACCTCCGGCGTACGCGGTGGGGACTGTCCTGGGAGGGGGCTCGTTTCTCACGGGCCCCTCGCCCTGCACCTACGAAGGCCCGACCGGGGTGGCCGAGTTCTGGCCTGATCGCCGCGGCGCAAGGCTGGTCGGGGAAGGCGTGGTGAAGGAGACGTGCGGGAATCAGGTCGAGATGATCGAGATCGTGCGCCCGACCGGCCTTTTTATGGAGGGACCAGACACTCTCAAGGTGGGTGCTACGAGCGAGAATTCGTTCCGGGTGGGGGCCCGGGCGGGCTCGCGCTTGCTGTCGGGCAAGCTGAATCCAGAGTGGTCGCTGGCTGAGGATTGCAGGGGCGTGGCCGAGTTCGGCCCCGTGCTTGGCAGCCAGGATACAGGGGGCCCGGCGACCTGGCGCAACCTGGTCACGGTCAAGCCGGGGTCTTGCACGGTGACCGCCAGGGCGCTGGGGATGAGCGTCTCGAAGACCGTGCAGGTGCGCTGAGCGCAGGTCAGGTCCTCGTCGATGGGCATGGCCTCCCGCGTCTCCAGGGTAGCGCACGCCGTCCAGCAGCGAGGCCACGTCCGCCGCCTGGCCCACGCGCAGGCGTCGCTCCATCAGGTGCTGGGACTGGACACCGTCGGCAGCCCACGTAATCTGCTCCGTTGGTGCCAAAGCATCACCAGAAAATTATCGGCTTACATGCGAACCTGGATTCAAGTCCTCCTTGTGACGGGGGTTGCGGCCTGCTCAACCGATGAGCCTGCGAGCAACACTGCTCCAAGCAACACCGCTCCCAGCAGCAGCGCCGCTCCGACCAGCCCTGCGCCGACGAGCCCCGCGCCGACCAGCTCCGCTCCGATCGATGATCCTCCCATCAAGCCCGCTCCGGTGAAGAGCTGCGCGACGCTCGACGCCCCGTCCGCGCCGCAGGTCGTCTCGCTGGCCAGCGGCGCCAACTTCCATCCCTACGGGTTTATCGGCGACCCCACGGTGGTACGCGATGCCGACGGGTATCGCATCTGGATGACGTCATCCTCGCGGGACCACAACTGCCCCGGAGCCTTCTGGCAGTGCCTGACCCAGGGCTTTGCCTACGCGACCAGCGCGGACGGCCTCACCTTCGACGACAAGTACATCAAGCCCGAGCACCCGGACACGGAGTACACCCGGCTGGTCCTCGACCCGAACGGCGTGTCCTGGGCACCGAAAGGGCTCGAGACGACCTCGGCGCTGCGCCTCCCTGACGGCACCTGGCGCATGTATTTCACCGGCCATATGGGGGCTCCAGATGGCTCTCCAGTCCCGTTCCATGACGCGATCGGGGTGGCCGATTCGAAGGATGGCCTGACCTGGACAGCCCGCCAGGAGCCAGTCTTTGTCGGCGAAAACGACTGGGAGAAAGTCTGCCTGGACCCCTCCTGCTCCACGCTCGCTGGCGGCGTGCTCGAACCCAGCGTGCTCTGGAACGACAAGGAGAAGCGCTTCGAGATGTGGTACGCGGCCGTAGGGCAACCTGCCGACTCGTTCTCGACGTATCGCATCGGGCGCGCGGTCTCACCCGACGGGATCAAGTGGGAGCGCGAGGCCAAGCCGGTCCTGGATACGGGCCCCCTGGGGAGCTGGGACGAGGCCGTGGTCAGCCACGTGAATGTCGTGAAGACCAGCGGGAAATACCACATGTTTTACCATGCGAGCAGCCTCGCTGATCTCGCGGTGTGTGAAGGGGCAACCCCGCCGTGCGACGGGTATACACCTGGCTCCGTGGGTCATGCGACGAGTGACGACGGTGTGACCTGGAACCGCGCCGCGGCCCCGTTGATTCCCCGCAGCAACTACACCCCGCACGCCTTCTTCGTCGGTGGCCCCGCGGCGGTGGCGACGGAGGATGCGATCGAGCTGTACGTCTTTGGAACAGCAACCCTCGAGAGCGCGTCCGTCTTCAACTCGACCATCGTTCGCTACTCCCTGGCCTGCAAGGACTGAGGGTGAACCGGGCTACCCTGGGCCGGATGACTGCAATGCGACATGCAAACCTGAGCCTTCTTTGCCTGAGCCTGGCCACAGCCCAGTGCGGACCAGCCGAGCCAGCACGTCAACCTCAGGCGGCGCAGTCTCCCGAGGAAGTGCCTGCGTCCACGAGCCCGCCGTCCGCGCTGGCGTCCGTGCCACCGCCACCGCCACCGCCACCGCCACCGCCACCGCCACCGCCACCGCCAC
>JALOQB010000048.1 GCA_025453595.1 Polyangiaceae bacterium
AGCATGCAATTGATTTTAAACCCTTCCCAAATAGCCCGCGACCCGCTGATATCGCCACCGTCACCACCACTACCGGCCAGTCCGTCCCCTACATCGTCCGCGTCGAGACCATCGTGATCTCGACGCAGCACTCCGAGGAAGCCAAGCAGAAGCAGATCGAGGAGGTCGTCCGCGAGCTGGTCATCAACAAGGTGATCCCGGCGAAGCTGATCGACAAGAAGACCAAGATCCACATCAACCCCACGGGCCGCTTCGTCGTCGGCGGGCCCCAGGGCGACTGCGGCCTCACCGGGCGCAAGATCATCGTCGATACCTACGGCGGCATGGGCCGCCACGGCGGCGGCGCCTTCTCCGGCAAGGACCCCAGCAAGGTCGACCGGAGCGCCGCCTACTTCGCCCGCTACATCGCCAAGAACGTCGTGGCGGCGAAGCTCGCCCGCCGCTGCGAGGTCCAGCTCGCCTACGCGATCGGCGTCGCCAAGCCCGTCGGCGCCTACGTCGACACCTTCGGCACCGCCGCCGAGGGCGTCACCAACGAGCAGATCTCGGCCTTCATCCTCGAGCACTTCGACATGCGCCCCAAGGCCATCATCGAGCAGCTCGACCTGCTGCGCCCCATCTACCAGCCCACCGCCGCTTACGGTCACTTTGGCCGCAAGGAGTTCCCCTGGGAGAAGACCGATCGCGCCGACGAGATGGCGGACGCGCTTCTCAAGAAGGCGCCCCGCTCCGTGAAGGCCCCCAAGGCCGCCCCTGCCCCCGCCAAGGCCCCCGCCAAGGCGGCCCCTGCCAAGGCCCCCGTCAAGGCGGCCCCCAAGTCCAAGGCCGGGAAGCGCTTAGCAGGATCAGGCCCGGGGGAGGGCCTGAGCGACCGGGGCCACCGGCGCAGAAGGTTCGCGCCTTCCGCCGGGGATGAAGCATTCTCATCGGGGAGAATTTCGGAGAATGCGTCACTTCAATCGTGGCAAGGAAGGGGGGATCCCGCTAGGATTTTGGTAGCCTCACTCTTTCTTGCTGAGAGGGAACCCATGCGTACAACCCGGATCCTGGCCCTCGGGGCCCTTGTCTCTCTGTCCATCATGGCTGCCTGCGACGGCGCTGGCTCAGACCCCTCGGTCTTTGGCACCGGGGGCACCGGCGGGAAGGCAGGCGCCGGGGGCAAGGCGGGCGCGGGCAACAGCTCCGGGAGCTCGGCGGAAGGGGGCAGCAGCGGCGACGGGGGCAGCAGCGGCAGCGGCGGGTCCGTGGTCATCACGGGGGGCAGCAGCGGCAGCAGTGGCGGCGGTGGCAGCAACGCGGGGCCCTGCAACAGCAAGCCCGGCGACGACAACGACAAGGACGGCTGGACCGGGGAGCAGGGCGACTGCAACGACTGCGATGCGAACGTGAACCCCGGCGCCATCGACATCGTGAGCTACGCGAAGAACGCCGACGGCACCCAGGGGGCGGCGCTGCCCGAGGATCAGCAGGTCGACGAGGATTGCGACGGTCAGAAAGCGCTCAGCGAGCCTGCGGCCTGCGACGAGGGGCTGGGGGTGGGGGTGAACGACCCGTTTGACGCGGCGAAGGCGATGGGCCTCTGCCAGGTCAAGGTAGAGGAGGCACCGAGCGACCCCAGGAATCGGAAGTGGGGTGTCATCAAGGCTGGTTTCAACAGCATCTCGGGCCCCTTTCTGAAGAATCCGCTTGTGCCGAAAACTCAGGTGGGCATTCTGCCTGGTTTCGGCGCGGACACGGGGCCACGCGAGGGCGTCCGCTTGCTCGGCCTCTCGTCCGGCGCGGCGCGTGCCACCGGCCAGCAGGGCTTCAACCCTGACCAGTGCGAGCTGGGCGGTAGCCCCTTGCTCAACAGTGGCCCCTTTGGTGCTCCCTTGGCCAACGCCCCTGGCTTCCCGAAGCAGGCCACCTGCACCAACTACCAAGGCGAGAAGCCCTCGGGCGCCGGGCCCTACGACGGCATGGCGCTCGACCTGATGATCCGGGTGCCGACCAACGCCAGGTCGCTGAGGTTCAACTTCCGCTTCTTCAGCTGCGAGTACCCGGTCTACATCTGCGACGCCTACAACGACGTCTTTGCCGTCATCATGACCCCGAGCCCGCTGGATCCGGGCGACACGATGTACGACTCGGACACCAACTCGGCCAACATCGCCTTCGACGCCACCAAGGGGGTCATCGGCGTCAATAACAAGGACTTTCTCACAGCCTGCGAGCCGTCGAACGCCTACGACCTCACCAGCCCGACCGAACCGGAGCAGACGAATATCCCCAACGGATACAACAACTGCAAGGCGGGGAGCGGGAAGCTGCTCCAGGGGTCTGGCTTCGAGGGCCACGCGGCCTCCGCCTGGCTGGCTACCCAGGTACCGGTGCCGTCGCCGTCCGGCAAGCAGGCCTCGATCATCTACCTCCGCTTTGCCATCTGGGACTCGGGCGACCACCTGCTCGACTCGACCGCCCTCATCGATAACTTCCGGTGGTCCGCCGAGGAGGGCTCGAACCAGCCTGTCACCATCATCGACCCGCCGATCATTCAATGATCTCCCCCGCGGCGCCCACGAGGCGCCTCGGTGCAACGGGTGGCAGGCAGGACAGCCCCGCCTGCAGGACAGTCCCTTCCTGGAGGGGGAGCCTCGTTGACACTCTGGAGAGGGGGGAATACGGTCTCGTGCTCGCGGCTAAACCTCCAACTTGCACGAGAGAACGCCATGTCCCAGAACTCCTCCCCGCTGGTCGCCCTGCTGCGGCGCCTGGCCCTCGGCGCCGCTGGTGTGGCGGCAGCCACTGCCCCCGCGACGGTGTCGACCACGCCCGCCGGGGTCTCCGTCGGGGCCCTGCTGGTCGCCGGCACGATGCTGACCGGCTGTGATGACGAGAGCCAGCCCGAATACTGGATCAAGAAGCTGGACGATCCGGCGAAGAGGCCGGCGGCGATCAAGCGGTTGACCCAGTTCTACGAGGACGGGCTGACCAAGCACAACAACAACCGGGACGCCCCGGAGATGAAGGCGCTCCTCGACAAGATCGTGGGGCCGATGACCCAGCAGTACGTCAAGGGCGATCTCGATGAAAAGACCCGGATCGACCTGCTGAAGGCGCTGGCGAACACCCGCGATCCGAAGGCGAAGGACGCGATCCTCAAGGCGATCACCGATTTCGCCGCGGGCAAGGCGCACCACGAGGAGATGACGCAGGCCGCGAACTACGTGAAGGTGCTCAAGCTGAAGGAGGCCGCGGGGCCCCTGCTGGATGCGTTCACGAAGATCAAGGTGAGCGACAAGAACCTGGGGCCGCCCTACAAGTTCACCCGGGACGCGATGCTGCTGATCTACGAGCCCTCCTGGAAGGGCAAGCTGATCGAGCTGCTCAACCGCCCCATCCCCAACGTCGACCCGCAGAAGGCGGATCCGGCGGCGCTGGCCAACGCCAAGAACGAGGTCTACTGGCAGACGGTGGCCGCCGAGGTGCTGGGCGAGCTGCAGGCGGCCGAGGCGATCAAGCCGCTGTTCAAGGCGGTGCTGCTGCCGGAGAAGAAGAACCTGGCGGCGACGGCCATCGTGGCGCTGATCAAGATCGGCAAGCCGGCGGTGGTGCCGCTCCTCGACATCCTGGCCAACAAGGACCCGGAGATGGCGGAGATCTCGAAGAAGCTGGGGGATGCGGGCAAGTACGCCCACGTCCAGGCGGCGACGCTGGTGCTGGGCAGCATCGGCCGCTCCGAGGCCCGGGACCCGATGATCGCCGCCCTCAACGCCGCCGACAACGACGCCGTGCGCGCCATGATCGGCCGCGAGATGTCGAAGCTGCCGGCGAGCCCCGAGGCCATCAAGGCCCTCGAGACCGCCTTCGAGAAGGTCGCCGTCGACGCCCTCATCCCCCCGGGTGAGCCCGCCAAGATCATCATCGCCGCCGCCTCCGAGAAGTTCATGGACGCGAGCATCGTCCCCTGGCTGCTGAAGCAGGTGGCGACCCTCAAGGGCGCCAAGGCCAGCAAGGAGGAGATCGACAACATCCAGGCGGCGCTCCTCCAGACCGCGATGAAGGTCATGAAGAAGGACCAGATCGACGAGGTCAAGAAGGCCATCGACGCCGAGGGCGATGACCTCTCCAAGAAGGCCTTCCAGCAGGTCTCCGCGCTGCTCAACGCCTGCGGCGACAACGTGGGCTGCTACCTCGCCAAGATCGAGGACCCGGCCACCCAGGAGAAGAACGAGCAGTTCATCGGCATCAAGGCCATCTACACCCTGGGCTCCATCGGCAACGAGAGCACCAAGGCCGAGCTGATGAAGCGGCTGCCCAAGCTGAAGAACGACGCGATCCGCTTCGAGGCCCTCAACCTCATCGATCACCTCTCCCCCAACGGCGACAAGAAGATCGCCGATGAGCTGCAGAAGGTGCTCGACGAGCAGGCCGAGCGCGGCAAGGAAACCCCGGTCGATCCGGCGATGCGCCAGATCATCTCGCGTCTCCGGGCTCGCGCCTCGTGATCACGCTGGAGGTGCGCGCCGGCGCCTCCGCCGGCAAGGTCTTCCAGGTCGCCGCGGACGACGTCCGCATCGGCCGTGAACCCTCCTGCCAGGTGACGCTCCCGGACGAGGCGGTCTCCCCCCTGCACGCGCGCCTCCTCACCGCCTCCTCGGGCCTGGTCCTCGAGGCCCTCGCCCCCGGGGCGCTGGTCGCTCGCATCCGCGGCGGCCAGCGCTCCCCCCTCGGCGAGGACGGCAAGCCCCGCCTCATGCTCGCCGCCGGTGACCTCATCGAGCTGGGCCACGGCGCCCAGGCCGCCGTCCTTGCCCTCCTCTCCACCGGCGAGCAGGAGCAGGAGCGCCCCCAGGTCGTCGCCCTCCGTCGCCTCGAAGACCTCACCCAGCAGCGCTCCCCCGCCGCCGAGCGCCTCGGTGGCCTCCTCGAAGAGCAGCGGCGCATCAGCGCCGCCAGGGGCCTCCAGGAGGTCCTGGTCGCCGTCGCCGACGCGGCCCTCCGCCTGGTGTCAGGCTCGACCCATGCCACGGTGGTGCTGCGGTCAGCAGCCGGCGTCGCCGCAGGGGGCGGTGCCGGTGGCGCGTGCGATCGTGCGCAAGGTGCTGGCGGAGCGGGCGGCGATCCTGGCGGCGGACGCGCCGACGGAGGTGGGGCACAGCGACTCGCTGCTGGGGGCGTCGATCCGGAGCACGATCGGGGTGCCGCTGGGGCGAGGGGACGAGATCGTGGGGGTGCTGCAGGTCGACAACCGTCACGCGCCGGCGATGCTCAGCTCGGCGGACGTGGACACGCTGGCGGTGCTGTCGGCGTCGGCGAGCCTGGCGGTGGACAACGCCCGGCTGATCGAGCGGCTGCGGGTGGCAGAAGACCGGCTGGAGCGAGAGAACCTCTACCTGAAGACGCGGGAGGCGGAGCGTCGCGGGGGCAACCAGGACATCATCGGGCGGAGCCCGGCGATGGGGTCGCTGCTGGGCCAGGTGGGCAAGGTGGCGGACACGCGGGTGAGCGTGCTGATCGAGGGGGAGACGGGGACGGGGAAGGAGCTGATCGCCTCGGCGCTCCATTACCGGTCGCGGCGCCGGGACAAGCTGTTCGTGACGCAGAACTGCGCGGCGATGCCCGAGTCGCTGCTGGAGAGCGAGCTTTTTGGCCACAAGAAGGGCTCGTTCACCGGGGCGACGGAGGAGAAGAAGGGGCTCTTCGAGCTGGCCCACGGGGGCACGCTGTTCCTGGATGAGATCGGGGAGCTGGCGCTGTCGCTGCAGGCCAAGCTGCTGCGGGCGATCCAGGAGGGCGAGGTGCGGCCCATCGGGGCGACGCAGGTGAAGCACGTGGACGTGCGGATCGTGGCGGCGACCAACCGCTCGCTGGAGGACGAGGTGAAGGCGGGTCGCTTCCGGGAAGATCTGTTCTATCGCCTCAAGGTGTTCCCGCTGCGGACGCCGCCGCTGCGGGAGCGCCGCGACGACATCCCGCTGCTGGCGGGGCACTTCCTGGCGAGGTACGCCCGCGAGCTGGGGAAGACCACCGGGAGCTTCGCCCAGCACACCATGGAGCTCCTGGTGGCCTACGACTGGCCCGGCAACGTGCGCGAGCTCCAGAACGAGGTGCAGCGGCTGGTGATCCAGGTCGATCCGGACGGGATCATCACGCCGGATCTGCTCTCGCCGCACCTGCGCAAGGTCGAGGGGCTGGTGGCCCGGGCCGGCGTCCCCAAGGGATCGCTCAAGGAGATGGTCGAGGGCTTCGAGCGGTACGTGCTGCGGGAGGCCCTGCGCGAGCACAACAACAACAAGACCAGCGCGGCGCGGGCCCTGGGGATCACCCGGGAAGGGCTCCACAAGAAGCTGCGTCAGCTCGGCGTCGACTAGCCCCGCGCCGGCTCGCCCGCGGATCCGGCCTAGCCCTGGCCGGGGCTCTGTGGCATGCCGGTGGCCGATGGCACGCCTTCCCTTGCTGTTGCTCGCGCTGGCCGCCTGCCTGGGCGGCTGCAACCAGTCGCCCCCGGAGCCCGAGTACAAGACCCAGAACCGCCCCCCACCGGTCAAGGACGAGTTCAAGACCGAGGACGTGAAGGTCGGCACCGGCGCCGAGGCCAAGGAAGGCAGCGCCGTCAAGGTGCACTACACCGGCACCCTGAAGAACGGGACCAAGTTCGACAGCTCCCTCGACCGCGGTGACCCCTTCTCGTTCACCATCGGCCAGGGCCAGGTCATCAAGGGCTGGGACCAGGGGGTCGTGGGCATGAAGGTCGGCGGCAAGCGCAAGCTCACCATCCCCCACGAGCTGGGCTACGGCGAGCGCGGCAGCCCCCCCAAGATCCCCGGCAAGGCCACGCTGCTCTTCGAGATCGAGCTGCTGGCGGTCGAGTGAGCCGGGCGCGCAACAAGATCGCCCCGGGGCGTCGAGCGCGGTAAAGAGAGCGCCATGCGGGTAGGGCTCGATCGATTGACGCACCACGCGGCGCTCCTGGCGAGGCTCAAGGCGACGCGCGTCGGCTTGCTGGCGCACCCGGCCAGCGCCGATCATCAGCTGCGCCATGTGTCCGAGGTGCTCGAGGCCCACGGGGTCCAGCCTCGTGTCTTCTTTGGCCCCGAGCATGGCTACGGGGGCGAGGCCCAGTACATGGAGACCGTCGGCGACGCGCGGCACCCGGAGACCGGGGCGCCGGTGATCAGCCTCTACGGCGATACCTTCGCCTCCCTCCTCCCCCGGGATGAGCACCTCGACCTGATCGATCTGCTGGTCGTCGACCTCGCGGACGTGGGCTCCCGCTACTACACCTTCGTCTGGACCGCCCTGCTGGCCGCGCGTGCGGCGGCGCGGCGGGGCGTCCACACGCTGATCCTCGATCGCCCCAACCCCCTGGGGCGCGCCCGCGAAGGTCGCTCCAACGAGCTACGCTCGTTCGTGGGCCTCGAACCGCTGCCGGTGCGGCATGGCTTCACCGTCGGCGAGATCGTGGCTCATTTTCTCGAGCAGGACGGGCTGCCCCTGGGCCCCGACGGTGCCTGCTCGGTGCTCCCGGTCCGCGGCCTCGACGACGACGCGGACGGCTGGTCCTGGGATCGCCCCTTCTTGCTCACCTCGCCCAACATGCCCACCCTCGACACCGCCCTGGTGTACCCGGGCGGCTGCCTGCTCGAAGGGACCAACCTCTCGGAGGGCCGCGGCACCACCCGCCCCTTCGAGCTGATCGGTGCCCCCTGGCTTGACCACCGACGCCTCGCCGCTCGCCTCAACTCCTGTGGCCTCCCCGGGTTCGTGGCGCGCCCGGTCACCTTCTGCCCCACCTTCCAGAAGTTCGCCGGACAGACCTGTCGGGGGATCCAGATTCACCCCACCGATCGCCGCACCTTTGCCCCTTACGCCACCTACCTGACCCTCCTCGGGATGGTGTGCGCCATGCACCCGGAGGCCTTCGCTTTTCGCACCGACCTCTATGAATTTATCGACGATATCCCGGCCCTCGATCTGCTCTCCGGCTCGCCCCGCGCACGCCTCGCCTTCCAGCGCGGCGATGACCCGGTCGCGGTCGCCCGCGACCTGTCCGCGGTGGACTTTGTGAACCTACCTAGCCTCGAGCAGGCCATGATCGAGGCGGAGTACCCAGGCGAGGGAGATTGAGCCATACTCCTCGCATGGGAAGCTATGGGGAGGATTTTTCGGAGGATGGGGGCCCTGGCGTCCGGGTGGCGCAGGCGATGCTCGGCGGTGCGAGCACCTTTGCGATGCTGCGGATGGCCGATTTGCCCGGCTGGTCCTTTGCGTTGAGCGGGGGGCGCATCGCGTTTGTGAGCGGGTCGCTGGCGTCGTGGCTGGGCTACGAGTCCACGGCGACGCTGATCGGGGCGCCGGGTGCGGCGCTGCTGGCCGCGCCGCACCGCGGGAGGGCGAGGGGGCGGGCGCTGCTGGGGCTGCTGCGGCGGGGCGGGGCGCCGGTGCATGTCGAGATGGCCGAGGTCGAGATCACGCTGGAAGGGCAGCCGAGCGTGCTGTTCTGGGCGCCCGGGCAGGGGGCCGAGCTCCAGGAAAAACCGAGGCGAGCGGGCCCGATGACGTCGATCGCCGCCAGCCTGGCCCACGAGCTGAACAACCCGCTGACGTACCTGAACCTCAACCTTGATTTCATCGAGCGAGAGCTGAAAAAACTGGATGCGGTGCCCACCGAAACGGAGCACCTGTCGTCGGTGGCGCGGGCGAGCGAGGCCTTGCGGGTGGTGCGCGAGGGGGCCGAGCGGCTCTCCTCGATCGTGCGCGATCTGCGGGCTTTTTCCCGGGCCGGAGAGGGGCCCAGGCCCGTCGATCTACGGCGCCTCCTCGAGCTCGCCCTGGCGCTCACGCGGAACACGCTGCGGCACCGGGTCCACCTGCAGCTCGAGCTCCAGGACGTGGGCGACGTGCATGCGGGGGAGGCCGAGCTGGGGCAGTCCCTCGTGGCGCTGCTGCTGCTGCTGACCCACGCGATCGAGGACGGCGCGGCCTCCGGCCACCAGCTCGAGATCCGGCTGGAGCAGCCCGGGGATCAGGTCGAGCTGAGCTTCCTGGTGCGAGGCCCCAAGGCGCGCCTGTTCCCCGAGTCGGACCCGGAATTTCTCTCGCTCCAGGCCCGCGTCGCCGCCCTCGGCGGAGAGCTGAGCCAGGCCAGCCCGCGCGTGCTGCTCCGGCTGCCCCTCTCCCACGAGGAGCGCCCCGCGCGCCCGGTGACCTCGATCCCTCCGCCCTCCTCCCAGGGGGGCGTGCGCCCCCGGGTTCTCCTGGTCGAGGAGGAGCCGGCGATCGCCGACGCGCTCCGGGTGCTGCTCCAGGAAGAGGCCGAGATCGAGCATGTCTCCAGCGGCCGTGTTGCCATCGACACCGTGCTCCGTGACCAGAGTTATCGCCTCATCCTCTGCGATCTGACGATGCCTGACATCGGGGGCATCGACGTGCACGAGGCCATCCGTCGCGCTCGCCCCGGCGTCGAGCGTCGCATCGTCTTCCTCACCGGCGGCCCCTTCTCCCAGCGCACCCGCGAGTTCCTCCGGTCCACGCCCAACCGGATCCTCGACAAGCCCATCGACCCGGCGCTCCTGCTCTCCCTGCTCCGCAGCCTCCGCTGACCGAAGAACGGCGCGTGGCCCTCAGCGCAGCCGCACCACCGGCTCCCGCTGCGCCCACCGCCGCAGCTCCTCCAGCACCGCGCAGCGCCCGCCGCCGCGGCACAGCTGCTCGCGCCCCGCCTCCAGCTCCTCCACGATCTGGCCGCTGCTCGCCCCCCAGGCCCGGGCGCAGGTCACGTTCCGCGCCGTCATCATCGCCGTGTACGCCACCTCCCGCGAGGGGGACACCAGCCCCCTCGGCCGCCCGGGGCACTGCGCCCGGTGCGACGCCCTCGCCCCCTCGCTCTCCAGCGAGAACCCACCGCCCCGCTGCCCCTGCGCCAGCCACCCCAGCCCCGCCAGCACCACCGTCCCTCCCCCCTCCTCGCACGACAGCTCCACCTCCGCACGGAACTCCCCCTCGACCCGCAGATCCAGCAGCCCGTCGCCGTCCTCGTCCGACGCACCGGCGACGCCGCGAGGCGACCCCTCGCCGTACGGGAGCACCGCGCCGTCCCGGAACTTCCATATACCCACGCGCTGGGAGGAGGCGCCCTCGCGGCCGCAGCCGAGGGTGGCGTGGGCGTGGCGGAGAACGAGCTCGGGGAGCCCGTCGCCGTCCAGGTCGCGGACCGACACGTCGAGGAGCTGGAGCGGTCGGGCCCCGACGAGGCCCTGGACGGGTGGCCCCCGGGTCACGGCGCCATCCTGGGCGACATGGACGACAGCCCAGCGGAGCGACGCGCAGGCGCCCCCCTGGCAAGGCACCGGGGAGGCCGCCAGCAGCTCGATGCCCCAGGGGCCTTCGCCCAGGCAACCGCGAGGCAGCTCGCGCAGGTCCGGGGCCGGGACCGGGGTCAGCTCCTCGCTGGCCGCGAGGACCCGGGCCATCGCCTCCCGGGAGGAGCGCGCCACCGACTGGCAAGCGGCGTCCGCCGGGGGAGAACGACGGTAGCGTGGGGGCAGCGTCGAGGCCGCGGGGGGCGGCGCCGGGGTCGCCCGGAGAGGCGCCGGGGGCGGAGCAGGAGGCGTGGGCCCGGGGGGCGGGGCGCAGGCGCCGAGGGCCAGGAGCAGCAGGAGACGACGCGCCATCGAGGAGAGGCTAGCGCAAACGGCGCTCAGCCCGGGATCGAGGGGATCGGGGCCGGATCATCGGCGCGCTCGTGGATCAAGGTCACCAGGAGCTGGCCGGTCACCTCGCCGGAGCGCCCCGCCAGCCCCTGGATGGCCCCGGCAGCGCCGGAAAAAAGGACCACACCGGCCCGTTCGAGGGCCCCCGCGAGGGCCGGGAGCTGGGGGGCATCCAGCTCGAAAGTGATGCTCAGGGCCAGGTTGCCGAGCGGGTGGGCGGCGACCACAAACCCGCCGGCTTCCCCGAGGGCCCCCGCGAGGGCCGGGAGGGCGACCGCGGGGGAAGCGCGAAGGAACCCCTCCAGCTGGAGGAACGAAGGAGCCATGGGCGGAGGGTAGCACGGCGCGGCGCCGGGCTGGCGCGGCGCATCTATGGAATATCCGGATAACCTAAGCCCTTCTTTTCATCCTTCTTCTCATCCTTTTTTTCGAGGGAGAGCTCGGCCACGCCGTCCTGGAAGCGGATGCGAGTGACCATGAGTTTTTCCTGGAGGGAGACCAGCTCGATGGTGCCCTTGGACATCTTCTCGCTGACCTCCTGGAGCTTCTTTTCCAGGTGCTGCATGAGGTTGCCCTGGGGGTTCTTGACGGCGCGGAGGGTGACGAGCTGTGCGTGGAGTTCATCCATGCGCTGGCGGAACTCGCCCATCTGCTCGCGGACGGTGCCGATCTGCTGCTCGATGGTGCCGATGTCCTGCTGGAGCTTGATCAGCTCGGCCACCTTGTCCTTGATGGGCCCTTCGAGGGCGGCGGACGAGAGGTAGAGCTTGACCAGGCTCATGCCCTCGGCGGAGCGCAGGTCCACGGAGCGGAGCACCGGGGTGGCCTCCTCGATGGTGACCTCGGCGGAGGAGCCGGCGTCGATCTCGACGCGGAAGAGGCTGGCGTCGCCGAGTTTTTCGCTGACCACGGGGCCCTTGGTGAGCTTGAAATTCTGGGGCACCGTGTGGCGAATGTAGACGACGGCCTTCTCGGGGAGGCGGTTGGAGAGGGAGAGGACGGTGCGGCGCTTGCGTTGCACCTCGGTGGAGAAGACGCCGCGCTGAACCGAGAGGATGCGGCTGATCTCGTCCCGGTCGTCGGATTTTTTCTCGACCACGATCTGCCGGTCGAGGGCGAAGGGGATGAAGGCGATGGCCTTGGGGGGGATGGGCTCGCTCAGCCCTTCGCCGATGAAGCGCCCCTCGCCGAAGACGGTGACGGGGCCGCTCTCGAGGGCCGAGTCGGTGGGGTTGCGGAGGCGCACGGACCGGAAGGGGAAGGAGGCGTTGCCGCGGACGCTCTCGTTGTCATAGAGGTAGACGACCTCGCCCTCGGTGCTCCCCTGGAAGATGGAGACCATGGCGGAGGAGCCGCGCTCCACGGTCATGGAGCTTCCGGACTCGAAGTGGGAGGTACCGATGGGCTCGGAGGCGGCCTGCTCCCCGCCCTGCGCCTTCGTCTTCGCCTTGTCCTCGCCCTCCTCGTCGGAGGCCTCGCTGGCCGGCGGGGCCTCGAGGAAGCGGACGCCGCCCTGCTTGCCCTGGGCCTCGCCGCGGCCGACCGCGACCACCTTGTCGGGGGCCACGCCTTGCCGTAGGAGCTGTTCGCGGACCCGGTTGGCGCGATCCAGCGAGGCGCCCTGCTTGTCGCCGTCGTTGCGGTCGGCGTAGCCCTCGATCACCACCTGGTTGCGCGAGGAGTTGATGCGGCGGGCGAGGTTGATCATCTCCTGGCTGACCGCCTGCTGCTGGGCCACCTCGGCGTCCTTGAGGGAGGCGCCGCCCCTCTCAGCGGGCTTGGAAGGTGCGGGTTTGGGCCGTGGTTTGTTGTCCCGCACCGCCTTGCCGCCGCCGAAGCCCCCGGAAGGCATCGCCGCGGGCGGGGGGGGCGGCGCGGCCTGGGCGATCACGGCGTTGAGGGTGCTCTCGTTCAGATCCGCGAGGACCTTCTTCTCCATGGGGCGACCGCCGTGGGTGGCGCCGCCGGTGGGCGGGGCCTGGGCGAAGAGGCCGTCGGCCTCCAGGGTCTCGCGCTGCACCATGCGCACCGACCAGAGGTCGAAGCGGAACGAGAGGGCCGAGCTGGCGCCGACGCCGAGCTTCACGCCCTTCCAGTCCTCGCCGGAGGTGTTGTCGACGATGGCCCAGGCCTGGAATTTCACCTTCCTGTCGGGCTCGAGGACCAGCCGGTAGCTGGGCTTCCAGGCGGGCGCCTCGGTGACGTAGGTGAGCCGCAGGTCGTGGGGCCCCGGGCCAGGGAGCTTGATCTGCATGTCGACCAGATCGCCGCCGCTGCTGGGCAGGTTCGCCGGGTACGAGATCGGCGCCGGCTGGTTGGTCCGCGCGTCGACCACGGTGAGCGACTTGAGGAAATCGTCCACCTTGTCCGTGGGCACCGAGAGGTGCAGCGTGTCGCCCTCGACGCGGGCGCTGCGCTCGAAGTACGCGACCCCGTTCCGGTACACCACCACCTTGCCCAGCGTGGTCTCGGGCACATGCACCGCGCTCGTCGTGGCCGCGCAGCCCGTCAACGCGGAGGCCGCCGCGAGGAAACAAAGACTCGTTCGCATGGCCTCTCAACGTAGCGCAACCGCCCCCGCTTACACCCCGATTTTCAGGTAAAATCAGCGTAAATATTGCGCCATTTTTCCTGGTCGAATTGCCCCCCGGCGACACCAGGTGGCCGCCGCTCGAACCTTTGTGACAGCGCCGGTTCGAGGATCGCTTAGTCGGACATTTTTTGTCCGGATTCTGGAACCACGAGAGGCTATCCTGGAGCAGGGAACGGGGCCCTCGAGAGGGCGCCAGGAGAAGCTGCCATGATCGCCACACCAGGAGAGCTGTACATCCAGAACCGCCTCGGGCTCGGGGCCTACCGGAGGGCGCAGGGGTACCACCGCTCGGGAGCGATCCAGGGGGCGACGCGGGACGGGATGACGCTGCGGGCGCGGTGCAAGGGGTCGACGCCGGAGCCGTACCGGGTGTGGGTGACGCTGGACGAGCGTCGGGTGGTGGTGGCGAGCTGCTCGTGCCCGGTGGGGGCGACGGGGCGGTGCAAGCACGTGGGTGCGCTGCTGCTGGAGTGGCGGAGCCGACCGGAGACGTTCCGGGATCACCGGGAGGGGGTGGCGCTGGGGCCGGTGGCGAGCCAGGAGGAGGAGCCGACGCTGAGGGAGCTGGCGGAGGCGTTCCCGGAGCTGGGCTGGGTGGCGTCGCGCGTGGCGACAGGGCGAGGGGAGCGGGGTGGAGCGGAGGTGTTCCAGCGGGCGTGCCGGCGGCTGCTGGGGTCCGGGCCCTGCAGCTACGAGGCGGTGCGCAAGCTGCTGGCGGTGAAGGCGGCGGCGGAGCGGGCGCAGGTGTCGGGCGAGATCGGGCGAGCGGCGGCGGCCTACGAGGGCCTGCTGAGGGCGCTGCTGGAGCGCCCGTGGGAGCTGGAGAGCGGGGGGATGCTGGCGTCGCTGTCGGTGTCCTGTGCGTACGGGCTGGGGCGGTGCCTGGGGTCCGCGGGGGGGCCGGTGCTGCGCCGCGAGCTGCTGAAGACGCTTTATTTTGCGCTGCGATCGGGGGTGGACGGGGGCGGGCTGCCGCTCGGGGGGGCGGCGGCGGAGGCGCTGCAGCGGAGCATGCGGGAAGAGGAGCGGCTCCAGGTGCTGCGGTGGCTGGAGGCGGCGGTGGACGGGGCGCCGGATGGGCCACGGCAAGAGTACGGGGGGCTGTGGATGAAGCTGGAGGCGCGAGGGGCGAGCGCGGAGCGTCTGCTGGCCATCGCGCGGCGCTCGGGGCGGGTGGCGGACGCGGTGGATCGGCTGCTGCTGCTGGGTCGGGTCGAGGAGGCGCGGGGCGAGGCCCAGGGGGCGGCCCCCTGGGAGGCGGTGGCGGTGGCGCGGCATTTCCAGGCCCACGGGCACCGGGCGCTGGGGATCCGGGTGCTGGAGGCGGTGCGCGCGGACGAGCGCCCCGTGGAGGTGCTGGACGAGCTGGCCTCGGAGCTGGAGGCGAGCGGCGAGCAGCGCCGTGCGATGACCTGGGCCATGGAGGCGATGCGGCTGGAGCCCAGCGTGGTGCGCTACCGGGAGGTGAAGCGGCTGGGGAGGAAGGGGGGCCAGTGGAACGCGCTGCGGCTGGCCATCGAAGCCTGGCTGCTGGGGGCCGGCGAGGAGGCGATGCTGGCCAGCGTGTACCTGGACGAGGGCGCCATCGAGGAGGCCATCTCGCTGGCAGAGCGCTCGCCCAGCGCCGAGGTCAAGGAGGCGGTGGCCCGGGCCTGCGAGCCGCTCTTCCCGCGGGAGTCGCTGGCGCTGTACCAGCAGATCGTCGAGGCGATGGTGGCGGAGCGAGGGCGCGATGGGTACCAGCAGGCCCGGGCCCAGCTGCGGGCGATGAAGAAGCTCCACGGGCAGCTGGGCGAGGGGCCCTCCTGGGCCACGGTGGCGGCGCGCCTGCGGGGCCGGTACGCGGCGGTGCGGAAGGCCAGCTGAGGGGGGGGCGAGGGGTTGTGCTAGGCTGGGCCCTGCGTTGCGCACCTCCCTGCCTGTCTCCCTCGCTCTCGCCTCGCTGGCGGGGTGCTCCGGCGCCCCCGCTCTCGCCCCGACCCAGGGCCCTCCGCTCCGGGATCCGGTGGCGATGCTGGCGGTCCCGGATCGCTCCCGCTGGGTGCCGGAGGGCGTCGAGGGGGCCTCGCTGCTGCGGCAGCTCCCCGACGGCACGCGCCAGTACCTGCTGCAACGCCTGCGCCTGGAGCAGAGCCCCTCGGGGGCGCTTCGCCGGGCCTCCGACCTGCTGCCCAGCAGCCGGCAGCCGATCACCGCGCAGGCCCTCCCGGAGCGCCTCGGCGGGGGCCATCTCTTCGTCTCCACGGGTACGGGCACGACGCTCTGGAAAAGCGGGAATTTCCTCGGAAAACTCTCCTCCCTGACCCGCCTCGCGAGCTCCGGCGTGCAGGTGATCCCGGGGGCCGATCGGCTGCTGGTCCGGATGCTCTCGGGGGATCGGGTCTGGGGGCTCGACCCCGAGACCGGCGCCCTGGGGCCGGCGCTCCCGCTGCCGCTCGCCCCTCGCTACGGCGCCATGGCCTTCGCCGATGCCTGGCGCGGCGCTGTCTACTCCGATCTCCAGGGCCTGCTGGTCACCCGGGACGCGGGCGTCACCTGGCGCCCGGTGCCCCTCGACGAGGCCCCGCGTCAGCTCACGATCGAGGAGGGTACCGGCGTGGCCATCTCCCAGTTCACGGGGCGACGGCTGCGCATCGACCTGGAGACCGGCCAGCTCGCGGAAGAGGCGCCGTCCCCTGCCCTGGCGCCCTCGCAAGGGACCAGCCTCAAGCGCCCCCTCGGCGCATCGCCCCTGCGCGTCGCCCTCGAAGACGGGTGGCCGCTCCTCGACGGCACCGCCGTCGCCCTGCGCAACGGCCAGCTTCTGCGGATCAAGCTCGACGACGGCGAGACCCTGTCCGCGCCCCGCCCTGCCCTCCCCGGGGAGGAGGCCTCGACCTGCTCCCCCGTGCGCTTCGGCCCTGACCTCAGCTTCGCCTGCGGGGCCCCGGGCCAGGGCACGACCCTCCACGCCTACCAGCCCCCCGAGGGCGCGACGCTTATCCGGAAGTTCTCTACACCTCGCCGGGTGGTGCCGTCGCAGAACGGGTGGCTGGTGGTGCACGGGCCGTGCGGTGAGGAGGGAGGAGGGGGGGCGGAGGGCCGGTACTGCATCCTGGATCCGCGTGGGTCCTCGCGGGAGATCGTGACGCGGGGGGACGTGGGGGTGGAGCGGGTGGTGGCGCTGTCGGACGGGCGGGTGGCGGTGGTGGTGCCGCCGCGGGGGGGCTCGGACGGGGTGGTGAACGTGCTGCCAGCGCAGGGGAACGGGGCGCCGGAGCTGGTGCGGATCGTGCCGGGGGAGGAGGGGTCGATGCTGCGGCGGGGGCTGTGGCTGGACGGGATGTACGAGGTGGAGGCCGGGGAGCTGGGGGGGTGGGTGGAGAGCAGCGGGACGCTGGTGGGGGTGCGCATCAAGCTGGCGGACGAGGGGGTGCGGCTGGGGGTACCGCAGGACGGCGGGCAGTTCGCGCTGGCGGGGCCGATCGCGATGGTGGCGAGCGGCGGGGAGCAGCTTCAAGAGAGCGAGGACGGGGGCATGACCTGGAAGGTCGTGGAGATGCCGCCGTCCCTGGGGCAGGGCAAGCTGAGGCCCGGGCTGCGCTGCGGGATGACGGGCTGCGTGGTGCCGTTCGAGCGAGGGACCTGGCTGCGGGTGGGCTGGGGTCGCCCCGCGGATCCGACGGACCTGCAGGAGGCGCTGGAGACGTCCCACGGGTACCCGCAGCGCCCGGTGCCGCGGCCCATCCAGCTCACCTGCGAGCTGCAGCAACAGCAGAGCTACCAGGAGGTGGATCCGCCGCCGCGGCCTGGCCGCCGCCCGCCGCGCCCGGTGCCCGAGAACGAGGAGCCGGTGCCCCTGTTCCCGTCGTTCCTCGGGGCCCCGGCGCCGCGGGCCCCGGAGGGCTCGCTGGCGCTCTCCGAGGGCACCGCCAGCGGCCTGTCTGCGCGCCTGTATGGCTGGGTGCCCCGGGGGGTCGCCGCGGGCCGCGCCGGGCGCCTCCAGGTGCGCTTTGTCGACGCGTTCTCCCAGGAACACCCGGTGCGCTCCTCGGCGCTGACCGTGATGAGCTGGCAGGACGAGCAGGCCCTGCGGGATGCCTTCGGTCATGGCCCGCAGAACGTGGCGTTCCACGGGCTCCACGACCCGGGAGGCAAGGCGCTGCTGCTGTCGTCCTGCCAGGGCAGCGCCTGCGACCTGCTGGGCGTGGTGGAGGGGCGCCCGGCGCTGCCGCTGCCGAAGCCCGAGGGCGAGCCGCTGCAGCGGGTCTTCCCGCCGAGCGCGAGCGCGGTCTGGCAGGATGAGACCTTCTTTGTCGCGGTCAACACGGGCCCCCAGGTGCAGCTCTGGCGCGCGGAGGCGGGGCAGACGAGGCAGATCGCGCAGGTCCCGCGGGTGACGACCTTTCACAACCAGAGCGCCGCGGTCACCCTGGTGCGCCGGGCCCGGGGCGGGCTCCTGGGGCTGCTGGCCCGCGGCACCAGCGCCCAGAGCCTCTCGGACCAGGAGCTGCTGGTGCTGCCGCTGGACCCGACGACCGGCAAGGCCGCGGACCCGGTGCGGCTGGGCTCCTCCGAGCTCTCCTGGGCCCCGGTGCGCCCCTGCGCGCCGGAGGATGATGGCTGGCTGATCCGGATCCACCCGACCGCCTACCCGCAGATGAAGCTGCCCCCGGGGGTGCGCCTGGGCGAGGTCGAGCTGCAGGCCCGCGTCGACCCCGGGAGCATCTGCATCGAGGCCATCGCGGCCCGGCTCCTGGACCCGATGCCGACCAGGGCGCCAGCGCCGCCGGCCGCTCCCCCGGCGCCACGCGCATCCGGAGGCTCCGGACCCGCGATCCCGATGCTGGCGTCGGCCCCGGGCAAACGGGCGTCCCTCGCCTGCCGCCCTTGATCCCGGGCGTGGTCGTCGCCATCGTGAAGGGGCCGATGATGAACCAGCCTGGCAGCGCCCTCCTCCCGCCCCTGAACCACCATAACGAGCTGATCGTCTCCCAGAAGATCGAGCTGGCCGAGATGCTGCTCGATTACGAGTCCCGCAACAAGTACACCGTGTACGGCGCCAACCGGGCGCCGGTCGCCTACGCGGCCGAGCAGGGCAAGGGGTTCCTCGGGGTGCTGATGCGGCTGCTGCTGAAGCACTGGCGCACCTTCGAGATCCACCTGTTCACGCCGGACCGGCAGATCGTCGCCAAGGCCACCCACCCGTTCCGCTTCCTCCCCTTCAACGAGTGCCTGCTGGTCCACGACACCCGCGGCGTCTACCTGGGCGCCGTGCAGCGCCGCTTCTCGTTCTTCTCCAAGGTGTTCGACGTGCTCGGCCCCAGCAACGAGGTGCTGCTCAGCGTCAAGTCTCCTCTATGGAAGCCCTGGACATTCGAGTTCATGGGCCAGGGCCAGCGCCAGGCCATCATCGAGAAGAAGTGGAGCGGCATGCTCAAGGAGATGTTCTCCGACGCCGACACCTTCCGCCTCGGCTTCGACAACCCTCACCTGCCGGACAGCTCCCGCTGGCTCCTGATCGCCGCCGCCATCTTCGTCGACCTCCAGTACTTCGAGAACAACTCCGGGGCGTCCGCCAGCATCAGCCTCGGCGACTGAGTCAGGGGCGCCAGGCGGGGCGCACGTTGGGCCACTGCTGCTCCCCCGCCAGCCGGTAGACCGTCAGCCGCAAGAAATCGATGCCCACCGTCGCCCCCACGGTCTGCTCCCCCTCGCCGCTCCGGCCGTAGTTGACCGCGATCACCCCCCCCCACGGCACCCCGAGGTTCAGCACCCCCAGCAGCCCCCCGCGCCCTCCGTCAAAGCTGCGCGCGTACGCCCCTGCATCCAGCGCCACCCCGAAGCCCCCGAGCACGTACCCCTGGGTCGCCGCTCGCAGGTAAGCGCCGTAATCCACCCCTTCGCCGCCGTAGGGGGTCAAATGAGCCCCAACCCCGACGATGACCGGCAGCGAGGGCTGGAGGCCGACGCCCACGTTGATGGGGAACTGGAGCCGGACCGGGGAGGAGCCATCGGAGCGCCCGACGCGCGCGGCCCCGCCGGCCAGCGACAGCCAGCTGGACACCTCGGCCTGGGCCTCGGCGGCCGGGAGCGAGCCGGCGAGGAGGGCGAGGAGGGCAGCGAGGCGAAGGGGCAAGCGCATGCTCAGAGGGCCTCGAGCAGCACGGCGATGCCCTGGCCGCCGCCGATGCAGGCGGAGCCGACGCCGAGCTTCTGGCCGCGGCGACGGAGCTCGTAAACGAGGTGGGCGAGGATACGAGCACCGGAGGCGCCGAGGGGGTGGCCGAGGGCGATGGCGCCGCCGTTGACGTTGGTCTTGGCGCGGTCGAGTCCGAGCTCCTTCTCGACGGCGATGTACTGGGGAGCGAAGGCCTCGTTGACCTCGACCAGATCGATCTTGTCGAGGGAGGTGCCGGCGCGCTCCAGGGTCTTGCGGATGGCGGGCGCAGGGCCGATGCCCATCAGGCTTGGCTCGACGCCGGCGACGCCGTGGGCCACGATGCGGGCGAGGGGGGTGAGGCCGCGGCTGCGGGCGAACTCGGCGGAGGTGACGATGAGCATGGCCGCGCCGTCGCAGATGCCGGACGCGTTGCCGGCGGTGACGACGCCATCCTTCTTGAAGACCGGGGGCAGCTTGGCCAGGGTCTCGAGGGTGGTCTGGGGGCGCGGGTGCTCGTCGCGGGCGACGGTGGTGGTGCCCTTCTTGGTGACGATGTCGTAGGGGGCGATCTCGTCGGCGAAGCGGCTGGACTCGCTGGCCGCGGCCCAGCGCTTCTGCGAGCTGAGGGCCAGCTCGTCCGCCTGCTCGCGGGTGATGCCGTACTTCACCGCGAGGTTCTCCGCGGTCACCGCCATCGGCGTGTTGCAGTACGAGTCGGTGAGGGCGGACCAGAGGCTGTCCTCGAGGCCGGGCGCCTTGCCGAAGGCGTAGCCTTCGCGGGCGCCGCGCAGGACGTGGGGCGCCTGGGTCATGTTCTCGGTGCCGCCGGTCAGCACCGCCTCGGCCTCGCCCAGCTGGATCAGCTGCGCCGCCTGCACCACCGCCTCGAAGCCGGAGCCGCAGAGCCGGTTGACCGTGACCGCGGGGGTGGTGATGGGCAGCCCGGCCTTGAGGCCGACGTGGCGGGCGCAGTAGATCGCGTCCACGCTGGTCTGCATCACGTTGCCGACCACCACGTGGCCGATCTCCTCGGCCTTGATGCCGCTCTGGGCCAGCGCAGCCCTGGCAGCGTGGACCGCGAGGTCGGTGGCGGAGACCCCCTTGAGGGAACCAAGCAGGGCGCCAAACGCGGTGCGCTTGGCGGCGACGATGACGATCTCTTTCTGGGCCATGAGCATGCTCCTGGTGTTCCGGCGCCGGGCCGGGTGCGGGCGCCTTGTAGCACGCCCTCCGGCCCGCGGTCACAGGGGCTTGGCCGCGAGCAGGCCCCGGATCCGGTCACAATCCGGAGCCCCGCGGCCACCTGCTGGGTAGAGCCGTCCCCGGGGACTGGCTACCCTCCCACCATGGCCCCTCGCCCCCACGCCCTCCTCCCGCTCGGTCTGCTCGCCGCCTGCGCGGCCAGCGCGCCCTCCCCGCCCGCCAGCACGCCGGCACCGACCGCCTCCGTGGCCACCGCCGAGCCCGCCCCCACCGGCGGCAGCGGCTGGACCCCGGTCGACCCCAGGGCCGTCCGGTGTGGCGTGGACGACCGGCCCCGCAACGTCCTCGGCGCCGTCTTCCGCGACGACGCCGGGGACCCTTCGGACCCCATCTTCCTCAAGATCGAGATGGTCGCCCCCGCGCCGATGCCGCCCAACGGCGCCATCGCCAAGCCCCGCTTTGTCCCCGCAGATATGGCCCCGGAACCCATCGATCCCGGGTCTCCTCCCCTGCGTATCTTCATCGAACGTCGCCCGGTCTCTCTCTCCAGCGGCGCCCCTCTCCCTGCCGAGCTCTCCTCGGCCTTTGCCTCCATCGACCCCCAGTTTGACGTCTGCAACACCCTGGTCACCCAGGATTTCCAGGGCGGGAACGTCACCATGGAGCTCGAGCTCGCCTCCAGCGGCGCCCCCCTCCGCGTGCTCCCCGTCGGCGACGCGCCGGTCTCTCCCCACACCCGCTGCCTCCTGGAGCGCGCCTGCCAGTACCAGACCCGCGCTTCCCTCGGCCAGCTCACCCGGGTCCAGATCCCCCTCGTCCTCACCCGCGAGCGCCCCCCGCCTCCTCCCCCTCCCCCACCTCCCCAGCCCACCGTTCGGCTCGACACCACCAGCGAGAACGCCTCCTCCACCCACGCCGAGCTCCAGCTCCAGCTCCGCACCATCGTCGCCGACGCCGCCCGCGCCTGCGGCGGCGTCCCAGGGCGCGCCCAGACCCGCTTCTTGCTCGATCTCTCCCAGGAGGGTTCTTTTAGACCCCAATCCCCTCGCCGCCCCTCCCCTCGCCTCCGGGTCGCCATGCCCCGGGAGTTTTTCACCATCCAGCAGGTGCGCACCCAGCAGGTGTCCGGCCAGGTGCCGATGAACACGCTGTCCTGCGTGGTGGCCCAGCTCTCTGGCCGTGGGTTGCCCGGGGGTCTCTTCACGGGCAAGCGCACCGAGCGCGTGCTCGTGACCTGGAACCCGTGACCCGGTCCCGGGCCCCACGCGCCGCGCTTACCGGGCCAGTTGCCTCGCCAGCGCCTCGTAGAAATCCTCCTCGAGCAGCGCCGTGGGCAGGCCCGAGACCCCTCCATCACCGACCTCCACCACCCGCCAGCGAGCCTCGGTGGTCCGGGCGATGTCCACGGTCAGGAAGGGGCTCTCGAAGCGCCGCGCGAGGGCTGTCAGGGCGGTCACCGTGGCGCCGTTGTCCTCCGCGCGCAGGTCGCTGTAGCCGGGCAGATCGAGCAGGTCGCCGCCGACGAAGAACAGCCGGAGCTCCTCGTGGAGGGGAGCCCCGAGCATGCTGCGCCCGAGCTCGCGAAGAGGCAGCAGCTTGCGGTACACGAAGCCCCGTTCAAACAGGGTATTCCGCTCATCCAGGAGCGCCCGGGTGACGCGCGCCACGGCCTCCGCGTCGGTGGCGTCGGGGATGTAACAGGCCTCCTGCCAGCGGTGCTTGGCGCTCTTGACGTGGTCCTTGACGATGGCGGGGCCGGGCCCGAGCCGGGCCGCCGTCGCCACGGCCTCGTCGAGGTCAGCGGAATCGGTCCAGACGCTCTCGGCGGTCCACTCCCGGAGGAGCGGGTAGGCCCGTGGCAGGTAGTGCGCCTGGCCGTAGGCCTCCGGCGTCACCAGCGGCCGGTAGCCCAGCGCGACCAGGCCACGGAACAGCTCGGCCTGGTGGTGGTCCCGCAGCATCCAGCCCCGGTAGAGGAGCGGCTCCTCGAGCCTGCTCGCCCGGGGGATCGAGGCCAGCGCCTGCGCCGTGTCCCCCCGGACAAGGGACTCGAACGACATGCGCAGCGCGGGGAAACCGCGGGCCTGCGCCTCGCGAGCCTCGGCCAGGTACGTGCTATCGACGCGGCGAGGCGCGAGGGGGTCAGCGCAGAACAGGAGCGTGGGGAGCGTGGTCATCTCGGCGTCTTGGCTCGTGGGTGAATTGCGGACAGACCTTGGTGAGTGCAGGAGAGCCTGGCAAGCCAGGTCAGGGCGGCGCGTCGCTGGAGCTGCTCCCGTCGACGGCCTGACGTGTCTGGCCCGGGCCCTCGCTAAGAAGGGGATGTCATCGTCAGCGCTCGCGGGCTGCTCCTGCCGCGCCGGGAGCCCCGCTTCCTGCGCCGCGTGCAGCGCCATCAGCTTCACCGACATCAGCCGCAGCCCGCGGAAATGGTCCTCGATCACGGGGCCATGGTGGCACGCCAGCCACGAGCCGTAGGGCTCCGGCAGCGCCCCGCCCACCTCGCCGCAGAACATCCGGAGATCCGCCTGCAACCGCGACAACCGCATCGTCAGCTGCGGGCTCGCCGGCGTGAGCGGCGCAAGCCACTGGCCAAAGTACAGCCCCCAGCGTAGCTCGGCCTCGTCGTGTGAAAGCCCTGCTTGCGGCGGCACAGGCAGGTGCCAGGCCTCCATCGAGCGCGCGAAGGCGTGGATCTCCAGGAAGGGATCCTTCAACCCCAGCCCTCCCAGCCCCACAGGCCAGAAAAACCAGGCATCGGGCGCCTCATCAACGACCGCAGTCATCGCCGGGAAGCGCTCGCGAAGCCGCGCCCGGAGCGCCTGCAGGATCCCCCTGCCTGGCTCGAACAGGTCATTCTGGAGCCGCGCCGCGTGGCGCACCGCGGCGGCCTGCAGCCCCAGCGGAGCGAAGAGGTTGTGGCTCGACAGCAGGTGGCGCACGTGGGCGTTGTACGAGGCCACCATCTCCAGGACGCTGGCGGCATCCTCGACGCGCGACGCCAGGTTGCCCCGCAGGCTCTCGACCGCCTCCTCGCTGGCCACCCAGCATCCATCGGCGCCCAGCGCCAGCGCACCGAAGCGCGGGAGGGCGGCGGGCAGTCGATCATCGGGCGGAGCACCGACGGCCACCGCCCCCGACTTGGGTGCGCTCAGGGACAGCCCGCACTCGGCCACGAACTGCTGGATGGCTTCCCACGCCGCCACCGCCGCCTCCCGCGAGGGAGCCACGAAGGTGATATCGTCGTTCAACCGCAACAGCTGCACCCCCGACGCCTGCAGGACCACCGCGTCGAGGGCCCGCATCAGCAGCTCGGCGACCACCCGCGAGCAGGTCAGATCGAGCGGGATCCCGCGGGAGGGCACCAGCCTCTTCCCTTGCAGCCGGCACGGCGGGTTCAGGGCCCGCATCCACGCCCCCAGCCATGGCTCCGGAACACCGCAGATCTCGAGCACGACCCGCACCGTCGAGCGCGGCAGCGTCGTGAAGAAATCCTGGATATCCGTGCGCAGCACGTGGGGCTCTTGCCCCCTGGCGCGGGAGAGCTGAAGCTCGGCGTTGAGCAGCAAAAATAGCTTCTGCATGGCGTCCTTGCCGCCATCGCCGCCGTACTCGTCAGCCCCCACCGGTCCGCTCTGGAAGGCCTCCAGCGAGGGCAACCACGGCATCGACAGCTGTGCAAGCTGCTCGGCCCTCTTCGCCTGATGCGAGTAGCTGGCCGGATACGCGGCGTCCGCCGGCGTGAACACACCGCGAAAACAGGCATCCAGCCACGCCCCCCACCGGGAACCGATCACCTCGGCCGCCAGCCAGGGCAGCAGGTCGAGGTCGAGGTACACGCGCCACTTGTGGTGAATCCACACCGCACGCGCGTCGAACCCCTCGTCCGCCCAGCCCCACAGGCCGATATCGTTCAGCAGGATGGTGAGCGCCCCGGCGTACTCGGCCACCATGGTCTCGCTGCGGGCCACCCGTCGTGCGCGCGCGGAGGCCTCCGGGTGCTTGTACCGGGAGTTCGACAGGGCCGCGAGGTGCGCCTTCACCTCGTCCACCTCGACGGCGCCTGCGGCGCTCCGCTCGGCGAAGACCCGCGCCTTCGCCTGCCAGCTGGCCAGGTCGCGGGATAGCCCGAGCAGGCGGCTCCGCAGCGCCCCTGCATCCCCCTCCGCGGCCGGGGCTTCCCAGGTCTCCATCAGGGACCGCTCGAAGGCCGCTCGCTGCCGCGAGGTCTCCCCCTCCTCGCTGGCCGCCGGTCGCCGGTCGACGCCTGCATGCTCGGACAGGCAGAGCCCCGCCAGGTGGGCCACCCGAGCCCGCGCCTTCCCCTGGCGGATCTCCCCCTTGAACCGCTCCACCAGGGAGAGGATCTGCCCCGCAGCGAGCGCCCCGTGGGCCCCCTTCTGCAAGGCCAGATCGAGGTCGACCACGTCCGGGTGCAGCGGCGAACCTGCGAAGGAGAGCGCCTCCAGGCCGTCCTTCAGGAGACGCAACTGCGCGAGGGGATCGCGCTCCTCGGCCAGCTTTGCCTCGATCTGTTCGTAGCGTGCGACCAGGCTCTCGTCCTGCTTCCGCAGGGCTTCGAGCTTGAGCTGTGCGATGTGTGCGGCGTCGTCGCGAGGAGCCATGGAGGCCCCAGGCATACCAGGGATGCCTCCCCCTGGCTTCACTGCGGGGTGAACCTGGCTGACAGCTCGAAGTCTCCTGCGTCCATGGGCCGGAATCCGTCGACGATCACCGTCACGATCTGCCCGCTGTTCAGCTGTGCGCTCGTCAGCTCTTGCTCGCCCGGCAAGGCGAAATTGCTGCAGGCGACGTAGGTCTGCTCCGCAGGTTCGCCGCACCCGTCTTGCACGTAGAGGGCGAAGTTATCCTGCGGCTGCGTCAGCTTCAGCTCGAGGAGGCCATCGGCGGGGGCGGTGAACAGGAAGGCCCGCTCCCGACCGCTGCCCAGGACCGAGGCGCAGGTGCCGGTGAGGTCGAACACCGCGCTGCCCCCCTCGGTCGTCCCCTGGATCGGCGTGTCGAGGGGGAGAGCAGGGAGCGCCTCGCACACCTGGCCCCAGTCGATGGTTGAACAGTCGGCGGAGCACCCGTCTCCGTCGCTGGTGTTCCCGTCGTCGCAGGTCTCCTTGCCCTGGACGTCCCCGTCCCCGCAGATCTCCGGGGCAAAGGTCGCCTGGAGGGAGAAGGCCCCCACCGCCAGCGGGTAGCTCCCGCGGACGACGACCAGCAGCGGCTGGGTCGGCGGGCTCTTCACCTGGAGCTGCAAGGTATCGTCGCCGAACTGGTTCTGGCACCTGAGCTCGGAGGCGCCGTCCTCGCAGTCCCCCAGGATGCTCAACCCCAGGTCAACCGCGCTGGAGAGGGAGAGCGTCAGCTTGCCAGGGCCCGGGGGCAGGATCGAGAAGGTACGGACCGGCGTCGCGACGAAGGGGTCGCAGGCGGAAGGGTACCCGGTGATCCCGCCGGTGGTGTCCCCCTCGACGGTCGCGCCAGGGGCGAGCGGCTGGGCCTTGGGGCAGAGCGCCGGGAGCTCGGCCCCGGAGCAGTCGGCGTTGCAGCCATCCCCCGCCGTGGTGTTGCCGTCGTCGCAGAGCTCGCCGCCGATCACGTCGATCAGCCCGTCCCCGCAGACCGGCACGGGCCGGCAGACGCCGACCTCCGTGTTGCTGAAGATCGAGAGGCAAAATTCGCCTGCGGGGCACGCGGGGGCGCCGGTGCGGCAGAGCCGCTCGCAGGTGAGCGTGGTCTCCTGGGGGAAGAAGCTCATGCACAGCCCGCGGAAGGCGTCGCCCTCGATGCCACAGCCGGCCAGGAAGGGGCTCGTCCCGCCGCACGGCTGCCCGATCGCGGCCGGATCGCCGTGGCTGGCGGGCATGCACAGGTTCCCCTGGGAGCAGAAGGTGCTGGCGGGGCACCCGGCGGTGGGCTCCAGGAACGTGCAGAGAGGGGCGCACACCCCGGGCTCCCCGGCGCAGACGGCCTCGCCCGCGCACTCCGTCGAGGTGTCGCGGGGGGTGCACGGCTCGCCGATGGCCCGGGTGCCGCGCTTCAGGCAGATGCCGAAGGTCTGGGTCGGGCCGAGGGGGCGGCACAAGAACCCTTCGCCGCAGGCCGCCGCGTCGGATGGATCACAGGTCTCGTAGCAGGCCCCGAGGGCAGGCCCCTGGACTTCCTCCTCGGGGAGCGTGAATTGCGACAGGCACACCCGGCCCTCCTCGCAGAACGGTGGGTCGAAGGTCAGGCTGCACTGCGCCGGTACGCAGGTGCGAGTTGCGGGGTCACAGACCTGGGCGAGCTCGTTCGGGCACTGCTCGTTGCCCTCGCAGCTCACCCCGTCGACGGGGGTGGTATCGAAGCTCCAGCGCTCGACGTAGAAGCACTCTCCCCCTGGTTTCACCTCCCACGTGAGGTCAGGCTTCTGGATCACCTCGACCAGCTCCGACGCGTCGATGGAGCCGGCGACGACTGTCCAGTCATCCGGGCTCAGCTTGCTGACGATCATGGCCCCGTTCTTCGGGTAAAAAGCCCGCACCGGGGCGCCACTTGCCTCGTAGCCGACCAGCAGCATGCAGTGCTGGCAGGTGCCGTAGTTGTCGTCCGGAGGTGTACCGAACGGGAAGGTTCCCTCCTGGAGCGGCGGCAGCGCCCCGGAGCCGTCGTCCTCGTAGAGCTCCATCGTGATGCGGGTCTTCTTCAGGCCGGGGAGCGCCGGGCTCACCGGCGCCTCCAGCCCGACCCGCGCCACGCTCTCGTAAAACAGCGAGGTATCGCCCAGGGTGAGGGGGGTGCAAGGGCCGGTGTAGCTGCCACCGCTCCCCCCCGTGCCCGCGGCTCCGCCCCCCTGGCCGCCGTTGCCTGCCTGGCCGCCGCCCGCCTGGCCGGCGGCCCCGCCGCCTTGCCCCGCGGTACCACCTTGCCCGGCCGCCCCGGCGGCGCCCCCCTGGGGGATCCGAGATGGTGTCAAAACAAACCCCTCTGTGTCTTCGCAGCCACCGATTGCAAGCGCCAGGAGGGAAAGAAAGGAGAGCAGGGGGAGGGTACGCATGGGAAGTGCGAGTGGTGAGTGGCACCAGGGGCCCGTCGCCATCACTGAATCTGGAGGCACCCTCGGTTGAGCCGGGATGGTCCGGGCGCGGCGGGTGCAGGTGGAGGGGGCGAGAGGGGCTGCGACCGGGCCCTGTGCGCGCTCACTCATGGGGGTGTGCGCGAGCACGTGGCAGGGGCAAAATTCTCGATTTTTCTCCGCTTTGACAGGGCATACGGATTGCGAGATGGAGCGCCGTGATGATCCGACGACTGGCGTTCGCCCTGACGCTCTGCCTGCTCCCGCGGGGGGTCCGCGCCGATACCGCGGCCGACAAGGCCCTGGCGGAGGTGCTGTTCGAGGAAGGGCGCAAGCTCACCGCCGAGGGGAAGCACGAGGAGGCGTGCCCCAAGTTCGCCGAGAGCCAGAAGCGGGACCCGGGCATCGGCACGATGCTCTACCTGGCCAACTGTTACGAGAAGGTGGGCAAGCTGGCGAGCGCCTGGGCGCTGTACCGCGAGGCGGCCCAGCGCGCGGGGGGTGCGGGCCAGACGGAGCGGGAGAAGATCGCTGTGCAGCGCGCCGCCGCCATCGAGGGGCAGATCCCCCGGCTGACCGTGCAGGTCTCCCAGGAGGCGAGGGTGCCAGGCTTCGAGGTGCTGCTGGACGGGGCCCCGCTCCCGGATGCGCTGTGGGGCGTCCCGATGCCGATGGATAGCGGCAAGCATCTCATCGAGGCGAGGGCCCCGGGGAAGCACCCGTGGCGCCTGGAGCTGACCCAGGAGCAGGGGGCGCGCCAGAGCCTCACCGTCCCCGCGCTGGCCTCCGCGAACGAGCCGGTCCCTGCCCCTGCCAGCATGCCGGTGCTCCCGCCGGCGCCGGCCCCTGCTGCCCCTGCCCCTGCCCCTCCGCCCGCCGACGGCCCCCGGGAGCAGCCGGCGGCCTCGCGTCCTGCGGCGGGGCTGGCCCCGACGCTGGCGCTGCGCCTCGGGGGGGCGCTCCCGCTGGGCAAGACCGGCGCCGCCGCAGGAGGGACCTCCCAGCAGCTCTCGTCGCTGGTGACGGCGGGCCCCGGGATCGAGGTGAACGGCGGCGCGCAGATCGGGGCCCACGGCGCCGTGTTTCTCTTCTACGCGCGTCACTTCTTCGGCGCATCCTCGGAGCTACAGGCCACCGCGAGGTCCTCGTACCGCCAGGCGGCAGGCATCGGGGCCCAGTGGGCGACGTCGCAGGGGCTCCAGGGCCCGGTGGGCTTCTTCGGGGAGGCGGGCCTGGTGCTGCTCGATCAGCTCTCGCTCTCGACCACCAGCCCCGCGGGGGAGCCCCCGTGCAGCTCCGACGCGCGCCTCTCCGGGGCCGGGGTCCGCCTCGGGGCCGGGATCCACATCCCGGTGGCGTCCCGGCTGCTCCTCTCGCCCCTGGTGAACGCGGAGGTGGGCCGCTTCAGCAGCGCCTCCGTGACCGGCGACGCAGGCTGCAGACGCGGAAGCGGCAGCTACTCGCTCCCGTCCAAGGACCTCCACGCCACCCTGTTTGCAGGCCTCTCCCTCAGCCTTCCCCTGGAGCTTCACTGACCATGCACCGCCGCCATCATGCGTCGCTCGCTTCCCTGGTTCTGGGCCTGCTCGCCGCGGCCTGCGGCGACGAGGGCGCCCCGGCTTCCTCGACCTCCGCGGTCCTGGACGAGGCCCGCGCCCTGGCCCAGGCGGACCTGCGGCTCGCCGAGCGCCTCCGGCCGTCCGCCGCGGGGTTCTCCCGGGCCGTCGTCGGGGAGGCTCGCTTCGCTTCCCGAGGGTACCTGCGTCCCGCCGTCGATACCCTGGCCTCCACGGCCCCGGATCGCTCGGACGAGGCGCTTCACGTCTTTGCCGGCCTGCCCGGGCGCGGGCTCCACCTGGAGATGACCCCCCTCGACACCCCGGGTCACCACGGCGACGCCCACGAGGGCCACGTCGTTTACCGCGAGACCGCCACGGACACCGACACCATCGTCAGCGCCGACGAGCTCACCACCGAGATCTCCTACGTGCTCCGATCTCCGCGGGCGCCTCGCACCTTCCGCCTCCGCCTCTCCGGCGACGGAACCCGCCGGATCGCCTGGGAGCACGGCGGCTCCCTGGCCTTCCTCGGCAATGACCTCCGCCCCCGGCTCCGGATCCTCCCTCCCTACGCCGTCGACGCGGCGGGCGTGCGGCGCGAGGCGACCCTGGCCCTCGACGGCGAGGTGCTCTCGGTCCGCCTCGACACCGAGGGGCTCCGCTTCCCGGTGCTCCTCGATCCCACCGTCGAGACTGCCGCCTGGTACCAGCTCGATGACGGCGAGCCGCCGGTGCGCCCACCCGGCCGCGGCCTCCATCAGCTCGTCTACGACGAGGCCAGGAACCGCACCGTGCTCTTCGGCGGCTACGGCTCCGGCGACACCATCCTCAACGACACCTGGGAGTGGGATGGCGCCCGGTGGTCCAAGCGCTCCCCCGCCCACGCCCCCTCCCCTCGCAATGGATTTGGCATGGCCTACGACGTCAAGCGCAAGGTCACGGTGCTCTTCGGCGGCTCCCTCCCGAAAGATGAATCCCGCCCGAAAGATGACAACCCGATGAGCGACGAGACCTGGCTCTGGGACGGCAACGACTGGACCCTGGCCAGCCCCGCCGTTCACCCACCGCCCAGCAAGCTGCTCGGGATGGCCTACGACCGCCAGCGCCACGTCACCGTGATGTCCACCGGCTTCTACCTGGACAGCAACAACGTCGAGCAGGTCCAGCAGCTCGCCTGGGAGTGGGACGGTGCTACATGGAAGTCCCATACGATACCCAGCGGCCTCAAGAAGCAGCAGGGCGCCGCCGCCTGGGATCCGAAGCGCAACGCGGTCATGTTCGACGGGGGCGACGACACCCAGAAGCTCTCCAACAGCACGCTCTGGTGGGACGGCCAGTCCTGGAGCAGCGGGACACCTCTCCCGACCCCTCACGGAGCCCACATGCTCGCCGCGGATCTGGATCGCTCCGTGGTCTTTCACTACGGCGGCTTCGAGGATCCTCCCTCCGCGAAGGTCTCGATCTCCCGCGAGTGGAACAACATCACCTGGGCCACCCTGCCGATCCGCTCCCCCGCCGCCCGCTCCAACGGCAGCATGGCCTACGACCGGATGCGCAAGCGCTTCGTGCTCTTCGGCGGCTTCCGCCCAGGCCCCCCCGACTTCCCCTCCGATGAGACCTGGGAGTACGACCCCGCCACCCAGCACTGGACCGAGGTCAACCTGGTCCCCCCTGCCAGCCTGGGCGGCCGCCTCGCCTACGACTCCAAGCGCCAGGAAGTCCTCTTCTCTGGCCTCAGGAGCACCGGGCCCGGGGGCGGGAACCCCTTCGACACCGCCGGGCACCTCTACGAGTTCAACGGCAAGACCTGGGGCCGCGCCCTGCCGCGCACCACCGACCGCTCCGCCCACAGCAACAGCGCCTTCGCCTACGACCCCCTCCGGGACAGGGCGGTCTGGTTCGGCGGCGGCAACGAACCCCTGGGCCACAGCGGCAGCACCTGGACCTGGGACGGCGGTGACTGGAAGAAGC
>JALOQB010000049.1 GCA_025453595.1 Polyangiaceae bacterium
ATCTCGTCGTCGTGGAGGACCAGGGTGCGGAGCCGGGGGAAGCTCATGCGATCCAGGATCGCCTGGACCGCCCTGGCGCTCCCGACACCGAGGACGAGCGTGCGGAGCGACGGGGATGCAAGCGCTGGGATCGCCTCCGGATCGAGGGGCGCAACGAGCTGTAGCTCCAGGATCCGTGGCATCGCGGCGAGCGCATCCGCCAGCCTGGTGATCTCCGGTGTGCTGACGGCGAGGTCGCGGAGCCATGCCATCGGGTGCGCGGCGAGCAGCTCGAACCAGCGCGGATCGCTGATGTGGAACAGCCCGCGGAGGAGCGGCCAGAGCCCGGTGTGCGGTAGCCGCGACGCTTCGTCCTCGGTGAGCGCCCGCCCGGTCAGGTGGATACCGAGCGGCTTCGATGGGGGTTCGTCCTGATGGGTCTCGATGTCCTCGGCGTCCGGACGTTCCCAGTAAACGAGCGAGAGGACGTCCTCATCGAGCGGGAACTCGTCGAGCCGTCCAATCGTTTCCCACCCCTCGCGAGAGACCACAGGGTTGCCCCACAGGAGCGGCTGTCCAGCCTCGTCGAGCGTCGGTCGTGTGCCGGTCTCCGCGTACCGGGACAGGATGTGGACTGCTCGCTCCACGTGGATGAGGTAGCGGCAGGCGATGGTGCGCGGCTCGCCGCCTCCGTCGAGCACGACACACGTCGCGGGCGACTCTGCCCCGAGGGGGCTGAGCCCGTCGATGCGTACAAGAAGCTGTGGGCCTGCGTCCGCCGGCCCACGGAGGACGGAAGCCACCTGGCCCTTGCTCTCGACGCCAACCTCGAGATTGCCCCAGAGCTGCGGGTCGGAGAGCAGCGCGGCCAGCTCCTCCTTCGAGCGCAACTCGCGGTTACCACCATTCCATACCTGCATCGGTTGTTCTTTCCTTCTTCGCGGGCAGGGCCGTCAACCCCGGGCTGTCGCTCGAGGGTGGGTACTGCAAGGCTATCCCGTTCTCTCCGTGGGCTTCAGCGCTCGTCCACGTCGGGGGGGAAGATGAAGGTGATCATCAGCACGACTGGCTTTCCTTCTGCGTTGACGCCCCAGTGCATCGGGTAGCTGCCGTCGCCGTTGCCGCTGTCCACGACCACGGCGTCCAGGATGGCTGGGTCAGCCCCTTCGTGCTGCGCCAGCGAGAACAGGTGTGCGTTGGGCCGTTCGGTGACCTGGAGCACATGCTGATCATAGATATGGTCGACGGTCCGTGCCTTGAGCGTGACCACCGAGGACAGGTCGAAGATGGCGACGTTGCCAGCGTTCACGCCGACCTCGTGTCCTCCCTGGGACACCTCTGCCAGATGCCAGTCCGCGACCTGCGCGTTCGGGTCGAGCAGCAGGCGCACGGCCAGGATGTACTCCTGCGCGAGCAGGATCTCGACCGGGTACGAGCCTGGTGGAACGGAGCGGGCCAGGGTGTCGAGGTCGAAGGCGGTGATCTCTCCCAGGTCGGAGACGCCGAGCAAGCCCGAGGTGAGCTGTAGCTCGCCCAGGCGACGGATCGTGGTCGTCACCACGTCGTCGCCCTTCTGGACGCGGCGTCCGGCTCGGAAGGAGCGCCCCAGCCCTTCCGCCGAGACCTGCTCCTCGTCGAGCGGTCCGAGCGCGGCGTCAGGGCGAGCCCTGGCGAGCAGATCGTTGCGCTGCTTCTCGGTCAGGAGGGGTTTGTCCGGCGCGTTCAGCGAGGACAGAAGACCCGCAATCTTCCAGTCGCCATCGCGGAGCACCAGGCGGTACTCCTTGTAGTGTGGCCTTCCGTACTTCTCGCCACGAACTTCGACCCGCGCCGACGTTCCCTCCTCGACAATCGCGAGTACTTCTTCGTCCCTCTCCGAGCCCTTGGGGCCCGTGCCGAGGTAGGAGAACGGGCCGCAACTCTTGCCCTCGATGAAGTGACGCTGGCTGAGGCCGAGCGCGATCTGAGCGCATTCGGCCTCGATCTGGCGCAGGGTGTCGTGTCCGAGGCCATGCCCGCCGTTGGTGGTGTCGAAGTTCTTGTTCTGTCGAGCGTTCTCCCGGCACTGATGCCAGTCTGCGATGAATGACTCGATGCGTTCCTTCGGGCTGAGAGCGACGGTCATGGGCCAGGCTCTCTAGCATGGTCCTGGCGACGGGCCGAAGAGCACGTGATTTGCTGCGAAATCCCGGAGCAATCTACAATTATATCACGAGGGTGCAGAAAAAAGAACGGCCCGGTCCGGGGGCCTCGCGGCAAGGTCACTCCTCGCGCTGGACCTTGACGAAGCTGCGGTTCTTGAAGAAGGCAGCGGCCCAGCTGAGCAGCAGGGCGGCGAGGAAGAAGAGGAGGGTGTAGGGCAGCAAGGCGTCGAAGACGCGGCGCCCGATCTCGGCCCCGGGGAGGTTCCAGAGGCGTTCGAGGCGCTGGAAGCGGTGGGCGATGAGGGCGAAGGCGAGGGCGACAGAGCCCCACCCGGCGACCCGGAGCAGCCCGCTGACGACGACCGGGAGGAGGTTGAGCTTGCGGTAGATCAACCGCTGTCCCTGCTCGAAATCCTGGATACGAGAGGCGGCAAAATCCGGGAGGTGGGTGAGCAGGAGCTGGGTGAGCAGCGCGGTGTCGAGGACGTTGCCGGGGGTGTAGAGTTTATCCAGCTCGCGCATGCGGATGAGGCGCAGGGCCCGGCGGGTCTCTTTCTTGTAGTCGAAGCCGGGGTTGACCCGCAGGATCACCGAGTCGATGGTGAGGAGGCCCTTGTAGAAGAGCATCGTGTGCGGGTTGAGGACGAGGCCCACCTGGCGCGCGATCTTCATCGAGCTGGCGACGAGGCGGTTGAGGGTCTTCTCGCTCATGGGGGCGCCCGGGTTGTCGCAGGCGTCGAGCCAGCCATCGGCGCTCTCGAAGAAGTCATCGTAGGTGTCGGTGACCAGCAGGCCCCGGGGTGCGTCGAGGACGTCGAGGGTCGCGGTGAAGAGTTTCTCGATGTTCTCCTTGGAGACCGAGTCGAGCAGGATCCCCTGCTCGCGCCGGGACTCCTCGTTGAGGCGGCCCTGGAGGCCGAAGTCGATGAAGCCGACGACGTTCTCCGGCAGCACGATCAGGTTGCCCGGGTGCGGGTCGCCGTGGAAGAGCTGGCCCACGAAGGCCTGGAGCAGGAAGGTCTGCCAGATGTTGCGCGCGATGGTGACCCGGTCGCAGCCCAGCTCGGCCAGCTCGTCGTCGAGCGTCGGGTCCTCGGCCTCGTGGCGCCGGATGATCTCGCTCACGGAGATGCCGTCGAGGAACTCCATGGTGAGGACCCGGGCGGTGCTCTTTTCCCAGTAGATGTAGGGGATACGCTGCCGGGGGTTCCAGTGGGTCAGCTCGTGGAGATGATCGGCGTTCTTGCCCTCTTGCAGGTAGTTGATCTCGCGCCGGGTCCAGCGCACGAAATCCTTGAACACGGGGTAGAGCGAGATGCGACCCAGCACGCCGATCCCGTCGACGATCAGCCCCAGCAGCAGCAGCAGACGCCCGTCGATCTCGATGGTCTGCTCGCTCCCGGGTCTGCAGACCTTGACCGCCACCTGGCGCCCCTCCTCGCCCTCCCCGCGGAGCGTCGCCAGGTGCACCTGGCCGAAGGACGCGGCCCCGATGGGCTCCTCTTCGAAGCTCTCGAAGAGCTGGTCGATGGGCCGCTTCAGCTCCCGCTCGATGATGGCCCGGGCCTCGGCGCTGGGGAACGGCGGCGCGTGGTCGAACAGGTTCGCCAGCTCGGCGCAGTACACCGGGGGCAGGATGTCGCTGCGCATGCTGAAGAGCTGGCCGAACTTGATGAACGCCCCCCCCAGCCCCTCCAGCAGCTCGCGGAGCCGCTCCGGGTTACGACGGCGCTGCTTGCCCCCGCGAAGCCAGGCCACCATGGGGATCCTCCATACGGCCTCCTCGAGGAGGAAACCCAGGAGGAAGCGGGCGAAGGCGGAGAGGACCTGGATGGTGCGGCCCCGGTTGGAGAATTCCGGGCGCCGGCGCTCCTCGAGGTGGAGGAGCGTGCGGGGGACCGGGGGTGCGGCCCTGGAGCGAGGTCGTGGGGCCCTGGGCATCGGGGGGGTAAGGATTTGCCGCCGGGGCTATCGGCGGGGGTGGTCGCGCCGGCGTGGTCGCGGCGGCGGCGCTCGCCCTGGTCGGCGCGCGGGGAGCGCATCGAGTCCTCGAAGCGTGTGGAGAGGCGCCGGGGGACGGCGCGCATCTCATCGACGAGGTCGTAGACGGCCTGATCGGCCTCGCCGGTGAGGCCCCGGACGATGTCGCCAGGGCTGGAGTAGTCCTCGTCGAAGGCGCGGTCGATGGCGCCCCGGAGGACGCGGGAGGCCACGTCGAGGGCGATGGCCGCGGACTCGACGCCGACGAAGAGCACGCCGCGGTTGAGGTCACCCATTTCGCCAAGGAGCGGGGCTCGGCCGCGGCGCCCGCGGCGCGCAGGGCGCTCGTCCCGCGGGTCCTCCGCCTCCTCGCGCGCACCGTCTGCACGCTCCATGCGTCCGCGGCGTGGGTGCACCGTGCCTGGCTCCCGGATCAGTCGCTTTTCTGCCATCGGATTCCTCCTTCGGGACCAGGTAAATCATGTTAAGGTCCTGGTGTCCAACGAGGGGTGCTCATGTCCACCAACGAAGAAGCCGCCATCACGTTCCATGGTTCGACCTTCGTCGAGCTGACGTTCCAGCAGACCACCCTCTTCCTCGACCCGGTCTTCTCGTCCACGCGCCGTGGCCGCCGGCTCCGCGGCACGACGCGCCCCTGCGATTACGTGCTGGTCACCCACGAGGGCGATGGGTTTGACGACGTGCTCGACCTCCTCGACGAGCAGCCCGGGGCGATCCTGGTGGGCTCCGAGCGCACCTGCCGCGCGGCCCAGGGCGAGCTGGGGCTGGGGCGCAAGCGCCTCCTCGACCTCGAGGCCTGGGAGCGCGCCGGGGAAGACTCCTTCCGGGTCACCGCCGTCCCGATCGCGCTGCCCTCGATGCTCGACGACAGCATGGCGATGCTCGACGACCTGGGGGGCTCGGGCCTGGGGCGCCTGATGCCCCGGGGGGCCGCCCGCGTGCCTCGTGCGGGGCTGTCCGCCGGGCTCCGGGTCCTCGAGGCGCTGCCGCTGCTGGGCAACGAGCTGTCCCGCAACCTGCGGGGTCGCCCGGCCCTGGGCTACCTCTTCGAGCTGACCGCAGGTCAGCGGGTGCTGCACCTGGCCGGCGGCGTTCACGGGGCCAACGACGAGCGCGAGCTCGAGGACATCGCCTCCCTGACCCCCCTCGATGTGATCCTCCTCGACGTCGGGGCCCAGGGCGTCGACGCCGTGGTCCGGGCCCTGCGCCTCTTCCAGTTCGGCACCGTGCTGCTCTACCGCAGCCAGGACCCTTACGCCCGCGGCATGCGGGCCGCCCCCCAGCCGGTCCACGCTTACATCGAGGCCATCCAGGAAGACCTCGGCGATGCCGTCGAGGCCCTCCACTTCCGCGAGGGGGATCGCTTCGTGCTGCCCGCCCCCGAGAAGAAAGATCACGCCAGGAACGCCCCCGCGCGAGCCAGCGACGCGGCCAAGCCTGCCGCCAAGGCGTGACCTCTCCCCCCGTGGCGGACAGCCTCTCCGAAGCCCTTCATCTCCTCGTCCTCAACCAGGGCGTCTCCCTGCACCACGCGCTCCAGCGCCTCGCCGTCGAGGGGCTCGCCTCCGCCGGTGAGATCGAGCTCCTCGTCGCTCTGGCCCGCTCCCTCGTCCGTTCCCACCAGCCTGCGGTCGGTGAAGAGCCAGGGGTGTATAGAAAATCTCTACAATCGATCTTCCAGGGAGAACGAGGGGTCATCGCCCTGCTCGACGCCCTGCCTGCCGGGGCGGATGACCCGGACGAGGGGCGACTCCAGGCGATGGAGCGGCGGTTGGTCGGGTGGCGCTGGCGGCTGCGAGGGCGGGCCGAGCGGCTGCGGCGGGTGCACGGGGGGCTGTCGTTCGAGGGGGTGCGGGTGCTTCCCCGGGGCGAGGTGACGCTGCTGTCGACGGCCGACGCGCTGGGGGATCCGGCCCTCGACGTGAGCGCGGTGGCGGTGAGCCTGCTGGCGCTGGGGGCGCGCGAGCCGCTGTGCTGGCCAGACGGGTACCGGCTGCTCTCCGATGCGTTCTGGTCGACGTACCTGGCCGAGTCCGGGGACCACGAGATGCTGGACGTGGCGCCGCCGTTCCTGGCCTGGCGGGCGTTGCAGGCGGCGGCGGGGCTGTCCGGAGGGGCGCGGCGTGCGCTCCATGGGTTCGCCGAGGAGGTGCTGGCGCAGAGCAGCTTCGATCCGGATGGGCTCCGGGGGATGGCGCGCTGAGGGGTCAACCGGTGAGGGAGTCGGCGACCTCGTTCAGGATGGCGCGGACGGCGGCCTGATCGAGGCCGAAGGTGGCGCCAAGGAGGTCGAGCATCTCGCGCTCTTCAGACACAAATTCGCGGTCGCAGAGGGCGATGAGGGCAGCGAAGGCGACGACCGCGCGGCGCGCAGGGGGGTCCGGGAGGGCATGGCCCATGGCGGCGAGGCGACGATCGCGGCCATCCTGAGTGAGGGCCTCGGCAAAGGCGTCGATCATCGCCATCAGCTCCTCCGGGGGCAGCTCCCCGCCGAGGACGTGGGCGATGGTGGAGGCGAGGGTCTGCCGTTCCGGGGCCGAGACCACCCCGTCGGCGGAGGCGAGCAGGTACGCGGCCTCGACGAGCACGCTCAGGAACACGTCGGGGGTCGCCTGGTCGAGCAGGGTGCCGTGCTCGGCAAGGGCCGCCTCGCGGGAGGCAAGGAGCGAACGGACGCGCTCGGCGGTCGGGGTCGGTGCGGAGCTCATGGGAGCGAGAGTGCCATCGCCGCGAGGGTGCATCCAGCGCCAGCGGCGAGGGGGATGCTGAAATTGTCGTCGATGCGGGGGAGGAACAGCTCGGCGAGGGCCCCGGCGACGGCGGAGGCCAGGGCCAGCAGCAGCACCGAGGTCAGGGGCAGGGCGGGGTAAGCGAGGGCGAGGGCGCCACCGGCGGCGAGGGCCCCGGCGACGACGAAGGCGAGGGCCCCTTCGAGGGATTTGCCGCTGGCCAGCCGGATTCGACCGAAGCGCCGCCCCACAAGCCCCGCCGCCGGATCGCCCAGGCCCAGCACCATCAGCGCCGCGGTGCAGGCCATCGGCGACAGGGTGAGGGCGATCAGCAGCAGCGCCGTCGTGTACCAGGTCGAGGAGTTGATCCGGTGCCGCTCGTGCTCGTGAGCGACGTGCTGGAAGGCCCGCATCAGCAGCCGGTTGACGGTGGCGCTGTGGCGTCGCGAGATCTCCATGGTCCAGCCCGCGAGGGTGAAGGCCCCGGCCACCGCGATCACTGCGCGCTGCGAGATCACCCCCTGCACCAGCACCGCGCTGCCCACCGCGGAGCCCACGTGGAACAGGCTGCGGGTGTAGTTGGTCGGTCGCACCGTTGGCAGGGCGATCGCCTGCCCTTGCAGCGCGACCACGAGACCGTCGTAGGCCACGTGGAGGCGCTTGCGGAAGCTCTCCCAGTCCCCGGCGCCGGCCTCCGGAGCGCTCTCGAGCACCGCCGCCACCCCCGCGAAGGGAGCCCCCGGCTCCCCCTGCTGGACCAGCGCCTGGGCCTGGTTGCGTAGCTCCTCCGCCCGCTGCCGCAGGTTCTCCTGGAGCTCGGCCCGCAGGCGGGACGGGTCGAGGGACTGGAGCAGCAAGAAGACTTCCTGGGCGAGGTCGCGGGGTTCGGCGGGGATGGCGCTCACGGAGGGATCCTCGTTGGCGGGGAGTGGCCCCTCGATTACACCAGATGGCCCGGGTTTTCCTCGCCGCTCGCCAGGAAGATGACCCGCGTGACGGAATCATGACCGACGCCCTCGGCTCCTCGAATCTCCCCCTGGTGTTCATCGTCTTCGGGGCCTTCCTGCTGGAGTCGATCGTGGGCTTCGGGAGCACCGTCCTCACGGTCACCCTGGGCGCTCATTTCCTGGGGCTGGACGCCCTGCTGGTGCGCTTCATCCCCCTCAACCTGCTGCTCTCGTCGCTGCTGCTGGCCCGCGCCCCGAGGCAGGCGCAGCTCCGCTTCCTGGGGCGTGGCGTGCTGCCCGCCGTGGGGGTGGGGGCGGCGCTGGGGTTGGCCCTGACGCACCTCCAGGGCTCCCGCGGGGGGCGCCTCGCGTTCGGTCTCTTCATCGTGACCCTCGCGCTGCTGGAGCTTCGCCGTCAGCTTCGACCCCAGCCCTCCCTCGCCTCCCCCTTGCCTCCGGTGCTGCACCACGTCCTGCTGGTGCTGGGGGGGGTGGTGCACGGTCTCTTTGGCTCCGGCGGGCCGGTGATCGTCTACGTGCTCAGCCGTCGCCTGACCGACCGGAGTGCGATGCGCGCCACCCTGGCGGTCCTCTGGATCCTCCTCAACGGCCTGCTCCTCGCCCAGTTCCTGGTCCTCGGTCGCCTCTCGCTGATGACCCTCCGCGACTCTGCCCTCCTGTTGCCTTCCCTGGCCCTCGGCGTGCTCCTCGGCGATCGCCTCCACGCGCGCCTCCCGGAGCGCCCCTTTCGCCTCCTTGTCTACCTTGTCCTCCTCTTCGCCGGCTCCGCCCTCGTCCTCCGTACCTGGCTCGCTTCCTTAACTTCCTCCCTCGGCTCCGAGCAGCGATTTTCAGCGTCCATGCTCCGGGATACGGACAAAATATATCCGATGCATCCTTGCGGCGAGGCGAGGGCGATGCACACTGGAGGGGAGCCTGTCAGTCACCACCTGTCATCCTCGTCCGTTCTCCAACCTGCGAGCGCTGCCATGTCGACCACTTCCCACCTGCTCAATCACCCGATCACCAAGACGCTCCAGAGCGACGCCACCGAGGCGGCGTGGCGTACCGCGGGCAACCAGCTGGTGAAGCTCACGCGTGACCCGCTGGTCGGTGTGCTCTCGCGGCACCTGGGCCCCGACGACGAGGCCATGCGCAAGAAGATCGCCGATTTTCTGACCACCGAGGCAGGTACCGCGCTCCTCGCTGGCCTGCTCTCGATCGGCCTCTCGGCCATGCCCACCACCGCCGGTGATGCGCCCCAGCGCCTCGCCCGTGAGCTTCGCGTCAAGGCCATGGCCGACATGGGCGATCTGGTCGCCGATGTGGTGATGGGCCCTCTGCGCCAGGTCATGGCGTTCTACCTCCAGGATCTTGCCAACGCTCCCGCCCCTGCCCCCGAGTTGACCACAGGGAGCGCGGATTCGCTGCCGCTCGGGGTTGCCGCTCCTGAGGGGGTCACCACCGGGTGAAGGTCCTTCGGGGTTCACGCCCCGGGGGCTTCGCAGGGACAGCAGTGCTCCGCTTGTCAGGATGGCGAGGTCTGCTGGTGCCTGGTGCCAGGCTGTCCTGCTCCCTGGGTTTTCTCCGCCAAAACGATGCGCTCTCCCCGTTGCTTCTTGATGGCATTGGGCTTGCTTGAGCCCGGGGGATGTTCACCCCTTCTCGTCGTGCCTTTGCGCTTCCTCTCGCGGCTGCTCTTGCGGGGGCCCTGGGCTTCCTGGCCTTTGCCGGTGCCTGGCGCTCGAACGAGGATTTTCACCTGATCGTGGCGCGCTCCCAGACGAGGTTGAGCCACGAGCGACCGATCGAACTGCAAGGACAGGTCTTGCTGGTGCGGATCCTCCGGGACCTGCATGAGCAGATCCAGACACGCCTCGCGCTCGGGGCCCTGGGGGTGGCGGCGGGGGCCTTGCTCCTGGGGGTCGGAGTCCGGAGGCGGGAGGCGGTCGGTTTGCGGAGCGGCTAAGCGTCCTGCCCGCGGTATTCGCCAGCCGTGTCGATTTTGTGATCCCGGAGCCCGGCGCCGGGCATCCGGGGGCATGCCACGACCTCGTGCCCTGCTGTGTTGCGTTGCTGCCTCCCTGGTGCTCTCGCTCTTTCAGGGCTGCGGCGGGGAGGATGCACCTCCTCCCGCCGGGGCCGGCGCCTCCGCAGGCCAGGGAGAGGCCGGGGCCGCCGGGCTCGCGGGGCAGGGGGGGGCCGGGGCTGGCGGCGCCGGGATGGGCGGTGCTGGCGAGGGCCAGGGCGGTGCGGGCTCCGGAGGCACGGGCGGTACGGGCGGGGCGAGCGCCGGAGGGGACCTGCAGCAGCTCCGCGAGAAGCTGGACGCCGGGGGGTTCGATGTCCTCGACGGTTCCTTCGAGTTTCTGGATCTCTCGGGGTGTTGCGCGACAAGCTGCCTGGGGAACAACCCCTCCAGCCCCTACGCCACCTTCCGGGTGCCCCCGGGGAAGGGGCAGGTGGAACCCAATCCGTTTGCCGATGAAAAGGGGGTTTCTCCGGCTTACCGGCTCCGGGCGGACGAGGCGGTGGTGTACGTCGGCAAGACCCCCCCGCGCGGGAAGTACTTTGGCTTCACGCCCTACGTTTCGCAGCGCACCGAGAACGGCAAGGTGATCCAGCCCTTTGCGAGCGTGAACGAGACGCTGAACGATCGGATGATGTTCAAGGAAGGGGGAGGGGATCCCTTCGATCGGCCGGTGGTGATCGTGGCGGCCCTCGATCAAGGGGTGGATGCCCAGGTGCGGGCGTCGCTGGTGGCGGCCGGCTACCCGTCGTCATGGATCCATTCGCTGGTGTTCGATCCGAGCAAATCGCGCCCTGGCCTGGAGGCGGAGGCGGATGCGTTCTCGGTGCTGTTCCGCATGGCGATCCCCGAGGAGCCGGCGGCCTTCGAGGCGTACCGGAAGGCGCCTCCAGGAACGGTGCTGCGGGTCACCCCGCGGGTGGCGGCCGCGCCCCAGCCTTTCCCTCCGCAGCAGCCGCGCCCCAAGGACACCACGAACACCGAGGCGGCCCTCGAACCCTCGGTGGAACTGCTGGAAAAGGCGATACAGGAGGCCTTCCCGGGGTACACCTCCAAGGTGATGTTGACCACCCAGGGCACGCCGGATCCGGACGCCTGTCTCGCCGGGGAGGCCGCCTGCGCCTACGACAACCGTGACACCATCTACCCGGCCACCGTCCCCCAGAAGCTCCTCGACGATCCAGAAGATTTCCTGATGGTGTACGGCGTCAACCACGCGGCGTCCGGCAAGGCTTCTTACGGCAGCGTCAGCGTGTACGCGGTGAAATCCCTGGTCGGCGTGCTCTCGGTCACCAGCGCCGAGTACGAGGGCAGCGCCTCGACCTTCCTGCCAGAGCACCCGGATGCCCCGCGCCTCTACGCCTGGAAGCTGGCTCGCTCCTGCGGTGGGGAGGCCGGATGTACAGAGATTCCCTATGGCACCTGTCCGGATGGCATCGCGGACGAGGACCTGGTCTCGCTGGCGTTCCGCGTCTACCAGGAGCCGGGCACGGCGACGGCGCCAGCGCCCTCGACCCTGGTGATCGACCGGGTGATGCGCTTCTCGAAGAAGTGAGCTTCCAGGGGCAGCAGACGGCAGGCGGGAGGCGGGAGGCGGCAGGCGGGAGCGGGGTCGCTGCTGGCCACCCGGATCGAATCGGTGGCTTCAGGTTAGTCTGTGGAGGATGGAACCGATCCGCCCCACGCTGCAGCTCCTGGAGCGCTTGACCCTCGCGGAGGCCCCCCGGGCGGAGCGCCTGGTGATCGAGGCCCGTGCGGTCTCGGGTGGGCCGATGCAGGTCCACCGTGGGGCCTTGCTGGGCCCCTCGTCCTCGGGCGTGGAGGCTGGCGCATCGAGCTACCGGCAGGCCCCCGTCGAGGGCCCGGAGGTCACCCCGGTCCTGGTGCGTATCCTGGGCGACACGGGGCCCGAGTTCGAGCCTCTGTTCGCCCACCTGGCCGCCAGCCGTCGCTGGCTCGACCGGGGCGTCGCGCCTCGCCCGCTCCTTGCGCTGGTCCGGGGTGGGGTGCCGCGGGCCACCGTCGAGGAGTGGATCGAGGGCCTGCCCTTGCGGGCCCTCCTTGATCGGCTCCGCGCCGACGGAGCCTCCATGCCGCCCGCCGTGGCCCTCGCCATCGCCCGGGGCCTGCTCCCTCTCTGGACCGCCCGCCCCGCCCCGGCGGCCCTCGCCTCCTTCTCCCTCGACCCCTCGCGGATCTTTCTGTATGGAGGTTCCGTACGTGTGGTCCCGGCCTACGCAGGCGAGCGATCGCGGCAGGCCGTGGGGGCGGCGATCCTGCATTTCGACGAGCTGATCGCCTACTCCTCGCCGGAGCAGATCCGGGAGGAGCCGCAGGGGGAGGCGGGGTATCAGTTCGTGCTGGGGCTGCTGCTGCACGAGATGCTGGCAGGGCATCATCCGCTGCGTGCCGCGGGGCAAACGACCTTCTCGATGATGTCGGCGCTGCAGAAGGGGGAGGTCCCTTCGGTGGCGAGGGCCCGGCCAGGGTTGCACCCGGCGGTGAGCGCGCTGGTCGATCGGTGCCTGGCGCCGACGCCAGCGGGGCGTCATCGCTCCTGGAAAGAGCTGGATCAGGCGCTGGCTGGGGCGCTGGCGCTCCACGAGCCCGTCGGGGCCGATGCGCTGGAGAAATACGTGCATGGGGTGGGGGTACCGCCGGTGGCGGGGGCCACGGTGTTGGTGGAGGAGGGGGCGATCCAGCGGGTCGCCGGGTGGTCCGCTGGGCCCTGGCCCGAGCTGAGCGCGCCCGCGCCGGAGCCCGCGGCAGGGGGCTGGCTACGGGATCCTCGGATCGCGTACGTGAGCCGGGACGCGCGGCCGATGTTCCGGCTTCCGCAGGGCGGGTGGATCGACGCGAGGCCGGTGACGCGAGGGGAGTTCGAGGGGTTCTTGCTGAGCACCGGGCACCCGGCGCCGCCCCACTGGCCTCCGCTGGGCGCTCGGGACGAAGACGCCTGCGTCCAGGTGCGCTTCGAGGACGCGGAGGCCTACGCGCGGTGGGCCGGGAAGCGGCTCCCGACGGAGCAGGAGTGGGAGGCCGCGGCGGCGGAGCTGGGGGGCGAGGCGCTTGGGGTGGGCGTCGTGTGGGAATGGACCGGCAGCGCCGCGGAGCGCGGGGGCCAGGTGGTGCGGGGAGGGCGCTGGCGCGATCAGCCGGAGCGCGGGCCGTCGGTGGTGCACCGGTCGTTCTCCCGGGGGGCGGCCCCGGACCTGGGGTTCCGTTGCTTCAAGGAGGGCAACGGTTGAGGAGCTCAGGGCTGGCGGGCGAGGTGCGCGGCGAGGTTCTTCGCCGCCTGCTGCCGCACCTTTCCTTGCAGGATCGGGCTCCAGCCCAGCAGGAAACCCACCGGCCCCAGCGCCTGGCGGGACCAGCGCCAGAAGTCGAAGCGATCGGTCTGGCGCGCGATGAGGCCCCCGCGAAACTCGAAGGAGGCGTCGATGACGTTGTGGACGAGGCGGCCGGTGGCGCTGAAGCGGTAGGTGGGCTCCCAGTGAGCCGTGCCGCGGTCGCCCTCGGCGTGGATCTGGTTGAATTCGAGGCGCCACTCGTCGCGCCCCCGGGCCTTCACGGCGGAGCAGAGCATGCCCCACATGCCGCCGATCTCACGGCGCCCCTGCAGCTGGAAGACGGCGTCCTCGAAGCGCGCGTCCTCGGCGTAGCAGGCGGTCATGGTGTCCGCGTCGAGGTCACGGAAGGCCCGGTAGAATCGCTCGATGGTGGCTTCGTTGGCCATGGGCCGAGGCTACGGGATCGGCGGGCTCCCGTCTTCAGGCGTCGATGGCGCGGCGCACGAAGAGGTCTTCCAGGGTCTCGCGGCGCGGGGTCACCTCGACCACCCGGGCGCCCCCCTGGATCGCCGCCAGCAGCACCTCGTTGACACGCTCTTGCCCCTGCACGGCGAGCACCAGCAGCCCTGCTCGACGCTGCGCCTCGTGCCCCCCCTCCCGGAGCTGCCCTTCCAGCGCCTCGCTCGCCCCGGCCAGCGTCACGTCCGTGTGGATCACGTCGCCGCGCACCAGATCCCGCAGCGCTCCGCTCACCACCGCGCGCCCCTCCCTCAGGATCGTCACCCGGTCGCAGAGGCTCTCGGCATCCGCCAGGATGTGCGTCGAGAAGAACACCGTGCGCCCCTCTCGCCGCTCCCCCAGGATGATGTCGCGCACCTCCTTGCGCCCGATCGGATCGAGGCCGCTCATCGGCTCATCGAGCACCAGCAGCTCCGGGTCTGCCACCAGCGCCGCCGCCAGCGCCGTCCGCTGCCCCATGCCCTTCGATAGCCTGCGCACGGGCCTCTCGCCCGCGTACTCGATCCCGGTCCGCTTCATCACCTGCGTCGTCCGGTCTCGCAGCGCAGACCCCTTCAGCCCCGACAGGCGACCGCACATCTCGATGTACTCCCGCGGGGTCAGGTACGGGAAGATGTACGGGCTCTCCGGCAGGAACCCGATCTTCTTCATGGCCTCGACCGAGGGGATCGGGTGGCCAAAAAGCGTGGCCTGGCCGCTTGTGGGTGAAATAAGACCCATGAGCATCTTGATCGTGGTGGTCTTGCCCGAGCCGTTGGGGCCGAGGAAGCCAAAGATCTCGTTGCTCTGGACGGCGAAGGAGACGCCCTTGACGGCATCGACGCGCTTGCGAAAAACGCCGAGAAAGAAGGTTTTTTTGAGGTCATCGACCTGGATGAGGGTCATTCCTCGTCCTTGTCGTCGGGGGTGAGGCCGGAGGGGGGTGCGGCGGGGACGCCGCCGCGGTACTCGTGCATCTTGTACTGGATCTTGCGTGCGCTGATGCCGAGGACGGTGGCCGCCTTGGAGGTGGAGCCGCCGCAGGCTTCGAGGGTGCGGAGGATGGCGAAGCGTTCGAGCTCGGCGATGGAGGCGCCGGGGACGCGGGGCATCTCGTCGCGGCGCTGCTCGGGGATGACGGTGGTGGGGAGGTGGGAGAGCTCGATGCGGTCGCCGGTGGCGAGGACGACGGCGCGTTCGATGGCGTTCTCCAGCTCGCGGACGTTGCCGGGCCAGGGGTAGGCGAGGAGGGCGGCGAGGGCGTCCTCGGAGAAGCCGTCGAGGCGCTTGCCGTTCTCCTCCGCGTAGCGACGGAGGAAGAAGGCGGCGAGGGGAGGGATGTCGCCGCGGCGCGAGCGCAGGGGAGGGATCTCGACGCTGACGACGTTGAGGCGGTAGTACAGGTCTTCACGGAAGCGCCCCTCGGCGACCTGACGGCGCAGGTCGCGGTTGGAGGCGGCGATGATGCGGACGTCGACCTTGAGGGTCTCGTTGCCGCCGACGCGCTCGAAGGTGCGTTCTTGAAGGAAGCGCAGCAGCTTGACCTGGGTGGGCAGGGGGATCTCGCTCACCTCATCGAGGAAGAGGGTGCCGCCGTCGGCCTGCTTGAAGCGCCCCTCGCGCCGGCCCACGGCGCCGGTGAACGAGCCTTTTTCATGGCCAAAGAGCTCGCTCTCCAGCAGCGACTCGACGAGCGCGGCGCAGTTGAGCCGGATGAAGGGGGCCTTGAGGCGGTTGCTGCCCCGGTGGATGGCCTCGGCGATCAGCTCTTTCCCGGTGCCGCTCTCGCCCAGCACCAGGACGCTCGCGCGGGTGGGGGCCACCTGCTCGACCAGGCGGAGGACCTCCTGGGTCTTCGGGTCCTGGGCGATGATGTGGCCCAGGGCGTTGCGCTCCTTGAGGATCTGCCTCAGGCGCAGGTTCTCCCGCTGCAGCCGGGCCTTCTCCATGGCCCGCTCGGTGACCAGCACCAGCATCTTCATGTCGAGGGGCTTGGTCAGGTAGTTCTCGGCCCCCTGCTTCACCGCCTCGACCGCGCTCTCGATGGTGCCAAACGCGGTCATGACCACGAACACCACCGCCGGCGACGCGGTCTTGCCCTTCTCGACCAGGCCGATGCCGTCGAGGCCCGGCATCTTCAGGTCGGTGAGCACCACGTCCGGGTCGAAATCTTCGATCTTCTTCAGGGCCTTGAAGCCGTCAGCGGCGGTCTCGGTGGTGTACCCCTCCTCGTGGAGGATCTCGGACAGCGCTGCTCTCGCGTTGGCCTCGTCGTCGACGACCAGGATCCGGCCGCGGCTCGCCATGGGCCCTCTTTAGCACCGCAGGCCCGACCGGTTGCCCCCAAAATGGCTCCACCCCCCCGATCCTCGGGCCCCGGTGCGGGGAAACTTTCGGCCCAGGGAGCTTCGGTGGTACAAGGTGGGCCGCTGCATGGCGCCCGAAGGCCGAGCTCCATGCCTGGCTCCCGGGTAACCATCCGTCGCCAATCTTCGAGGTCCGATGCGCGCCAAGCCCCTTCTTTCTCCCTCCCTCTTCACCTTCTTCGCCCTCGCGGGCTTGACCTCCCCGGCGCTGGCCCAGCAACCGCCGCCCTGGCCTCCCACGGGGCCAGCCCCTGCCCAGCCGCCCACCGCGCAACCCCCCGCGGCCCCGCCGCCTGCGGCTCCGCCGGCCCCCGCGGCTCCGCCTCCCGGCGCACCGCCCGGTGCCCCCGCGGCCCCGCCCCCGGAGGCGGCCCCTGCTCCTCCGCCAGGCGACCCGAACCAGGCCGGCTGGGGCTTTGCCTTCGGCGCCAACAGCAATGCCCCCGCGCCGGCCCCCGCCGCTCCCAAGGACGAGTGGGCCCGCCGTGACGCCAACCTCCACGAGATGCTGACCGTCAGCGGCTCCACCGGTCTGCTCCGGGTGGCCAACGCGACCTCGGCGCCCGTGGGTACATTTCGACTGCAGGTGCTCTGGGATTACTTCTCGGCGACGGGGTTCTTGTGCAAGGGCAGCACGCCCTGTACGACGCAGCGGGAGGACGAGGCCAACCATTTTGGCGCGACCTTCGCGGCCTCGGCCACGGTGACCCGGTTCCTGGAGGGGTACGTGGCGATCCGTTCGTTTGCGAACGGCAACAACCAGGGCAGCCCGGAGCTGCTCCAGGTGCTGGGCGACACGACGCTGGGCGCCAAGGTGTTCCTGCCGACGGCGCCCAACCGGATGTTCAACGTGGGCGCCGACCTGCAGCTGCTGCTGCTCAACGGGAGCGGGGGGGTGGGGCTCAACGGGGACAGCACCAGCTTCCGCGGTCGGATCGTGTCGACCTTTGATTTCCGAAAGGAAGGCGGCGGGATCCCGCTGCTGGCCCACCTGAACATCGGCTACCGGCTCGACAATTCCGGCAAGATCGTCGAGGCCACGGAGGAGCAGCGGGGGCGCAACCGCATCACCCGCATCGAGCGTTTTGGCCTGGGCATCAACCGGGTCGACCTGGCCGAGATGGGCGTGGCCCTCGAAGGGGTGTTCGAGCCCGGGCAGAAGATCCGCTCGGTGCGCCCCTTTGCCGAGTACACGGTCGACGTCCCGGTGAACCGCCAGGACTACGCCTGCCGCCAGGGGCGCATTTACCCCGGCGAGAACTGCCTCGCCAACGCGTCCGAGTTTGGCACCACGCCCTCGCGGTTCTCGCTGGGCGTGCGGGTCAACCCGTTCCTCAAGGGGCTGGTGGTGACCGGCGCCCTGGACATCGGGGTCTCGGGTCACAAGAAGTTCATCGAGGAGGTGGCGCCGCAGGCCCCCTGGACGCTCTGGTGGGGCGTCGGCTACGCCTTTGATGTGGTCGAGCGGCCCCCGGTCATCAAGGAGGCGCCGCCGGTCGAGCGCGTGGTCACGCTGCCGCCGCCGCCCCAGTACCTGGTCTCGGGCCTGGTCCACGAGGCCGGCAACCAGCAGGGGATCGCCAACGCGATCGTGCACTTTGATGGCCGCGACGCGACGGGCTTTGTCACCGACAGCACGGGCCGCTTCAAGACCTCGAACCTCGAGCCCGGGACCTACACCTTCCGCATCAAGGCCGACGGCTACAAGGAAGGCACCTGCTCGGTCACGGTCACGGCGGCGGCTCCGGCGACCACCCCGGTCCCCCCGGCGGATCCGATGGCCCCGCCGCCCCCGCCGGTGGCTGGCGCCCCGATGCCGCCCCCGTCTTTGCCTGCCCCCGCTCCGGGCGGCAATGTTTCCGAGATCGACTGCGCTCTCGAGGCGCTGCCGCGCCTGGGCACCATCTCGGGCCGCGTGACCGACGGCGAGGGGGGCAGCGGCGTCAGCGGCGTCGCCGTCAAGCTCGTCGATGGCTCCGGCAAGGAGCGTTCGGCCACCACCGACGGCAGCGGCGCCTTCCGCTTCACGGATCTGGTGCCAGGTGCTTACAAGATCAACACCACCTCCGAGACGCACCTGGGCGGCATGGGCCAGACCGACGTGAAGGCCCGGGAGGACGCCAAGGTGTCCATCTCGATCGTCAAGCGCCCGAAGAACCCCCAGGTCACCATCGGCAAGCGCGAGCTGATCATCAAGCAGCAGGTCCACTTCGAGACCGGCAGCGCCAAGATCATGTCGGACAGCGACGTGCTCCTCCAGGAGATCGCCGACGTGCTGAGCCGCAACCCGAAGATCCGTCGCCTCGAGATCCAGGGCCACACGGACAACCAGGGCACCCCGGCCATCAACAAGACGCTGTCCGAGCAGCGCGCCCAGGCGGTCCGCGATCGGCTGGTGTCCCTCGGCGTCAACTCCGGGCGCCTCGAGGCCCGCGGCTACGGCTCCGAGCGCCCGCTGGTGCCCAACGTCACCGCCAACAACCGGGCCCGTAACCGCCGCGTCGCGCTGGTCATCCTTGAGCAGGACAAGTTACCTCGCCGCGCTCCTCGGGGCGTCGCTCGCGGCCTGCGCGGCCTCGACCTCCCCCGAAGCTCCCCCCGAGGCCACCGCCCGCGCGGTGGCCTCCGTGGCTTCTGCCGCGCCGCCTCCCTCGGTCGCCCCGGTGGCGAGCGCCCCGGTGGCGAGCGCTCCGGTCGCCTCGGTGGCGGCGTCTCCGGCGGCCTCGTCGGCGCCTGTCGCGGCTGCGGTGGCCTCCTCGGCGTCGCCGCGACCTGCGACGATCCCGATCGAGACGGTGCTGGCGGCGAAGCGCTCCGAGCTGGGCGAGCTGAACAAGGATCGCCCCGCCCTGGAGAGCGAGGATCTCACCACCCAGGCGCGCAAGCTCTTCGAGGCCATCCAGCAGGATGACCCGGCGCGAGCGGCCCATTTCTTCTTCCCTCGCGAGCCTTTTGTGCCGCTGAAGGACGTGAAAAACTCGGGCAAGTACTGGGATCAACTCTACCGGGTTTACGAGCAAGATATCCACCAGCTCCACCGGAAGAGGCGCTCGGAGCTGGAGGGTGCGACCTTTGACGGCTTCTCGCTGGGGTCAGCGCCCACGTTCGTCAAGCCCGGCGAGGAGGGGAACAAGATCGGATACCACCGGACGTTCCGGGCCAAGCTGCGCTACCGCACGGCATCCGGGGAATCACGCCACATCGAGGTGCGGGTGATCATCTCGTGGGGAGGCGCCTGGTACATCACGCACCTGCTCCCGTTCAAGAAGCATTGAACCGCGCGGGTGGCGAGGGTTGACGGTCGGGGGCGACCCGCATTGCTTCCGCGTGCTGACGCGGCGTTGCTGAGCTAGGCTGCGTTCCAACCATGTTTGAGTCGTTGCCTGAGTTCGGGACAGGCGTTCTTTACGCGGTCCTGGTGAGCGCGGCGTACACCTTCGCGGTGTCGCTGGTCGCCGGGCGTAACCGGAGCCCGCGGACCCTGGAGGCGGCGCGCCTGGGCGCCTACGGGACCATCGGCCTCGTGGGGCTGGCGCTGCTGGTCCTCGCCTACGCCTTCGTGACCCATGATTTCCGTATCCGGTATGTCGCCCGCTACAGCGATCGCAGCATGCCGTTGCCTTACCTCTTCGCGTCCCTCTGGGGCGGGCAAGACGGTTCGCTGCTCTGGTGGTCGTTCCTGCTGTCCGGGTACACCGGGGCCTGCGTCGCCTGGATGAAGGGGCGCTACCGCGAGCTGCAGCCCTACGTCATCGCCACGCTGATGAGCATCCTGGGGTTCTTCCTGGTGCTGATGCTCTTCGCCGCCAACCCCTTCTGGACCTCCTTCTCCGGGGCCAGGCCCGACGGCGAGGGGCTGAACCCGCTACTCCAGAACTTCTATATGGCCATCCACCCGCCGAGCCTCTACACGGGCTTCGTGGGCTGCGCGGTGCCCTTCGCCTTCGCCGTGGCGGCGCTGGTGACGGGGCGCCTGGACAGCGAGTGGATCGGGGCGTCGCGCAAGTGGATGCTCTTCGCGTGGCTCTTCCTGAGCATCGGCAACGGCCTGGGCATGCTGTGGGCCTACGAAGAGCTGGGGTGGGGCGGCTACTGGGCCTGGGACCCGGTGGAGAACGCGGCCTGCCTGCCCTGGTTCACGGCGAGCGCGTACCTGCACTCGATCATGGTGCAGGAGCGGCGAGGGATGCTGAAGATCTGGAACGTCGCGCTGGTGTGCACGACCTTCTTCCTCACGATCTTCGGCACGTTCCTGACGCGCTCGGGGATGATCGCCAGCGTCCACAGCTTTGCCCAGAGCGATATTGGCAAGTACTTCGTCGTCTACATGGGGCTGATCGTGGCGGCCTCGGCGGGGCTGATCGTGTGGCGGCTGCCCCAGCTGCGGGCCGAGGGGCGCATCGAGACGGTGCTCTCGCGGGAGGCGGCCTATGTGTTCAACAACTGGGCGCTGCTGGGCATCGCGACCTTCATCTCGGTGGCGACGGTGTTCCCGAAGATCAGCGAGCTGTGGGCCGAGCCGGTGACGGTGGGGCCGGCGTTCTACAACCGGTGGGTGGTCCCGGCGGGGCTGGCGGTCTTCGCCCTCATGGGGGCGGGCCCGCTCTTCGGTTACCGCAAGACCAGCCGCTCCGCGCTGATCAAGGCGTTCCGCCTGCCCACCGCCGTCGCGGTCGGCTTTGCCGTGGCGCACCTCGCCCTCGGTGGCTTCTTCGGGTTCCCGGCGATCGTCGCCTCTCCCGAGATCTACCCGGGGGCCCTGGGCACCTTGCTCCGCGGCCTCGGCTCCCTGCTCCCGCTGATCAGCACCTTCCTGTGTGCCTTCAACTTCGCCGTCATCACCCAGGAGTTCGTCCGGGGCATCCAGGCACGCCGCGCCTCCCAGCAGGAAGAGGGCATCGGGGAGGCCCTCTTCCGCCTCGTCAGCAAGGGGCGCCGGCGTTACGGCGGGTACATCGTCCACGCCGGCATTGCCCTCATGTTCGTCGGCTTCACCGGCAAGGCCTGGGGGGTCGATAAAGAGACCGCGCTCCGCCCCGGCGAGACCTTCGAGGTGGGCAGCTACCGCTTCACCTACAAGGGCTCCCGCATGGAGGTCGACCCGGGCAAGCGGATGGTCTTCGCCGACCTGCAGGTGGATCGCGCTGACGGCAGCTCCCTCGGCGTCGCGAGCCCCGCCAAGTTCATCTACCGCAAGATGCCCGAGCAGCCCACCTCGGAAGTATCGATGCTCCATACGCTGCGCGACGACATCTACGTCGTGCTTGGCTCCGCCAACCCGCAGACCAAGGTGGCGACCTTCCAGATCCACATCAACCCTCTGGTCTCCTACATCTGGCTGGGGTTGATCATCGTCATCTTCGGCAGCGCGGTCTGCCTCTGGCCTGACCTCGCCCTCGGCGAGTCCGGGGCCTGGGCCTACGCCCGCGCCGCCGGCTCCTTCACCGCCTCGATCTTCCTGGCCCTGCTCATCGCCTCCACCCCCGCCCGCGCCTTCGCCCAGGGCTCCTCGTCGCTCCACGCGGGCACCGTCGAGATGCGATCGAGCCAGGAGCGCGAGGTCTTCCCCATGCTCCTGTGCCAGTGCGGCGCCTGCGCCCGCTTGCCCCTCGATAACTGCGTGTGCTCCACCGCGGACGAGGAGCGCTCCCACATCCGGGCCATGATGTCGGCAGGCTCCAGCAACCAGCAGATCTTTGAGGATTACGTGGCGCGCCACGGCACCGCCTCCCTCGCGGTGCCCCCCAACAAGGGCAAGCTCAGCGCGATCTGGGCGGTCCCGGTGGCGGGGGTGCTGATGGCCGGGGTTGGCGTGCTGATGCTGCTGCGCCGCTGGAAGAACGCCGGCACGCCGGCCCTCGCCGGGGGCCCTGCCGCTGGCATCCCGGATGACTACGATCGTCGCCTGGACGAAGAGCTGGAGCGCCTCGATGGCTGATACGAAAGAGAATCCCCTCGATCTGATCCTGGAGCGCTCCTCGATCCTCGCCCCGGCCGCGGTGTTCCTGGGTGCGGCGGCGCTGGGGGCCTTCCGCGGGCCTGGCGCGGCGGTCCTTGCGCTGGCCGGTGGCACCCTCCTCGGGGCGGTCGCTGGCCTCTGGGGGAGCTTGCGCATCCTGGCCGGCGACGCGCCCATCTCGCTCCACGAGGCCATCGACCTGGGCGCCCCCAGCGAGCTCCAGGAGCGGAAACAAAAAATCCTCCTCGCCCTCAAGGATCTGCAGCGCGAACACTCCCTCGGCAAGATCTCCGACGAGGACTTCAAGGAGCTCTCGGCGCGCTACCGGGCCGAGGCCAAGCAGCTCCTCCGCGATATGGATGAAGACCTCGCCCCGGCGCGCCAGAAGGCCGAAGCCCTCCTCGCCGCACGCCTCCAGGTCGCCCCCGCCAGCGCCCTGCCCGAGGCTGACCCCTCTTCGCCCTCCGAGGATCAGCCCGACGGCGATCCGCCCCGGCGCGAACCCTGACAGGCCAGGGGAACACGGGGCGGGTGCGCTTCATGGCCCCGAGCGCCCCTCTGCCTCGCCCCGATCGCTGCGATGCAATGGCCCTGGGGACCGCCCTCGCTGGCGGTCAGCCAGGGCGCCGGAGCACGGTGCTCAGTTCTGGCAGGTGGTGATGCTGGTACCGGCGCTCGCAGCGTCGCACTCGCTGCAATACTTCTGGCCGTCGCAGCCGCAGAGCAGGGAGTCCTCGGGCACACAGACCGGTGGACAGGCCTCGGGCTTCTTGGTGCAGACGCCCTGGCTGTCAAAGGCGCCGCAGATGTCCTGGGGTTCGTACTTGCAGAACTCGTCGGGGGCGCAGGTGTTCTCCGGCGTCGGGGGCACCTTGCCTCCGCACTTCTTCACCGGTGTCCCCTGGCACGGGGAGGCGCTGGTGCCGGCGAGCGCGGCCTCGCACTCGTTGCAGTACTTCTGACCGTCGCAGCCGCAGACCCAGAACTCGGGGGCAGGGCAGCCTGGCGCGCAGGCGTCGGGCTTCTTGGTGCAGACACCCAGCGCATCGGCGGCGCCGCAGATGTCCTCGGCGGCGTACTTGCAGAACTCGTCGGGGGCGCATTTCAGGCCCTGGAACCCGCCGCACTCCTTGCCGCCGCCGCAGGATTGACCGTTGACCGCGCAGGTGCCGTCCCCGCAGCTCTCGAAGGCCTCCGGGAGGGCCTCGTTGGGGCCCAGGCAGATGTCCTTGATCTTGCCTTCGGCGCACATCTGGGTGGCCACCTTGGGGGGGAGGCACTCTTCCTGGGGGCACACGGTGATGCTGGTCCCGTTGGCGTTGGCCACGGCCTCGTTGCAGTACTTCTGGCCATCGCAGGCACAGACCCAGAACTCGGGCGAGGGGCAGCCTTCCCCCTCCGGCATCGGGGGGATCTTGGTGCAGACGCCCTGGCTGTCAAAGGCGCCGCAGAGATGCTTGATCTCGTACTTGCAGAACTCGTCGGGGGCGCAGGTGTTCTCCGGCGTCGGGGGCACCTTGCCCCCGCACTTCTTCGGCTTCTCGCTGCAGAAGTAGACGGGCTTGCCGTCGTCGCCCACGCAGTTGGTGCTGGAGCACGTCCCGTTGACGCCGCAGGCCTTGCCCAGATCCTTGTCGCTGGCGCATTCGGCGCTGGGCGGGAGCCCTCCGCCGCACTCGGAGCCCCCCGAGCCTGCCGTCCCCCCTGCGCCCGAGCCTGCAGAGCCCGCGGTGCCGGCCGAGCCACCGGAGCCCGCGTCCGAGCCGCCGGTGCCAGCAGAGCCGCCGGTCCCTGCCGTGCCGCCGGTGCCTGCGGTACCACCGGTGCCCGCCGTGCCGCCGGAGCCCGACGAGCCACCCTCGCCGGCGCCGTTGAGGTTCGAGCCGTTCTGGCCGCCCGCGCTGGTCTCCCCGCCACAGCCTGCCGCCACACCGGCCACCACGAACGCTGCAACCCAGGCAAAAGAAAGCGTCTTCATCGTTGTTCTCCTTGCCCCTACCGGGAGGGGCCTCTCTGAGGTCGAGCGATGGGTGGAGCCTCCTCCCCCCTGCCATCACAAAAAATCATCGCCCCCTCGATTTTCCTGGGGACGATCTCCCTTTACCGTTCACCGTACCGTTCAGCCGTCATGCCCGCCCGCCCCCTTTCCTGGAAGGGGTTGCGCTCCGCGTTCAGGTCGATACGTTTGCTTTCATGGCACTCGCTCCCTGTCCTGGCTGTCGGCGTCACGTGCGCATCTCCGAAGCCTCTTGTCCCTTCTGTGGCACCTCCCTCGACGCCTCTGCGCAGCAGCAGCGCGTGGTCCCTGGCGTCGATCGGCGCCTCAGCCGCGCCGCCGCCCTCGCGGTCGTCGCCACCTTGACCCTCACCGCCTGCGAGGATGATGGCGATGACGGATCCTTCCGGGCCATGTACGGGATGCCCATCGCGGGCTCCTCCGGAAGTTCCGGACAGGGAGGCGAGGGCGGTAGCGACGCAGGGGCCGGGGGTGAGGCGGGCAGCGCGGGCTCGGCCGGTGAAGAGCAGGGGGGCAACGGGGGCGGAGGGCTCATGTACGGAGCGCCTCCGCCGTCCGGGAGCGGCGGCGCTGGCGGCGAGGCAGGGGAGGGGAGCGGCGGCGAAGGCGGCGCCGCGGGGCCCCTCTACGGTGCTCCTCCGGGGGGGGCCGGGGGCGAGAGCGCCGGCTCCGCGGGGGCTCCGGATGCGCCGATGTATGGGGCGCCTCCTCCGGGTGGTTCGGCGGGGTCGAACTTACGCCTCAGCGCGAGCCGCGGGGGGGCGCGCTGGCCGGTGGGGCTGGTGGGGCGACGAAGGTGACGCGTCCAAAGCGGCTGGCCTTGTGGAAGTTCCCCTCCCCCAAAATGGGTGACCAGGCGACCCCACCGTTGCGCTTCATCGCGTAAAAATTGATGCGCCAGGTGTCGCCGTCCGCCGGCGGCACGCGCCGCGCTTTCGAGAAGCTTGACCAGGCGATCGCGGCCTCGACGGTGTACCCCTCGTCCACGTCGTCGTCCCGATCGAGGGTGCCGCGCAGGGCCACGGCGGTCGCTCCGCGGAAGTCCCAGTCCTGGTGGCCAAAGGGCCCCTGGGGGCCCCCGCGCGGCAGGTTGTAGCCGTCAAACTGGCTATCGAAGATCTCGTTCTGGGGGCTTATTTGGAGCTCATAATAATCACGGTTATCCCCGTCTCCATCGGGGTCGATCATGATCTCGACGCAGGATTGTTCCCAGACGCGCTGGTCGCGCTGGCCGGGGGTGAGGCCGCCGAGGAGCTTGCTGTCGAGGACGGAGAAGGCGAGGTAGAGGTGGGTGTCATCCCAGGCGATCTGGGCGGTGCCGTTGACCGGGAAGAGGCGGTTGGGGGCGCCGGTGGCGACGTCGACGAAGGGGCCGGTGGAGGGGGCGGATTTCCAGAGCGGATCGTCGAGCTTCCCGTCGATGACAGGGGGGGCCTCGGCGCGTCGAGGGACCCGGAGGGAGGGGGGCTCGCGGCGTGGGGCTGCGACGGTGAAGTGGGTCAGGATGGGGCGGTGCTGGGGGGCCGGTGGAGCGACCGGCAGCCGCTGGTCCTCGCGCCAGATGCCCACGGCGAGGGCGACGCGGGGGCCGGCCTCGTCGGGGATGCGGAGGGGCTGCTCGTCGACGTAGATCTTGCCCTGCTTCCAGTCGGAAGGAGGCAGCGCCTGGCGCCCGCTTGAGGTCTCGCGCAGGGGGCCAGCGTTGTCGAAATGCCCCCCTGGCAGCCGGTTGCCTTGCTCATCGAGCAGGTGGGTGAAGAGCTGCCATCCGCCGTCGAGGCGGCCCTCGCATTGCCAGTACAGGGAGAGCTTGACCTCCTGGCCTGGTTTGAGGGGCCCTTCGGGGTCGAGCTTGTAGCCCAGGAGCCGGATCTTCTCGCCGAAGACGAGGGGGGTCGGGTGGGGGATCTGGGCCGGAGGTTCGTCGAGGATGTAGAGGGCCAGGCGCGCCGCGTTGCTGCTCGACCTGCTGCGCTCGACGCAGCCAGCGAGGGCCAGGGGCAGGAGGGCGAGGGCGGCGAGCCGGCTCACTTCCGGTTTTTCTTGCGAGCCTCGCGCTCGCGGCGGCGCTGGGCCTTCTTGGCGTTACGCTCGCCATCGCTGAGGGGCTTCATCTTGGTGACGCTCTCGCCGGGGGCGCTGGCGCCCATGCCGGGCATGCCCATGCCAGGCATACCCATGCCGGGCATCCCCGGGAAGCCCATGCCAGGCATCCCCGGGAAGCCCATGCCGGGCATGCCGGGCATGCCGGGCATGCCGGGCAT
>JALOQB010000332.1 GCA_025453595.1 Polyangiaceae bacterium
TCCTACGCTCTCGTCTGCGCCGGCGAGAGGGGCCAGCCCGCCACCGCCAAGCACGCGGTCGCCTTGCGCGATCACAAAGTACCGCGAGCGCGGGGCGCTGTAGGCCTGGCTCATGGAGTCAACCTCCGCGTCGTGGATGGAGAAGCCAGGACCCGAGGCGCCAAATTCGGTCATGACGGCGCGGATCAGGGCGGCGAGCTGGGGGTCATCCTCGGGGCGAACATGGCGAAGCTCAGGGGGTTGCATGGTGTCCCGGGGATCTATCATTTTCCCTCCTGAACCCGGGGACCTCGCACCTCCGTTGCCGAGCGGTGAACACCAGCTGGGCAGGGAGCGAGGGGGCTGGAGGCGCCGCGGGCGGCAAGGACCCCTCGACGGCGGACGCCCCCTCCCTGTGGGAAACTCGACGCGGTGGCGTTTTTGGTCCTAACTTCTCTCCGTGGTTGGACACGGCCCTCGACACCTGCTGAAGACCGCGCTCCACGAGGTGGGGGCGCTGCGACGCCAATCGACCCTGCTGCACCGCCAGTGGCGGCCTCGCGGGGTCCCGCTCCCTTCCCACTCCCAGGAAGACGTGGTGTTTCTCCTCCACGGGTTCCTCGCCACCGCCGGCGTCTTCGAGCCCCTCGAACGGCACCTGCGCTCCGAGGGGATCGAGCACATCGCCAGCTTCTCGTACCACCCCTTTCGCTCCGTCCCCTCCCTCGGGGCCGAGCTCCGCGAGCGCATCCTCGGCATCCCGGCCCGCGCCCGGCTTCACCTGGTCGGTCACAGCCTCGGCGGCGTGGTCGCTCGCTTCTACGCCCAGGAGCTCGGCGGCGCCTCCCGCATCGAGCAGATCATCTCCCTCGCCAGCCCCTTCCATGGCACCACCACCGCCCGGAAGCTCCCTGCTTCTCTGGGTCGTTTTACACCCATACTCCAGGAGATGACACCGGATTCTCCGCTGCTGGCGCGGCTCCGCCAGGGCACCCTGGACATCCCCCACACCAGCGTGGTGGCCGGGGCCGATCTGCTGGTCTCCCCGCCTCATAGCGCGGCTTTCCCCGGGAGCCAGGTGGTGGTGCTGGAGGGGGTGGGTCACAACGGTCTTCTCTTTGACGAGCGGGCGGCGCGGCTGGTGAGCGAGCGGATCCTGGCGAGACGGGCGCAGCGCGCGGCGGAGTGAGCGTTCAGGGGCGCTCCCCCGGGCGAGGGGCGGAGGCGCTGTGGGCCAGGTCGATGACCGCGTGGATCGCCTGGGCGATGGAGCCAAAGGGGTTGTCGTTGCCGTAGTGAGCGATCCTGACCTCCCCGATGCGCTGCCCGATGGCGGCGGCGAGCTGGGGGAGGTTCTGGGCGGCGGCGAGGCGCGCCTGGGCCTCGGCGCGAGGGAGCTCGGCGAGGGCCTGGAGGCGGGCGACCTCCGCGTCCTGCTGCCCCTCGGCGAGGCGAGTGTCCGCGGCGAGGCGCCGGAGCTCGGCGTCGAGCTGGGCGCGGGTGCGTTCGTGGTGGGCGCTGCGCTCCAGGAGGGTTTGCTTCAGGGTCAGGGCGTTGAGCTCGGCCTCGGCCTCGACGGCCTCCAGCTCCCGGCGCTTGACCTCGGTCTGGGCTTCCAGCTCGCGGCGGCGGACCTCGGCCTGGGCCTCCAGCTCGCGACGGCGGACCTCGGCCTCCATCTGGGCCTCGGCCTCGGCGCGCTGGTCGCCGAGGCGACGCTCGCGGAGCGCCTTCTCGGTCTCCAGGCGGGCCAGCTCGGTCTCCCGGAGGTACTGGGCCTCGCGAGCGGCGATCTCCTTGTCGGCCTGGGCCTTGGCCTCCCTTGCCCGCTGGTCGAGGGCGGTCCGGTAGGGGGCCTGCATCGCGGCGAAGACCCGATCGGAGAGGACGCGAACCTCCTGAATCTCGATGGTGTCAATAACGACACCCCATCCTTTTTCTGCGAGATCATCCGGGTGCCCTTCGCCGCTGACGACGGGGGCGATCTCGCGGAGCAGCTCGGTGGCGAGGGCAGATTTCCGCTTCTGGAGGCAGTCGTCGACGGAGAGGTTGGCGACGAGGCGGCGGACGGCGCCGATGAACATGGCGGCGAGGGTCTCTTCGAGCTTCTGCTGGGCGCGCTCGGGGAAGCTGAAGTTGAGGATGCGGTAGGCGAGGAGCGGGTCGGCGATGCGGTAGACGGCGAGGCCAGCGACCTCGACGCCGACGCGTTCGAGGGTGACCTGGTCGGCCTTGAAGCGGAGCTGCTGGAGCGAGGTGGGGACGATGGCGACGGCATCGCGAGGCCATTTGAAGCAGCTTGCGCCCTGGCCCGAGGAGGAGGCGAGGACCTTGCCGTTGCGGACATGGACGAGGTACTCGGAAGGCTTGGCGGAGATGAGGCCCCAGCGCTTGATCTTCTCGGGGTCCTCGACGGGCTTACCGGCGCGCCAGCCGGCCATCTCGGTGGTGGGAGGGGTCATGGCCAGAGGCGTGAGCAAGGGGTATTCCGCGGGGAGCGGGGCGGAAAAAGGGAGAGCGCGAGGGGAGGCTTGCGCCGCGGCGGCGCAGCGGTGCATCGGGATGAAGCAGAGGAGGGGACTTTCGTTGGGGCGAGCCCGTGCTAGGACGTCGGCACCGAGCGACCATGAGTGACCCCGCCCCCAACCCACCCACGACAGCCTACCGGTCCGCGGTCAACCTGGAGCGAGAGCTCGCGAGCGTGGAGGGGGGGCGCAAGTGGCTGCGGCGCCTGGTGGCGCTGGGGGTGCTGGCGGGGCTGATCGGCGGGGTCGTGGTGTGGCGAAAGAAGAACGCGCCGCCGCCGCCGCCGCGGTTCATGACGCAGGGGCTGAGCGAGGGGGATGTGATCGAGACGGTCCAGTCGACGGGGGTGGTGAAGCCGTTGACGGAGGTGAAGGTCGGGGCCCAGGTGTCGGGGCGGGTGGCGCGGGTGCTGGCCGATTTCAACTCGCAGGTGAAGCGGGGCGACCTGCTGGCCGAGATCGATCCGATGCTGCTGGGGGCCCAGGTGCAGCAGCAGCGGGCGCAGCTGGCGGCGCAGCGGGCGATGCAGGCGGGGGCCGAGGCGAGGGCCCAGTCGGCGAAGATCACGCTGGAGCGGCTCAAGCAGCTCCGGGGCGAGAACCTGGCGAGCCAGGCCGAGATCGACCAGGCCCAGGGGCAGTACGACGTGGCCCGGGCCGAGATCGCTCAGATCAAGGCGCAGATCGCCGCCACCTCGGCCTCCATCTCGGCGGCGGGGGCCAACCTGTCATTCACCAAGATCTTCGCCCCCATCGACGGGGTGGTGACCGATCGGCAGGTCGACGAGGGGCAGACCGTCGCCGCCAGCTTCCAGGCGCCGGTGCTCTTCGTCATCGCCGAGGATCTCCGCCGTATGCGGGTCTATGCCGACGTGGACGAGGCCGACGTCGGCAAGCTGGTCGAGGGCATGGCGGCCGAGACGCAGGTCGACGCCTTCCCCGGGGAGCGCTTCCAGGGCACCGTGGGGCAGGTGCGCTTCAGCCCCAACTCGGTGCAGGGCGTCGTCACGTACACCGCCGTCATCGAGGTGAACAACCCGGACCGCAAGCTGCGCCCCGGCATGACCGCCACCGTCACGGTCCGGACCCGCGAGGCCCGCAAGGTCCTCCGGCTCCCCAACGCGGCCCTGCGCTTCAAGCCGTCCCCCGAGAAGGGGCCCGACGGCAAGCCGATCCCCACCCCACCCGAGAAGCCCCTCGACCCCGGCACCGGGCGTATCTTCCTGCTCACCGACGCGGCCCCAGGGAAAGAAAAGATCACCCCCCAGGTCGTGAAGATCGGCGTCACCGACGGCGTCCACACCTCGCTCCTGGAACCCCTCGACCCGGGGGCCAAGGTGGTGGTCGACGAGGCCGACGACAAGGACGCCAAGAAGCGCGGCGGGCCGCGGATTTTCTGAGGAGGTACCCGTGAGCGAGCCGTTGATCGAGATGGACGGGGTCGAGAAAGATTACGTCTCCGGCCCCAGCGTGGTCCGGGCGCTGCGCGACGTCAGCCTGCGCATCGACGCAGGAGACATGGCCGCCATCGTCGGCACCAGCGGCTCCGGAAAGAGCACCTTGATGAACATCATCGGGTGTCTCGATCGACCCACTCGGGGTATCTACCGCCTCCAGGGGATCGACGTGGGGCGGCGCTCGAACGACGCGCGGGCGATCGTGCGGAACCAGCTCATCGGGTTCATCTTCCAGGGCTTCAACCTGCTGGCCCGGACCACGGCCCAGGAGAACGTGGAGCTCCCGCTGATCTACCGGGGCGTGGGCTCCCGCGAGCGGCGAGATCGGGCGCTGGCGGCGCTGGAGCAGGTGGGCCTCGGTACGCGCGCCCACCACACGCCCAACCAGCTGAGCGGAGGGCAGCAGCAGCGGGTGGCGATCGCGAGGGCGCTGGTGACCGACCCGCCCTTGCTGCTGGCGGACGAGCCCACCGGCAACCTGGACACACGCACCAGCTACGAGGTGCTGTCGCTGCTGCAGCGCCTCAACCGAGAGCGGAAAATTACCATCATCATCGTGACCCACGAGCGTGACATCGCCGAGTGCGCGCGGCGCGTGATCACGGTGCGGGATGGGCTGATCAAGAGCGATCTGGTGAACGAGGAGCAGCGCGACGCCCACCGGATGCTGTCGGAGCTGGGTCCTCCGCCTCCCTGAGCCCTGCATCAAGGGTGTGACAGGGTGCCGATGGGCCTTGCGGCCCGTGCGTGCTTTTGCCTAGGGTGTCGCCGCGTTGGCGCCGAGGAAAAGCGAAGCAGGCATGAGCGATCAGAACAGAACTGCTCCCGAACGTCCAAGGGCACGCTGGTGGGCCGGCGCGGCGACCGCTGCGCTGGGGCTGCTGGCGGCGGTGTTGCCAGGGTGTCCCGCCGAACAACCCGCCCAGGATGTACCGCCGGGTCAGGTTCGCCTGACCTTGCTCCATACCTCGGACATCCACTCCCGGTTGTTCCCTTACGACCTGCAGGTCACGTCGATTGACTCGAAGCTGGGCCTGGGGCCCGCGGGGGTGATCGCGCGGATCGGCGGCGCGGCGCGCATCGGCCACGTGCTGCAGCGAGAGCGGGCCCGGGCGGATCGGGTGCTGCACCTCGACGGGGGCGACTGCTTCCAGGGGGCGCCGATCTACAACTTCTTCACGGGCGAGGCCGAGATGCGGGTGCTGACCGAGTTCGGCACCGACGCGATGATCGTGGCCAACCACGAGTTTGACAACGGCGCGCTCAACCTGAGCGAGCAGATCCAGAAGTGGACCAACTTCCCGATCCTGGCCGCCAACTACCGCACCGACGACGCTTCCTTCCCGGGGAGCACCTGGATGTCCCGGGCCCTCGTCCCCTGGACCAGCTTCAACCTCGACGGGCTGAAGGTGGGGGTCATCGGGCTCGGTAACCTGACCACCCTGGGCTCGCTCTTCGAGCAGCCCAACAGCCTGGGTCTGCTGCCTTACAACACCGAGGATGTGGTCCAGTTCTACACCGACCTGATCCGACCGATGGTCGATGTGGTGGTGATCGTCTCGCACATTGGCCTCGAGTTCGACGAGCGGATGATCGAGAACACCTCGGGGGTCGACGTGGTGCTCGGCGGGCACAACCACATCGTGCTCCAGCCGCCCAAGCAGATCGAGGACTGCAAGCAGGTCGACGAGCAGGGCAATCACTACATCAACGTGCTCGACGCCGGGGGCCAGAAAGAGGGCGAGCCGCCCAAGTTCAAGCGGCGCCGCTGCAACCCTCGCAAGGTGATCCTGTCCCACGCCGGGGCCTTCGCCAAGTTCGTGGGTCGCCTCGACCTGACGCTCTCCAACGACCGGGCCGACATGCCCGAGGGCTACGATCCGATCAACGGGCACGAGGTGGTCGCCAGCGAGTACAAGCTGTTCCCGATCACGGAAGACATCCCGGAAGATGTCCACATCAAGAACCTGCTGCGCCCCTACAAAGAAGGGCTCGACGCGCTGATCGATCTCGACCTGCTGGTCGGCTACGCGCCTGATGGCTCCTCCCGCACGGCGCCCGGCGGCGGCGACTCGGCGCTGGGCAACATGGTGGCCACCGCGATGTGGCTGCGCCAGGGCGTCCAGACCGACTTCTCCCTCACCAACTCGGCCGGTATCCGCGCCGCCATGGTGCCCGGCCCCATCTCGATCGAGCAGCTTTACAACATCTTCCCCTTCGACAACTCCGTCTCCCGGATGAACGTGTCCGGCGTCGAGGTGCAGAAGATCTTCGACTTCGTCGCCCGTCGCTCGGCCTCCCGCGGGTGCGTCTCCCAGGTGCAGATCGCCGGCGCACGCGTGCTGCTCGACTGCGGCTCCTGCTCCGATCGCCCCGACCTCGTGGGCCCCTGCGCCAGCGATCAGGATTGCTCCGAGGGCGGCGAGTGCAACCTGGCCACCGGCACCTGCATCGCCCCGGCCTGCGCCCGCAAGATCTACATCGGCTCCACGACCCGGCCCTGCAAGACCGACAGCGACTGCGGGGCCAACAAGCAGGGGGCCTGCGACAACCTGCGGCCCGATGCCCAGGGGTTTGGCCGCTGCTTCCAGGAGATCGACGACACCGCCAGCTACGAGCTCGCGACCAGCAACTACCTGGCGCAGGGCGGCTCCGGCTTCCGTATCCTGCGGGCCAACACCACCCAGTTCGATACCCGCATCCAGCAGCGCGACGCCCTCACCGAGTTCATCCGGCGCGGTCGCCCCTGCGGGTACAGCCCCGACAACAAGACCTCCGACGGCCTGAAAGAGTGCTCGGTGGACGCCGACTGCGGGGACGCCACCAAGTTCGCATGCGCCTGCGTGGGCGGGGTGACCTCGACGGCGGAGGGGGTCTGCGAGACCAGCGGCAACTGTGGGGGACAGGGCCGCTGCGTGCTGCGTGCTTGCCGCAACGACGTCGCGGCCTTCCACCGGCGGACCTGCGCTTCGGCACGGACCCCGGAGGCGGAGCAGTCCTGCGAGCAGGCCATCAATCCCTGCGAGCTGGGGGGCGAATCCTGCAAGTTCCTCGCCTGTGTTGACGACCAGGTGGGCAATTTCACTGACAACCGCATCATCATGGTGGGCAAGTGAGCATGAGGTGGTCCTGGTTGCTGAGGTGGGGGCGCCGTGGTCTCACGTGCGCCGCCGTCGGGATGGCGCTGGCGAGCTGCGTCGAGAAGGGTGAGCTGCCCGACAAGACCTTCAAGCTCAAGGTCGACGTGGTGCGCCAGGACGGCTCGCCCCTGCCAGGCCCGCAAGATCCGCCGCTGTGCCTGGATCTCCGCGGGATCCCCCGGCCTCCGGGCGAGGTGTCCTGCCCCCAGGGCCAGTTCTTCCGGGTGAACATCGAGGCGCTCCGCGGCGATGGAACGCGGGACACCTCCTTCAACCGCTACGTGCGCGTGTCGGTGCTGCCGGGCACGGTGGTCTCGGTCACGGCGCCGCCGGAGGGCGTGGGGCAAGGGCGTGCTGATGGCCGCAACGTGCTGCTGGTGAACGGCTACGCCAGCGAGCAGACGGTGCACGTGGTGGGGGCCTTCGGGCCGACGCGCCTGGTGGTCGAGGACCTCGGGTACCAGCCCGCAGATCCACTCGACACCCAGCGCGTCCCTGGCTGCGCCGACGGGCTCGACAACGACGGCGATGGCCTGACCGATTTCCCCGCAGACCCCGGCTGCGCCTTCTCCAACGATGACAGCGAGGAGAGCGGCTCCTTTGCCTCGGGGGTCTCGCCCCAGATCTCCTACGCGCTCCCCACGGTCCCCGAG
>JALOQB010000333.1 GCA_025453595.1 Polyangiaceae bacterium
CGCTCCCCGGCGGCGTGGGCGCGCCCCCGGTCGAGGAGAAAATCGAGGTCCTGACGGCTCGGTTCATCCAGGGCTTCGACCCCTTGCAGCTCGGCGAGTGTGACAATCTGAACCACCCCCCCGCGAGGCACCAGCAGCACGCGCCCCGGGGAGCCTGGCTCGACCCCGAGCACCAGCCCCTCCACGGGCCCCGCGGCGAGCTGGAGGCGAACACGCCGGCCCCGGAGCGCCCCGAGCCACGCCCCGAGGGCCCCTTCTTCCCCTGCGAGGAGGCGACGCTCGGCCAGGGCGAGCTGGGGGTCCTGGGGGGCCTCGAAGGAGACGGACTGGACCCTGGCGTTGCCGCTGGCGACCCAGATCGCCAGGGATTTCAGCACCTCGTTCATCTCGTTGCGGCGGAAGGTCAGCTCGAAGGGGCCGTCAGCAGGCCCCCCTCGTTCGAGGTAGCAGGCTCCATGACGGAACATCACAAGCCGGCGGACGCGAGGGCTCTGGGGCGACATGGACGAAGTATCCGTGTCCGGATTCTCTCTGCAAGCACTTGCGCGGCCCCCCCTGTCGTCGGCATAGTAAAGACGATGCCCAGAACTTCTGCACAACCCCGCCGGAAATCCTCCACAGACAAAGATCGGCTCGATCTGCGCAAGCGTGTGGGGGCCTTCGTCCGCAACCGCCGCCAGCAGCTCAACCTCTCCCAGGGCGACATCATCGAGGTCCTCGGGTACGTGAGCCGCAACAGCGTCAGCAACATCGAGACGGGGCGCGAGGGCCTTCCGGCCAAGCGTATCTACGCCTGGGCTGACGTCCTCGAGGTTCCCCGGGACGCCTTCTTCCGCTTCGTCACCGGCGAGGCCAAGCGCGTCGAGGTCGGCGGCAAGACCGGCGAGGTCGAGGCCGCCGCCAAGGTGTCCACCGGCGACAGCGAGCTCCTCGCCTCCTTCCGCAAGCTGCCCGCCAAGTACCAGAAGCGCATCCGCGAGCAGATCCAGGAGTACGCAGAGCTCGCCCGCAGCGCCCCCAAGAGCGCGCGCTGATCGCTAGGATGCACCGTCCGGCGCGGCGTGCTGGTGCTCCGCCGCGACCACCTGCTCCACCCAGAAGCGAGGCCCCCTCCTCGCCAGCGACGCCAGCCCAAGGGCCCCCAGCAGCGCCAGGCAGGCCACCTGGAACGGCTCGGGCCCCCCGTGCGCCGCGTCGTGCAGCGCCATCGGATCCGTTGACCCCAGCACCGCGTTGACGCCGAGCCCCAGCCCGATCACCAGCAGCGCCAGCAGCGCCGCGAAGGCCCAGGCCACCCGCCGCCCATGCAGCTGCGCCAGCATCCGCAGCGTCGTCAGGTTCGCCGCCGGGCCCGCCAGCAGCAGCGCCAGCGCCGCCCCGCTCGACAGCCCCTTGTGCAGCAGGATCGCCGCGAGCGGCGTGACCCCCGTGGCGCACACGTACAGCGGGATCCCCAGCGCCGCCCCCAGCAGCACGTCCTGCACCCCGGAGCGACGCGCCAGCGCCTGCTGCCCCAGGGATGGCTCCAGGAACGCCGCGACCCCGAGCCCCATCACCACCCACGGCAGGGTGTAATCGATCGCGTCCGTGGCCGCATAGCTGACCCCTCCCCGGAGCCTCTCTACAGCCGGGCGCGGCTCGGCACCGCTCGCGTCCCCCTCCGGCGAAGGCTCGGGCCTCCGCGCCAGGCGGCCCACCACCAGGCCCAGCACCAGGCTCAGCGCCACGGCCCCCACCATGCGGACCGCCGTCAGCTGGGCTCCGAGCAGCGAGAGGGACAGGAAGAAGGTGGCGAGGCCCAGCTCCGGGGCGGCGACCAGCAAGGTGACCGCAGCCACCGAGGAGGAGGCCCGCGTGACGAAGCCCCGGTACAGCGGGATCACGCCGCAGGAGCACACCGGCACCAGCGGCCCCAGCGCCAGCGCCTTCAGCGCTTGCTTGACGCCTCCCCCTTGCCCCAGCCACCGCGTCACCCCGCTGGGCCAGAAGGCGTGGGTCAGCGCGACGACGCCGTAGGAGAGCAGCAGCGCAGGAGCGCTCTCCAGCGCCAGCGTGAGGAAGGTCACCCCCATGCCGATCTCGGACGAGATCCGGTGGGACGCCGGGTGCGCGAGCGACACGCCCCACAGCATCAACCCCCCCAGCAAGGCCCCCACCGCGGCCGGCGCCTGCTGGAAGAACCCGGGGAGCGGGCCAGGCTCGACCAGCGCGTCCAGGTGATCGTGGCCGTGGTGCTCCTCCCGGGCCGGGGCAGGCTTGAAGTCGAGCTCGCAGGAGTGCTCCAGGATCTGCATCTCCCCCTCCTGGGTCGACAGGTCGTGGGAGCGATGAAAGATCACGTGAAGCAGGGAGCCCGCGACCAGGGCCTGCAACCCGTGCAACACCGTCAGGTGCCCCTCCAGCCGCTCTCCCAGCGCGAAGCCGAGGGCCGTGGCGCCGCCGATGCCGAGCAGCGCCAGCGCCGCCCCCCGCACGCCGTGCCGCTGGCGGAACACCCACCAGCTCGCGATGCCCTCGGGAATACGGTGCAAGATCACCCCGATCGCCACCCAGCCCCCGGCGCCGTGCTCCTGCGGACCGTGGTCATGACCGTGACCATGGCTGTGCCCCTCCGCCGCCTCGACCAGCACCGCCCCATCGATGAAGGCGTGGAGCGAGAGGCCCAGCAGCGCCAGCGGGAGCATCCACCGCGTCGCCACCGGCAACCTCGGCCCCACGACCCGCTCCAGCACCGCAGGGCCAAGGAGACCCAGCGCCGCGACCCCCAGCAGCGCCCACCCCCCGACCAGGTACGCATGCGGCAGGATATGCAGCAGCACGATGCCACCGATCGTCACCACCACGAAGCCATCGACGACCCCGAGCACCCAGCGCTGCCGCCGCGCCAGCGCGATCAGCGCCGGGCCCACGCCGAGCGCCAGCAAGCTGCACAGGACCCACACCATGGGCCTCTCTTAGCGCATCACGGCGCGCCCGGGGCGAAATCCCGGGACCTCGATCTCGCCCTCCCACTGCGCCTCATTCCCCAGCAGATCGATGGCGCGAAGCACGACCTGATACACACCGGCCCGGCGGAACGTGAGCACCGCGCGACCCGGCAGCGGAGCACGACGGAAAGGACGCCCGAACCAGCCATCCGCCTCGAACCGCTCCCCTCCCAGCCCGTCGATCGCCCACGCCCCCAGCCACCCCAGCCCTCGCTTCCCCCCGGGGCCCTCGTAGTCCAGCAGCTTCACCTCCACCTCCAGCCCCTCGGCCCGGAGCTGCGCCCTCAGCCGCCCCCTGGCCCCTCCCCCTCCCTCCCCCACCCGCTGCACGCTCATCGGCCTCAGCCCCGGCATCGACAGCAGCCTCCGCAGCGTCGTCTGTACCGCGGGCCCTCCCACGTCGCAGCCCACCCACCGCCGCCCCAGCCGCTCCGCCACCGCCAGCGTCGTCCCCGACCCGCAGCAGCAATCCAGCACCAGATCCCCCTCGTCGGACGCGACCCGCAGGATCCGCTCCAGCAACGCCTCCGGCTTCTGCGTCGGGTACCCCACCCGCTCCTTCCCGCTGGGCGCGACGATGCTGATGTCCCACACGTCCGAGAGCGGGACCCCGGGGCTCTCCACCGCAAGCATGCCGGAGCGCCGCTCCCCTGACGAGAAATCCGCCCGCTGCTTCCGCGTGCCGAAGGTCCGCAGGGTCGAGGGCGCCAGCGGCTCGTAGAGCGTATGGAACACCGGGGCCGCGTCCGGACCGCTCGCGTAGTACAGGATCGTGTCGTGCATCCGCTGCAGGTTCGACGTCCGCGTCGGCCACCGCCGGTAACGCCAGATGATCTCCGCGCGGAAGGCCCTCGGCGTCAGCAGCTCGTCCAGCAGCAGCCGCGCGTGGTGCGAGGCCCGCCAGTCCAGGTGCACGAAGAGGCTCCCCCGCGGGTGCAGCAGCTCGACAAGCCCCTCCAGCATCCCCCGGAGCCACGCCAGGTACCCCCCCTCCGCGCCCCAGCGATCCTCGTACGCGGCCCCCTCTGCCCGCGTCTTGTCCCCGCCCGACCCCACCATGGCCTTGCACGAGAACACGTCGCCGGTGTCAAAAGGTGGATCAACGTAGATCACGTTGATCTTGTTCTTGAATTCACGCCGCAGCGCCGGGAGCACCGCGGCCAGATCGCCGTGGATCAGCCGGTTGCGCCAGCCGTCCGGGGGGTCACGTCGCGGGTAGCGCCCCGCATCGAGGAGCTGGCGGCGCAAGCGCGTCAGCCCCCGACGACCGACGGAGGACCGTAGGCCCGGCGCCAGATGCCGCGGTACCGCACCACCTCGGCGTCCCAGCGGTCGTCGCTCCAGCCCAGCTCGCGCTGGGTGAGCGACCGGATCCGCTCGATCTGCTGGAGGCCCCCCTCCGGCAGCAGCATGCCCAGGCGCACCCGGCGCAGAAGCAGGTCGTCGAGGTGCACCACGCCCTCGGACCGGGCCGCCCACCGGAGCTCGCTCCACAGCGCGGGGGTCGACCCGATGGGGGAGCAATCGGCCGGGGACGCGTGGTAGACCATGGGGGCGTCGGCGCCGTAGAGCCCCAGCAGCCGCTGCCGGGCGCCGCTCTCCAGGGGGGCGAGCCAGTCGGCGGCGCGCGCCTGCTGCTCCAGCAACGGCCCCGCGTGGCCCGGGGCCTTGAGCTCCGGCAGGGTGCCCTGCAGCGCCTGCAGGGCCTGGCGCGCCATCATGCGGAAGGTGGTGAGCTTGCCGCCGGTGACGGTGAGGAGCCCCTCCTCGTTCCAGACCACGTGCTCCCTGGACTCCTTGGACGGGTCGGTGGCGCCGGTGTCGATCACGGGGCGCACCCCGGCCCAGGTGCTGAGCACGTCGTCGGCCGTGAGGCGCAGCCCGGGGCAGGCGTGGGTCACCAGGGCCAGCAGGTACTCGATCTCGGAGGCCGAGATGGCCGGCTCCTGCCAGAGATCGCCGTCGTGGTCGATGTCGGTGGTGCCCACGATGGTCGCGCCCTGCCACGGCAGCAGGAAGACGGCGCGCCCGTCCCGGGGGTGCAGCAGGCTGATCGCCTCCGGGACCGGCAGCTTCTCCGCCGGGATCACCAGGTGACTGCCCCGGATCGCCCGGAGCCGCTTCGGCTTGCCGATCGAGGCGCGCAGCTCGTCGGCCCAGACCCCCGTCGCGTTCACCACCGCCCTCGCCCGGATCTCCGCGGTCTTCCCCGAGCCCGACTCGTCCTGCGCCACCACCCCGACCACCCGCCCCGACGCCTCCCGCAGCAGCCGGATCGCCCGCGTGTAATTCAGCGCCACCCCGCCGTGCCTCGCCGCCTCCAGCAGCACCCGCATCACCAGCCGCGTGTCGTCGGTCTGCGCGTCGTAGAAGTGGTACCCCCCCACCAGGGGCGCCCCCTGCAGCACCGGCAGCCGCTCCAGCATCCGCGCCGCCTCCAGCTTCTCGTGGGCCCACTTCCGCGCCAGCACGTCGTAGATCGCCAGCCCCAGGCCGAACATCCACGGGCTCGTCGTGTCCCCCTGGAAATTCGCCACGTAGAACCCCAGCGGCGCCACCAGCCCCTCGGCCCCCCGCAGCAGCTCTTCTCGCTCCCTCACCGACGTCTGCGTCAGCCGGATCTGCGCCTGCCTCAGGTACCTCAGGCCCCCATGGACCAGCTTGCTCGATCGGCTCGACGTGCCAAACGCAAAATCACGGGCCTCCAGCAGCAACGCCCGCAGCCCGCGGCGGCTCGCCTCCGCCAGCACACCGGCCCCCGTGATCCCTCCCCCCAGCACGATCAGATCCCACGGTCGATCGAACTCGGCCCAGGTCCGGGCCCGTGTATCGTTGGTCCACATGGCTCCCTCTCTTGGTCCCCGATCAAGGACCTCGGCGCAACGTTTCCCTCACAGATGGGGTAAAATGAACCCATGAAACGGGTCAGTTACTGGGATTACATCGCGGTTGAACCCTTGCTGAAGCTGCAAGGGGGTGTCGACGGCGATGAAGCGACGGTCAACAACGATGAGCTGCTCTTCATCGTCGTGCACCAGGTCTACGAGCTGTGGTTCAAGCTGATGCTCCGCGAGCTGACCCAGGCCCGCGATTTCTTCCGGCGGAACCCGGTGCCCGATCACCTGCTGGCCTCCTCGGTGCGTGCGCTGCGGCGGGTCAGCGCCATCCTGGCCCAGGCGGTGTCCCATTTCGAGCTGATCGAGACGCTGACGACCCGCGATTTCCTCGCCTTCCGCGACCGGCTGGTGCCCGCAAGCGGCTTCCAGTCCGGGCAGATGCGCGAGATCGAGGTGCTGCTGGGGCTGGAAGAGCAGAGCCGTATTTCCCTGGGCACCGGCGGCTCGTACCTGGACGCGCTCAAGGACCAGGATCACCCCTCCCCCGCGCACCAGCGGGTCACCGCGCGCCTCGCCGAGAACGCCTCCCTGCGGGAGGTCCTCGACGAGTGGCTGTTCCGCACGCCCATCGACGGCTCCTCCCCGGGCACCGACGGCGACCGCGAGCGCGTGCAGGCCTTCTTGCAACGCTACCTGGACGCCGTGGACAGCGAGGCCCGGCGGCGCCTCCAGGAAGCAGCCCCCTTGCAGACCCACTCGGACGAGGCCACCGGGCGCCTCCAGGAGCGCTACCGCGCCGAGATCGCCCAGGCCCGCGCCTTCCTTTTTGCCGAGGATGTCCCCGAGGAGCAGCGCGCCCGCCAGTCGCGCATCCGGGCGGCGCTGGTCTTCATCGAGAGCTACCGCGATCTACCGCTGCTGGCCTGGCCCCGCGAGGTCGTCGATACCATCGTCGAGCTGGAGCAGCGCTTTTTGCTGTTCCGCCAGCGCCACGCCCGCATGGTCGAGCGGGTCATCGGGCGCCGCATCGGCACCGGCGGCTCCTCCGGCGTCGATTACCTCGATCAAACGGCCCTTCGCTACCGCATCTTCCGCAACTTCTGGGCGGTCCGGACCATCCTGCTCCGCGAGTCCGTGCTCCCCCCGCTGGACGAGCCCGAGACCTACTCGTTCCGCTTCCGGGGCTGAGCTTCAGGGCTTGAACGCGCCGCAGGGCAGCACGGCCCCCGCCACCACGATGCCGAAGGGGCCGTAGACCTCCGACGCCAGGCGCGAGGCCGCCAGGGTGCCGTCCGGCTCGAACACGAAGATGTCCGCCGGCGCCGTGCCCGCGCCGTTCTCGTAGTCAGCGGTGTAGATGCGCCCCTGGTTGTCTGTCGTGACCGGCACCGCGAACAGCAGGTTGGGGTGCTTCGCCGAGCCCAGCACCTCGGACGGCGACGACGGCTTCACCCGCGCCACCCCCATGCTCTGCTGCAGCGCCACGAACATGTTTCCGTCCGACGCGAACTGGAGCCCCTCCGCCACGCCGGGCACCGTGAACTGATCGAGCACCGTGAAATCCACCTTGTCGACCTTGTAGATCACGCTCGGACCGCCGGTCTGGCTCGCCACGTACAGGTTGCCCTGCGGGTCGCAGGTGATGCCGGTCAGGTTCCCGCTCGGGAGCGAGAACGCCTTCACCGAGTTGAACCCCTTGTCGTACTTCCTCACGATCGACGTGCCCCCGGTCGAGGTCGTCGTGTACAGGTTCCCCTCCGTGTCGAAGATGATGTTCTCCGTCGGCTCCGGGTCCGCCTTCACGTAGCAGGAGACCACCTCGTTCGGCGCCGAGAAGACGCAAAACTCCTTCGCCCCCGCCACCACCAAAAAGCCGTTCTCGTCGAACACCATCCCCGCTGGCCCCTCCTGGAACCCCTGCCCCGGC
>JALOQB010000050.1 GCA_025453595.1 Polyangiaceae bacterium
CGTGGGGGGAGCCGGGGGATGCAAGGGGGCCGCGCGGGGCGCAGCCCCATCGGCCCCCTTGCCCGGGTGTGGGCGGGCAGCCCACCGTTTCCGCGAAGCCCCCGGGGCGCAGCCCCTGCTCAAGTCCTTGCCCGGGCGTGGGCGGGCAGCCCACCGTTTCCACAAAGCCCCCGGGGCGCAGCCCCCTCCCTTCCTTGCCCGGGGGTGGGCCCCACAAGGCCCACCGTTCCCGAGAAGGCCCGATCCCCCTGGAAACCTTGCCCCTGTCAGGCCCCCGGGAGGAAGATCGTGGGGAGGGGTCGATGCCGTGCTGGCGCGGCAGGGCTAGTTCCGCTAAAGGGGTGTGCATCATGGGAACCGAGACACGCGAAGTATTCGCTGATCTCTCACGGCGTCTTGAGGCGCTAAGGGGGTATCTTTGACTTCCCCCGGCTCAAGCGTCACCTGGAAGAACTGAACGCAGACGCATCCAACCCTGAGCTGTGGGCCGATCCGGCCAAGGCGCAGGTGGTGCTTCGCAAGCGCGACGAGATGGATCGAAAGATCTCGAGCGTCGAGCAGCTTTCCAAAGAGATCCTGGATGGGGTCGAGCTCTACGAGCTGGCCGAGGCCGAGAACGACGAGGGGCTGCAGGCTGAGCTGGCCGAGCAGGCGAAATCCCTTGAAACGAGGCTGAGGCAGGCCGAGCTGCGGCGCATGCTATCGGGGCCTGCCGATCATGCGAGCGCCATCATCCAGATTCACCCTGGCTCTGGCGGCCAGGACGCCAAGGGGTGGGCCTTCAGCATGATCCGCATGTACTCGCGGTGGGCTGAAGCACACGGCTACAAGGTCGAGATCCTCGACTACGAGCCCTCCGAGGAGAACGGCAACGAGTGCGTGGACGACGCGGTGCTGCGGGTCGATGGGCCCAATGCGTACGGGTTTCTACGCGCCGAGTCGGGGATCCACCGCTTCGTGCGGATCTCGCCTTACGACTCCCAGGGGCGGCGTCAGACGGCCTTCGTGGCGGTCGACGTGACCCCGGACATGGAGGACGAGATCAACATCGAGGTGAAGCCCGAGGACGTCGAGATCACCACGATGCGCGCCGGCGGCAAGGGTGGGCAGAACGTGAACAAGGTCGAGACGGCGGTGCGCTTGAAGCATCACCCGACCGGGCTCAACATTGTCTGCCGCGCCGAGCGGAGCCAGCACCAAAACCGCGCCCTCGCGATGAAGATGCTCAAGGCGAAGCTCTACGAGCTCGAGCTGCGCAAGCGAGAAGACGCGGCGGCGGCCATCGCGGCGGCGAAGACGGACATCGCCTGGGGGCACCAGATCCGTTCGTACGTGTTGATGCCTTACCGCCTCGTCAAGGATCTGCGCACCAGCCACCAGACCGGTGATGTGCAGGCGATCCTGGATGGCGACCTTGACCCCTTCCTGGAGGCGTACCTGCTCGCCGCGGCGGACGGGAAGCTCAAGAAGGGCGGCGTCGTCGAGGACGTTGACTGAGCGCGACGAGCCGGTCGCCCGCAACGCGCTGCTGATCTCGCTGGCGCTGTGCCTTGGGGTCGGGCTCCTGGCGCTACGGCCTGCGCTGCGCCCGCCGGACCCGCTTCTACGGGCGGGCTCCGCTGCCCCGGCGCCGACGCCAGCGCCCACGCGCAGCGCGCTGCCGCTGCGTCTCCCGCAGGATGCACCGCGGCGTGCCCCGCTCGATCTGACGGAGGAGCAGGCCCGGGCTGGTTACAACGAGTGCATGGTGCCGGATCCGGGGCCAGGCTCCTTCGACAAGCCCCACAACCTGTGGCGCGGGATGCTCCACGTCCCGAGGGAGGGAGGGGCCCGGGAGGACGGGGGGTTCGATGTCCTGATTCATTTCCACGGCGGGCCGTCGGCCCGGAAGGCGCTGGCGGCGCCCTCGCGGGGGCTGGTGCTGGCGGGGATCGATCTGGGCAACGGCAGCGGTGCTTACAGCCAGCCATTCGGGAGCTCGATGCTCTTTGACGAGCTGCGGCACGGCATCGAGAAGCAGCTACGAGCGCACAGCAACCGCCCGGAGGCGTACATCAAGCACCTGGGGTTGAGCGGCTGGAGCGCGGGGTACGGGGCGGTCAACGCGATCCTGCGGCATGCGGGGGTCGGGGCGGTGGACGCGGTGATCCTGCTGGATGGCCTGCACTCCGGCTATCTTCCGGGGGCGGGGCGCCAGATCGACGAGCAGAATGTTGCACCCATCTTTGATTTTGCGCGCCTTGCGGTCGAGGATCAGCGCTTCTTTTTCGTGACCCATTCGCAGATTGGGACCGACGGGTATGCGTCCACCACCGAGCTCTGTGACCTGCTGCTGAAGCGCCTGAAGCTGCGGCGCCTGGCGGGGGCCCCGGACGAGGATCCGCTGGGGCTGCGCTCGTACGTGGACCGAGGTGGGTTTCACCTGCGCGGATTCGGGGGCACGGACGAGCGGGCCCACTGTGACCATTTGCGACACCTGACCGATGCCGTGCGGATGCTGGAGGCTCGCTGGAAGACACCACGGGTTCGGTCGTCGGAAGCACCGGGTCGTTGATGCGAGACGAGGGGGCCGCCCTTGAGGGAGATGTGTTTTTCTTTAAAGTATCTCTGATACCACCGACCCCTCTTGGGTTCCTTGCATGGCAGGTTCGAGAGAAGCCCCTCCCAAATTGTCGATAGACGCGCTCTCCAGCCGTCGTCGCGAGCTGTTGCAGCTGGTGGCGAAGGGGCTGACAAACGACGAGATCGGCCGTGTGCTGTCGATTTCACCGGGCACGGTCCGCTCCCATATCTCGACGCTTCTTGAGCAGCTTGACGTGAGCAACCGGACAGAAGCGGCGGCGCTCTACGTGGCCTGGGAGTCTCGACCGAACCAGGTCGCGGAGGTGCTGAGCCGGCCCGCGATCGCGGTGTTGCCCTTCGAGTCGAGCTCGACCGATCCGCGGTCCCAGACGGTGGCGCTGGGGCTTTTTCACGACTTTGCCCACATGTTCGCCCGGTGGTGCTGGTTCCCCGTGATCGCGACGATGTCCAGCAAGCACGGGCGCTCCCTGGGCAGGACGTCGCAGGAGATCGGGGCGGCCCTCAACGCGCGGTTCCTGGTGGACGGGGCCTTGCGGCCCCGGGGGTCTGGCTGGCGCCTCTCGGTGCAGCTGGTGGATGCGACGACGGGGTTTCAGCTCTGGAGCGACCAGCGCGATTACAGCTCGGAAGAGCCGTTCGGCAACGAGAGCGAGGTGTGCCACGCCATCGTGGCGGCGGCGTACAGCGCGCTGACGACGGCGACGCTGTTCGCGCAGGATCTTCCCGGGGCCGAGCACCGGGCCTGGGAGCTTGCGTACCAGGGCATGGCGCTGCGAGAGCGGCGCGACGCGGCGTCCAACGAGGCCGCCGGGGAGCGCTTCCAGGCGGCGCTCGCCCGGGAGCCTCAGCTGCCGCTGGCTCACTTCGGCCTGGGGCTGCTGGCGTACGATGCGGTGCTGAACCAGTGGGGCTCGCGGGACCAGGCGATCGAGCGCCTCTGCATCGCGGGGGAGCGCTGCCGGGAGCTCGCTCCGCAGGCCGCGGAGGGTCATTTTCTCGTGGGGCGTTACCTGCAGGCCCGCGCCGACTGGGGGGCTGCCCGGGGGCCCCTCGAGACCGCCGTGGGCCTCAACCCCAGCTTTGCCCTGGCCCACGCCGCGCTGGCCCAGTCCCTCGAGATCGAGGGGCGCACGGACGACGCGCTGCTGCGGCTCGAGCATGCGGCGAGGCTGGGGCCGCGCTCGTTCCTGACGGGGCTGGCGGTGCTGCGCTTCACGCGGGCGGAATACATCGAGGCTCTCGCCCTGGCCGAGAGGGCGATCACGCTCTCCCCGATGTACCCCTTCGCGCGGGCGCTCGCGGCCACCTCGGCGGCCCTGGGGGGCCACCTCGAGCGCGCCGTCGAGCACATCGCTGTCCTGAGGACCGCGCACCCCTACTTCAACGAGCGCGACTTTGTCTCGACCTTTGGCGGCAGCATCGACGTGATCCGGCGCTTCTCCCGGGGCATCGAGCTCGCCTCGCGTGGCTGGCAGACGCGTGCCTCCGAGGCGCTATCTGACGATCGTCAGATGGCGCGGGATGAGCTCGATACGTAGGGTTTTCTGTACGCCTGCGGGGAACCACCAGCAGAGCCCCGCCCCCACGGGGGAGTGTGGTTGCGCCTGCTCGCTGGTGTGATGTTTCCCCCTGTGCACCTGGTTCAACCCAGACCTGAGGCCTCTTGTGACCACCGAAGCGCCCGTCGAAACGCAGAGAATCTCGCCGGTTTTGCACCGGATCCAGGCTGCGCAATACGATCTGCTCCGCGATCGAGCGCGGGGGCTGGACCAGCTGAACAAGCTGTTTCGCGAGGGAACCTTCCCCCGGGCGCCGCTGGATGGAGCGACGAACGGGCAGCCGATCGCGGTCGACATCGCGCCGCTGGTCTCTGGCCCGGTGGCCGAGCTGTTGCTGCGGACCAAGCCCTGGCACGGCAAGCTTTTTGATGCAGAGAACAGCACCGGAGAGAACCTGCTCACGCCGCAATTTGTGACACTCTCGCGCATGCTGTTCCCCGCGTACCGGGGGTTTCGACCGGTGAGCGAGGGGGTCCTCGCGGGCTTCCCCTTCCGGACCTACGCCGGAGAGGGGATCCAGGACCCGGACCGGCGCGTGCTGAAGATCGACTACGACAGCCCGGAGAACCCGCCGGCGATCCAGCGGATCCTCGACGAGCTGGTGCAGATTGATGACAACTATTACCTCGGCAAGGCCCACTTCCGGCTCTCCTTGACGAGCTGGCATCTGCTCTTTTTCTTCGCGCTCCAGCGGCGCTGATCGCACCGGAGAGGCACCGCGATGCAAGGCTCCTTTCTCTCTGCCGCCGAGCGAGCGACGCTGGCGCTGCTGTGCGACACGCTCCTCCCGTCGCTGGACCCTCTGCCCGGGGAAGACCCGCGGCTGATGGGGATCTCGGCGGCGCACCTGAACCTGAGCTCGATCATCGAGGACGCCCTCGGGCGCACCCTGGACGAGGATGGGAAGACGGAGGTCCGACAGTTCCTGCGCATGCTGGAGCAGCCCGCGTTCAACGGCGCGACCGCCGGGGTCTGGGGCATGTTCTCGGGCCTGACGCTGGAGGGACGCACCAGCCTGTTGCAGGCGTTCGCGACCCATAAAATACCGCTGATTCGCCGGGCCTTTGCGGGGCTCTCCCGGCTGACCCTCTCGCTGTTTTACTCCCTTGATCTCCCCGATCTCCCGAACCCGACGCACCCTGCGCTGGGGTACCGGCTCCCGGTGCAGCAGGCGCGGCACGAGGAGCGGCCTCTCAAGCTGCTCTCGGTGGAGCAGCGTACGCTCTCCTGCGATGTGCTGGTCGTCGGCTCCGGCGCCGGCGGCGGCGTGGCGGCGGCGGAGCTGGCCAGGGCCGGCCACGACGTGCTCGTGATCGAGAAGGGGGGGGCCTTCCCTGCGCAGGAGGTGGACGGGCGCGAGTTCCTCGCCCAGCAGCGGCTCTACGAGCGCAACGGCGCGCTGACCAGCGCCGACGGTAGCGTGGCGATCCTGGCCGGGAGCACCCTGGGGGGCGGGACCGCTGTCAACTGGGCGGGTTCACTTCGTCCCCCCATGGAGATCCTGGAGGAGTGGCAGCGGGAGCATGGCTTTGAAGGGGTCGCCAGCCCGGAATTTCAGCGGAGCCTGGATGTGGTCTCGGAGCGCATCGGGGTCGATCCCACGCGGGAGGACGCGCCGAGCGTGAACACCCAGGTGTTCGAGGCGGGGCTGCGGGCGCTCAGGTACAGCGTCGCGCGCATCCCCCGGAACGCGGCGGACTGCGGCGGGGACTGCGGGTTCTGTCACTTCGGCTGCCCCACCGGCGCGAAGCGCACGACGCCGCGGACCTTCCTCCAGGATGCCAGCGAGCGAGGCGCCCGGATCCTGGTGCGGGCCCAGGTCGAGCGGATCCTGCATCGCGGGGGCGTCGTGTGCGGGGCCCTGGTGCGCATCGACGACGGGGAAGGGCGGTACCGCAACGTCGACGTGCAGTGCAAGGCGGTGGTGCTGGCCGCGGGCGCCATCCACACGCCGGCCCTCATGCTGCGCTCGGGCCTGGGCAACGCGAACATCGGGCGGCACCTGCACCTCCACCCGACGGTGGCCACGGCCGGCATTTTTGATCGGCCGATCCGTGCCTGGCAAGGCGCGCCGATGACGCGCTTCAGCGCGGAGTTTGCGGACCTCGACGGGCAGGGCTACGGGGTGCGGTTGATGAACGCCCCGGCGCACCCGGGGATGATGGCCTTCGCGACGCCATGGCACTCGGGCCGCACCCACAAGCGTCGCATGCAGGAGAGCGACGTCACCGCGAACATCATCGTCATCACCCGGGACCGGGACGCGGGGCGCGTGACCGTCGATCGACGGGGGCTACCGAGCGTGGAGTATGCGCTCTCGGCCCGTGACGCGAGGCACATGATGGTCGGGATGCAGGAGGCGATGCGGATCCACCTCGCCGCCGGCGCGGAGGAGGTGCGACCCCCGCTGGCGAGCGCCCCCAGCTTCCGCCCCGAGCGGGGCGGGTCCTTCAATGACTTCCTGCGGGAGGTGGAGCGGGCGGGGCTCCATCGCAACGGCTTCCCGGCCTTCAGCGCCCACCAGATGTCCTCGGCGCGGGTGAGCGGGAGCCCCCGGCTTGGCGCGATCACGCCCCACGGGGAGTCCTGGGATCTGAAGCGTCTCTTTGTCGTCGACGGGAGCACCTTCCCCACCTGCAGCGGGGTCAATCCGATGCTCACCATCCTGGGGGTTTCTCACTTCCTTTCGCAACGGATCGCGGCCCAGCTTTGACCCCTCGTCCCGACGAACTCGCCGCCGAGCTGTACCTGGAGGAGGACATCTCCCCGGCGGCCCCTTACCAGCCGGTAAGCGCGCCGCAGGTCGTGCTCGTCACCGGCGCCACGGGCTTCCTGGGTGCCTTCGTGGTCCGGGATCTGCTGCGCATGACGGGGGCGACGATCTACTGCCTGGTGCGGGCGCAGGACGCGGACGCCGCCCGCCAGCGGCTCGCCGCGAACTTCGCCCACTACCGGATCGAGCACCCGGAGCTGACGTCGCGGGTCGTCGTGGTCACCGGGAACGCCGAGCTACCGCGGCTCGGGATCGACGACCCGGTGTACGAGTGGCTCGCGACGCACGTCGATACCATCTACCACCTCGCCGCGTCCGTGAGCTTCATGCCCGGGTACGAGCAGCTCAAGGCGATCAACGTCACGGGGTTGAAGCACGTGCTGCGCCTGGCCTGCGCGAGGCGCACGAAGATCGTTCACTACACCTCGACCTACGCCGTCTTCAATTCCGACGCCTACGCCCTCGCCCAGCGGGTCCACGAGACCAGGCTCGTCGGGTCGAGCGAGGGGTTTCCCCGGGGGTATGACCGGTCCAAATGGGTCGCCGAGAAGCTGGTCGAGCTGGCCCAGCAGCGGGGCCTCCCGGTCACGATGTACCGCGCCGGTTTCATCTCGGGCGACACCCGGACCGGCATCCACAACAAGATGGACCCGGTGGCCCAGATGCTCGCGGTCTGCCTCTGCACCGGCCACGCCTTTCACCTCGACGTGCACCTCCACCTCACCCCGGTCGACTTCTGCAGCCGGGCGCTGGTCAAGATCTCGCTCCACGCCGGGTCCGAGAACCGGATCTTCCACCTGGTCCAGCCGGCCCCTATCCCGACGCGCCGGCTGCTCGACTGGATGATCGAGGAGGGGGTCAACCTGAAGCTGGTCCCCTACGCCGCGTGGTACGAGCAGCTCCGGATTGTTTGCAGGAAATACCCGCAATTCATCCCTGCGTTTTACCTCTCCAGCCGGGAGCAAACCAGGGCCTTTGGCGAGGGAGAGAACCTCTCCTCGCTGTATTTTGACACGATCAACGTCGACCAGATCCTCCCCCCGGAGGAGCGCTGCCCTGCGATGGAGCCGCCGCTGCTGAGGCGGTACCTGGATTACATCGCGAGCCCCGACCGGGGGTACGAGGTGGTCGTCCGCAGGCGTGAGGGGAGGGCCTCGTGAGCGACCCCATCGCGATCGTGGGCATGGCCGGGACCTTCGCCCGGTCCAGGGACCTCGGGGCCTACTGGAGCAACATCCTCGGCGAGGTGGATTGCATCACGGACGTGCCGCCGAGCCACTGGGCCATCGAGGACTACTACGATCCGGACCCGAAGGTGCCCGACCGGACCTACTCGAAGCGAGGGGGGTTCTTGCCGGAGCACGAGTTCAACCCGCTGGAGTTCGGCCTCCCCCCCAACATCCTGGAGCTCACCGACGTGGCCCAGCTCCTGGCCCTCGTCGTGGCGTCGCGGGCGCTGTCGGACGCCGGCTACGGCCAGGTCAACCCCCTCGCGGAGCGGACCGGTGTCATCCTCGGCGTGAGCGCCCTCGGCCTCAGCGGGCCGCTGTTCGCGAGGCTACAGTACCCGATCTGGCGCCGGGTCCTGCAGAGCCGCGGCACCCCCGCGCAGGAGATCGACCGCATCATCGAGGTGATGCAGCGGGCCTACGTCGAGTGGCGAGAAGACTCCTTCCCCGGGTACCTCTCCAACGTCGTGGCCGGTCGCATCGCCAACCGCCTCAACCTGGGCGGGATCAACTGCTCCGTCGACGCGGCCTGCGCCTCCTCCATGGCCTCGCTCCGGTACGCGGTCCACGAGCTCCAGCGCCGCAGCTGCGACCTGATGCTGGCCGGCGGCGTCGACACCAACAACTCGCCGATGGGCTTCGTGAGCTTCAGCAAGACCCCGGCCTTCACCACCCACCACCGCATGCGGCCCTTCGACGCGGCCTCGGATGGCATGCTGATCGGCGAAGGGCTCGGCATGCTGGTCCTTCGCCGCCTGGAGGACGCCGAGCGCGACGGCCAGCGGATCTACGCCGTGATCCGCGGCATCGGCGCCTCCAGCGACGGCCGCTACAAGAGCATCTACGCGCCCCGCCTGGAGGGGCAGGTGCTCGCGCTCCGTCGCGCCTACGAGGAGGCCGGCGTGCCCCCCTCCTCGGTGGGGCTGGTGGAGGCGCACGGCACCGGGACGCCGACCGGCGATCCGGTCGAGCTGACGGCCCTCCAGACCGTGTTCGGCGGAGGCTCGGGCCCGGCCATCGCCATCGGTTCGGTGAAATCCCAGATCGGTCACACCAAGGTCGCCGCCGGCGCGGCGAGCCTGATCAAGGCCGCCCTCGCCCTTCACGAGAAGGTGCTGCCGCCCACGATCAACGTCGATACCCCGCACCCTGCCCTGCGCGCCCCCTTCTACGCCAGCACCAGGACGCGCCCCTGGTTCGCCCGCGAGGCCCGGCGCGCCGGGGTCAGCAGCTTTGGCTTCGGAGGCACCAACTTCCACGTTGTCCTCGAGGAGCACCGCCCCGCCAAGCCCGAGGGCCCTCGCTCCCAGGCCACCCCTTTCGCCCTCTTCCTCCACGCTCCCTCCGCGCCTGCCCTCGCCTCCCTCTGCGCCTCCGTGGCGGCCGAGCTCCAGTCCGACGCCGGAGCCCAGCGCTTTCGCGAGCTGGTGGACGCCTCGAAGCAGACCCCCATCCCCCCGGAAGAAGCGCGCATCGGCTTCCTGGCCACGACCCGGGAAGAGGCCGCCGGGCGCCTGGAAGAGGCATGCCGCGCCCTGCCGTCGTGGGTAGAAGGCGACCCCATTCCGGCCGGTTTTCATGTCCGGTCGCGGGCGATGGAGGTGCGCGGGGGGCTGGTGATGCTCTTCCCTGGGCAGGGGTCCCAGTCCGTGGCGATGGGGGCGTCGCTTTGCGTGAATTTCCCTCCGGTGCACGAGGCGTTCGCGCGCATGGATGCGGTGAGGACGGAGCGGGGTCTACCCCCGATCTCCGGGGTGGTGTTCCCGCCGCCGGTGGTTGCCCGCGGGGCACAGGAGGAGCAAGAGCAGGCGCTGCGCGCGACCAACAACGCCCAGGTGGCGATCGGGGCCCTGAACCTGGGCCTCTTCACGCTGCTGAATCGCTGCGGTTTCGTGCCAGACTTTCTCGCGGGTCACAGCCTTGGCGAGCTCGCGGCGCTCCACGCGAGCGGGGCGATCGAGGAGGGGTCTTACCTGCGGCTGCTGGTGGCGCGGGGCGAGGCGATGGCGGCGCCGCCGCCCTCGGGGATCGACGCGGGGACGCTGCTGGCAGTCGGCGGAGATTCCGCGATGATCGAGGCGTTCCTGCAAGATCGGCCCGGCGTGACGATCGCCAACCGGAACTCCCGGTCCCAGCTCGTGGTCGCGGGGTCGAGGGAGGAGCTGCTGACCCTGAAGGCAGAGCTGGCGGCGCTCGGCGTCACGGCGACGATGCTCCCGGTCTCCGGGGCGTTTCACTCGCACCGGGTGGCCCACGCGCAGGCGCCGTTCGCGAGCGCCCTGGGCGCGGAGCGGCTCGCGGCGCCCCGGATCATGACCTTTGCCAACAGCACCGGCGCGCCCTACCCGGCGTCCGAGGAAGGCACGAGGCAGCTGCTGTCCGAGCAGCTCCTGCGCCCGGTGGAGTTTCGCAAGCAGATCGAGGCCATCCACGAGGCGGGAGGTCGGATCTTCGTGGAGTGCGGGCCGGGCCGGGTGTTGACGGGACTCGTGGGGAACATCCTCGCGGGTCGTCCTCACCTCGCCGTCGCGCTGAACCGGACCCGGTCGAGCGACGACCTCTCGCTGCGAGACGCCTACGTGCAGCTGCGAGTCGCCGGGGTCGAGCTCACCGATCTTGATCCATGGCAACCGCTCCCGGAGGTGCCCCCGGCGAGGAAGGGGCTCCGGGTCCGGCTGAACGGCGCCCCGTACAGGAGCGAACCGTCCCGCACCGCGTTCGAAGAGGCACTCAAGGATGTCCCGGAGGTAACGATGGCTGACAGAGAGACAAAAAGTCTTGTCGAGAAGAGCGTCACGATGACGGGGGACACGAGCGCCCAGGCGCACCTCCGTTACCTGGAGAACATGGCGGACTACTCGAACAAATACTTCGAGCTGACCCAGCGCCTGTTCACCCTCGCCACCAGCCCCAGCTGCCCCCCGGCCGCCCTCGCCTCCTTCGAGAAAGTGCTCGGTAATTTCCACGATCTCCAGGTGATGGCGCAGCAGGTTCACGCCCAGTTCCTCCGGCAGCAGGTCGAGTATTCCCAGCGGGTCCTCCACACATCGAGCGAGCCTGCCCCGCCGCCGCTCCTGTCCCGGGCCCCGGCGATGGCCGAGGTCGAGGTGGTTGCCATGAACCGGATGGAGCCCGGCCCCGAGCCCCCGCGTCGTGGCCTCCCCGCGGCCCCCACCCCCCAGCCTCCCGCTCCTGCCACGACCCTCATCCCCTCGCCTCCCGTCGCGGCGCCTCCCGTCGCGGCGCCTCCCGTTGTGGCGCCTTCCGTCGTGGCGCCTCCGGTCCGCGCGACTCCGGTCGCCACGGCGCCCCCGGTCGCGGCGCCCCGGGTGCCTCCGGTGGTGGCGGCCCCGGCCCCGGCCCCTCGTGCTCCTGCCCCGGCGGCGCCAGCCCCGGCGGCAGCGAAGGCCCCGGCGCGGGCCGAGGAGATCGCCGCGATCCTGCTGTCCGTGATCAGCGAGAAGACGGGTTACCCGCTGGATACGCTCGATGCATCCATGGACGTGGACTCGGATCTGGGCATCGACTCGCTGAAGCGTGTCGAGATCATGGCGGCGCTCGAAGGGCGCCTGTTCAAGAGCCTCGCGGGCATCGATTTCGCGTCCTTCTCCAGCCGCCGCACGGTCCAGGACATTGCAAGCTTCCTCGCGGAGGTCCGGTGATTCACCGCGTCGCGCTCCAGGCGTTGCCGCCGCCCGATACCGGCGAGTACGCATGGGATCCGGACCGGGTCTGCGTCCTGCTGACCGAGGACGCGCCCCTGGCAGCGGCCCTGGAGGAGCGGCTCTCCGCGGCGGGCTGGCGGGTGGCCGCGCTCCCGCGCTCCGCGCTCCTGGGGGGGGACACGGAGGCGACGCTGGCGAGCCTGGGCTCGATCGGTGCATTGATCGATGTCGCGCCCCGATCCACGGGGGAAGAATGGCTCGGGGATGCGCGGGGAGAGGCGTGGCTGTTCTCGGTGTTTCGCCTTGCGCGGTTGCTGTCACCGCAGCTGAACGCGGCCGGCGCTCCGCGCGCGTGGTTCGTGGCGGTCACCCGGCTGGATGGCAAGCTGGGGCTGGCGCCGTCAGGGCAGGAGGTGGGGCTGGCGGTGGCCGGGGTGTACGGGTTGATCAAGACGCTGCGTCTGGAGTGGCCGTCGGTGTTTTGCCGGGCCATCGACCTGCATCCGGACCTGGAGCCGGAGGCCGCGGCCGGGCGCATCCTCGACGAGCTGAACGACCCGGATCAGACCCTGGGGGAGGTCGGGTACGGGCAGGATGGCCGCTGGACCCTCCGGGGGATCGAGGCACACCATGGCTGACAGGATCTCCCGCGCGGTGTTCCTGGTGAGCGGAGGCGCCCGTGGCGTCACCGCGGAGTGCGTGGTCGGGCTGGCGCGGGCCCAGGGCGGGTCGTTCCTGCTGCTGGGGCGCACGCCCGCGAACGCGCTGCCGGGCCTCGACGATCGAGCTCCAGAGGAGGAGCTCCGGCGTCAGATCGCCTCGCAGCTGGCGGCCCGGGGCGAGAAGGCGAGCCCGATCGCCGTCGAGCGGGTGCTGCGGGGGGTGCGGGCGCGGGCAGAGATTGCCCGGACGATCGAGCGGATCGAGCGCGCCGGCGGCAGGGCGCTCTACAGAACCGCGGACGTCACCGACGGGGCCTCGGTGCGCCGGGCCATCGAGGACGCGGGGCTGGGCCGGGTGTCCGGCATCATCCACGGGGCAGGGACGCTGGCGGACCGTCGCATCGAGAGCAAGAGCGACCAGGACATCCAGGGGGTCTACGCGACGAAGATCCATGGCCTGCGGGCGATGCTCTCCTGCGTGGATGGGGCGCGCCTCTCGCACCTCGCGCTCTTCTCCTCGACCTCCGGGTTCCACGGCAACGTGGGGCAGTCCGATTATGCCGCGGCGAACGAGGTGCTGAACAAGGTCGCCCACGCCTTTGCCCGGCGCTTCCCCGCCTGCCGGACCGTCGTCTTCGACTGGGGCCCGTGGGACGGCGGCATGGTGACGCCGTTCCTCCGGTCGGTCTTCGAGTCCCGGGGGGTGCGCGTGATGCCGGTGGAGGATGGCGTCCGCGTGTTCGTGGACGTGCTGCGCGGCGAGCGAACCCCGGTCCAGCTCCTGGTCAACGACGTGGGCTCTCCGCTCGGCAAGACCGAGCCCGCCGGCGCCCCGCCGGCCCGCCGCGCGCCCCTGCTCCGGGTGTTCCGGACCATCGAGCTGGAGCGCAACCGGTTCCTCCGCGATCACGTGATCGGCGGCCATCCGGTCATGCCGGCGGCCTGCGCGGGCCTCTGGATGGCGAACGTCTGCCAGCTCGCCACCCCCGGCTTCCAGGCGGTGAGCGTCGCCGACTTCCGCGTCCTCAAGGGGCTGGTCTTCGACGGGACCGCGCCGGATCGGTACCTCCTGGAGCTCAAGGACGAGGCCACCTCGGACGGGACCGTCGAGATGTCGGCGCTGCTGTCGAGCACCACGCGGGACCAGAAGAAACGCTACCACTACCGCTGCAAGGTGCTGCTGGCCCGCGAGCCCCTGGCCCCGCCGGCGCCCCGCGCGCCGAGCCCCGCCGGCGACCCGGACGTGAGCACCCTCCGACCTTACGCGGACGGCTCGCTGTTTCACGGCCCCGCCTTCCAGGTCATCGCCCGCGTCCTGCGCATCGGCCCCTCCCAGATCTCGACCCGGTGCCACGCCCCGAACCCCGCGGCGGGCCTGTTCGGCCAGTTCCCCCCGATCGCCTTCGACGCGGTCGCCCTGGACGCGCAGTTCCAGAGCGTGGGGCTCTGGGCCCACCATACCCTCGGCGTGGCGGTGCTCCCCACCAGCTGGGCGCGCTACGAGGTGTTTTCCCCGCTCCCCAGGGATGGGTCTTATTTTGTCACAGCCGAGATCGAGGAGAAGGGGGAGTTCGTGATCCGTGCGTCGATCCTGGTGCAGGACGGGAGGGGGCAGGTGCTGGCGAGGGTGACGGGGGCGGAGTTCACGGTGCACCGTCCGGCGGCGGCGCAGGAGGAGGTCATCGACACGAAGGCGGTGGTGGCGTCGCTGTTTGCGCCCGGGTCGAAGGTGGCAGACGCGGAGGTTTCGCTGGATCGAAAGGGGATCCAGCGTGCGCTGCGGGACGTGGACCGGGCGGCATTTGTCGTGAAATCAGGGATGGGAGCGGGGGTCACGCGGGACCGGCGGCGGGGAGAAGAGGCGCGGAGCCGTGGGGAGCTGCTGGCGGAGCTGGCGGCGAACCCTCCGGAGCGCCTCGGTGCGGCGAGCTTCCGGCGGGAGTACGGGGTGGGGAGCGCGTACATGGCGGGGGCGATGGCGAAGGGGATCGCGACGGAGGAGCTGGTGATCGCCCTGGGCCGCGCGGGGTTTCTGGGGAGCTTCGGGGCAGGGGGGCTCTCCATCGAGCGGATCGAGGCGGCGGTGGTGCGGATCCAGCAGGCGCTCCCGACGGGGCCGCATGCGTTCAACCTGCTCCATAGCCCGCGGAAGCTGGCGACGGAGGAGGCGACGGTGGACGTGTACCTGCGCCACGGCGTGCGCACGGTCGAGGCGTCTTCTTACCTGGACCTGACGCCGAGCATCGTGCGGTACCGGGTGGCGGGGCTGGAGCGGGAGCCAGACGGCCGGGTGGTGGCGCGCAACCGGGTGATCGCGAAGCTCTCGCGGCTGGAGCTGGCGCGGCGGTTCCTTGCGCCGCCGCCGGGCAAGATGCTGCAAGAGCTGCTTGAGGCGGGCCGCATCTCGCGGGAGCAGGCCGAGCTGGCGTCGCAGGTGCCGATGGCGGACGACCTCACGGTGGAGGCGGATTCGGGGGGGCACACGGACAACCGGCCGCTGGTGGTCTTGTTGCCGGCGATGCTGGCGCTGCGGGACGAGGCCCAGCGAGAGCACCGCTACCGGGCGCCGGTGCGTGTGGGGGCGGCGGGCGGGATCGGCACGCCGCATGCGGTGCTGGCGGCCTTCTCGATGGGGGCGGACTACGTGGTGACGGGGTCGATCAACCAGGCGTGCGTGGAGTCGGGGACGTCGGAGCACGTCAAGAGGCTGCTGGCCACGGTCGAGATCACGGACGTGGCGATGGCCCCGGAGAGCGACATGTTCGAGAACGGGGTCCGGGTGCAGGTGGTGAAGCAGCGCACGCTCTACCCGATGCGAGCCCAGAAGCTGCATCATTGTTACCTGAACCACGCGAGCCTGGAGGCCATCCCGGGGCCGGTGCGGGGCCAGCTGGAGCAGCAGATCTTCGGCGACACGCTCGAGCACATCTGGGAGCAGACCGCCGCTCACCTGGCGGCCCACCGGCCCGAGCAGCTGGAGCGGGCGAAGGATCCGAAGGTGAAGATGGCGCTGCTGTTCAAGTGGTACCTGGGTCAATCGTCCCGGTGGGCCGTCGAGGGGGCGCCGGGCCGGGAGCTCGACTATCAGATCTGGTGTGGCCCCGCGATGGGGGCGTTCAACGGGTGGGCCCGCGGGACGTACCTGGAGAGCCCGGAGAACCGCCGGGTCGCGGACATCGCCCGGGTGCTGATGCGGGAGGCGGCCTACCTCTCCCGGGTGCAGCAGCTACGCCTCGGAGGCATCGCCGAGGGCATCTTTTCCGAGGTGGAACGATGAAGACGACCTTCTGTTGCTCGCGGATCGCGGGCGTCGCGGCGGCGGTCCCCGCGGCGCGCACCGATCTCTCGCTCTTCGCCGCCGAGTGGGGCGAGCGCGACGTGGCGAACATCATCCAGAGCACCGGCATCACCCACGTGCGGGAGGCCCGGCCAGGGATGACGACGGTGGATCTCTGCGAGGCCGCGGCCCGGTCCCTCCTTGCCTCGCTGGGGACGGACCCCGCAGAGATCGACGGCATCGTGTTCGTCTCGCAGACGCCGGACCACGTGATGCCGGCCTCCAGCGCCATCCTGCAGCACCGGCTGGGCCTCGCCCGCCGGGTCGCCGCGTTTGACGTGAGCTACGGCTGCTCGGGCTACGTGTACGGGCTGCTCCAGGCGGATCTGCTGGTCCACGCGGGCCTCTGCGGTTCGGTCCTGGTGTGCGCCGGGGATACGACGGCGCGGCTCGTCAACCCGCGGGATCGGGCCCTGCGCATGCTCTTCGGGGACGGGGGCAGCGCGACGCTGGTGACCCGGGGCGAGGATCGCCACACCTACGCGGTGCGGACCGATGGCTCGGGGGCGCGCTCGCTGATCGTGCCGGCCGGGGGGGCGCGCCTGCCGCGGAGCGAGGCCACGGGCGTCGCGCGCAAGGCCGAGGACGGGAACGTGCGGAGCGAGGACGATCTCTTCATGGATGGCGTCGCGGTGCTCTTCATGGCGCTGCGCGACGTGCCCGAGGCGGTGGACGAGGCGGCGGCGCTCGCCGGCTGGTCCCGGGGGGATGTGTCGTTCTACGGGCTTCACCAGGCCAATCGCTTCATGATCGAGTACCTGGCACGGAAGCTGGGCGCGCCGCCGGCGTCGGTGCCCTTCGGCGCCGCCGACGTGGGCAACACCGGGCCCGCCTCGATCCCGGCCTTGCTGGCGCGAGAGCACCCCAGGCTGGCCGCCGAGGGGCGACTGGAGCGCTCGGTCCTCTGTGGCTTCGGCGTCGGCTTCTCGGTGGCCGCCATGACTGCCTCCCTTTCGAGCACGACGATCCTTGACCTCATCGAGGTGGAGTTACCCATGCAACACGATCCCGACGCGGTGACCGGGGTGATCCGGCGCCTGGTGCTTGACTGGTGCGCCGAGCACAACGAGGTGGCCGACGGCAAGGTGGACCTCGCCGCAGGCGACGCGGCCTCGCTGTTTGGCGTCGAGCGGGTCCTCGACTCGCTCTCGCTGGTCCGGCTCCTGGTGGCGGTCGAGCAGGGCATCGAGGATGAGCTGGGCGTGACGGTCCTCCTGGCCGACGCGAAGGCGGCCTCCCAGGTGTCGAGCCCGTTCCGCACCGTCGGATCCCTGGTGGCCTACGCCGCGGCCCGGGTCATCGAGGAGTCTGGCCCCCGTGGCTGAGCAGGTCACGCTCATCACCGGCACCAGGAAGGGGATCGGCCGCTTCCTGGCCGAGCAGCGCCTGGCCCGCGGCGACCGGGTCTACGGGTGCAGCCGCCAGCCCTCGGACCTCACCTCCCCGCGGTACGAGCACTTCTGCCTCGATGTCACCGACGAGAAGGCCGTGCGGCAGATGTTCTCGCGCATCCGTCGGGAGGCCGGGCGCCTCGATCACCTGGTCAACAACGCCGGGATCGCCTCGATGAACCACGCCCTGCTCACGCCGATGACGACCGTCGACTCCGTCCTGTCCACCAACGTGGCCGGCACCTTCCTGATGTGCCGCGAGGCCGCCAGGCTGATGCAGACCAGGTCCTTTGGTCGCATCGTGAACCTGATCTCGGTGGCGGCCCCGCTCCACCTGGAGGGAGAGGCGATCTACGCCGCCTCCAAGTCCGCGGTGCAGACGCTGACCCAGATCTTGGCCCGCGAGCTCGCGCCCCTCGGGATCACCGTCAACGCGGTGGGGCCGACCCCCGTGATGACCGATCTGATCCGCAACGTCCCGGAGGACAAGATCGCCGCACTGCTCGCTCGCCAGGCCATCCACCGGCTCGGGACCCCGGAGGATGTGCTCCACGCGATCGAATTCTTCCTGCGGGCCGAGAGCGATTTCCTCACCGCCCAGTCGCTCTTCCTCGGGGGCGTGTGTTGAGCCCCCTCGCCTTCCTCCTGGAGCGCTTCTCCGCCGCCGGCCCCGCCCCCGCGCTCGTGTGGAATGACCGGACATTCTCCTACGAATGGCTCCTCGGGGCCCTCGACTCCTGGCGAGAGCGCCTGGCGGCCGGCGGCGTCGCCCGGGGCGCGGTGGTGGCCCTCACCGCCGACTTTTCCCCCCACAGCGCCGCCGCCCTCCTGGCCCTCTGGGAGCGCGCCTGCATCGTGGTCCCGGTCAGCCATGCCGTCAGCGATCTGCGGCAGGAGATGCTCGACACCGCCCAGGTGGAGGTCGAGATCACCATCCACGGCGACGACTCGGCGGCGCTGGAGCCCCGGGGCGTGGTCGTCTCGAACCCCTTGCTGCTGGGGCTCCGGGGCGCCGGGAGCCCGGGGCTGGTGCTCTTCTCGTCCGGCTCGTCCGGCAAGGCAAAGGGCGTGGTCCACGACGCGGGGCGGCTTCTAGAGAAGTTCCATACACAACGCCACGCGAGGCGCACGATCGCGTTCCTGTCGTTTGACCACATCGGCGGGCTCAACACGCTGCTGCACGTGCTCTCGAACGGGGGGACGGTGATCACGGTCCCGGACCGGCAGCCGGCGACGGTGTGCGCGGCGATCGATCGGTACGAGGTGCGGGTGCTGCCGACGTCGCCGACCTTCCTCAACCTGCTGCTGCTGAGCGGCGCCCTCGATGCGTTCTCGCTCGCGTCGCTGGAGACCATCACCTACGGCACGGAGGTGATGCCGGAGGCGACGCTGAGCCGCCTCCACGAGAGGCTGCCGCAGGTGACGCTCCAGCAGACCTACGGGCTCTCGGAGGTGGGGATCCTGCGCTCGAAGTCCGAGTCGTCGGACTCGCTCTGGGTGCGCCTGGGGGGCGAGGGGGTCGAGACCCGGATCCGGGACGGGTTGCTCGAGATCCGCTCTCGCTCGGCGATGGTCGGGTACCTGAACGCGCCGAGCCCCTTCACCGAGGATGGCTGGTTCATGACGGGGGATCAGGTCGAGGAGCGGGGCGGATTTTTCCGGATCCACGGCCGCAAGTCGGAGCAGATCAACGTGGGCGGAGAGAAGGTATTCCCCGCCGAGATCGAGAGCGTCCTGCTACGGATGGAGGGCGTCACGGACGCGACGGTGCGGGGGGAACCACACGCGCTCCTGGGGAACATCGTCGTCGCCACGGTGAACCTCTCGACGCAGGAGACGGTGGCGGAATTTCGTCGGCGCATGGCCCGGTTCTGCAAGACCAGGCTCGACCCCTTCAAGGTGCCGCAGAAGGTGATCGTGGCGAGTTGGCCCCTCCACAGCGATCGGTTCAAGAAGCGCCGGGGCCCCACGGGCGACGCCCCCTGAGCTCACCGGCGCCAGGGGGTCAGGCCCGCGAGCTGGCCCCACCGGGCCTCGATCATCTGGGCGTAGGGGATCGGAGGGGTCAGTCGTAGAAGCCGTCGGGGAGGGGCTGGGGGCCCGGGATGATGCCGGCGATGTCGGGGTCGACGCCGGGCTCGGGTGGCGGGCGGTTGTCGCGAGCGATCTTGCGCTCGGTCCGCTTGGCCATCTTGTCTTTTTGCTTGTCCTGGCGAAGCTTCTCTTTGCTGCGTTTCTGGGAGCTCGTTGGCATGCAGGCACCTCACTCGTCGGGGAAACAGGTCGAGGTGTCACCATGACCGGGCTCGGCGTGTTTTCGTTGGTTCTCGATGGGCGGCATCGTACCACCCGGGGGGGCGCTCGTCGGGCAAAAACTGCAAAGGTCCCCTCGACCCGGGGCTGGGGGCTGCGAGAACAGCAGGGATTCGGTCAGGGTGCCCGGGAGGAGCCGGGGGGGCCGCTCTCGGGGTAGAGCAAGGCGAGGAGCGCGTTGGCCACGGCGACGGCGGCGACCGCGAGGAACACCGTCGAGAGCGCCCCTTCGAGGGCCGCGCGCTGGGCTGCGTCGAGGGCGACGGTGCCTCGCTCGCTGCCCACCTGGATACCAAGGCTGGCGGCCAGCACCCCGCCGAGGGCGCCGACGCCCAGGGTGCCCCCCATCGAGCGCGCGAACATGTTGAGTGCAGTGACGATGCCCCGCTGGGACCAGTCGACGCTGGCCTGGACCGCGATGAGGATCGCCGTGTTCGCCAGGCCCATGCCGATGCCGAAGAAGAACATGCAGCCCTGGAGCACCCAGGCGGAGGCCCCGGCCATCACGGCCCCGGCGAAGCCCGCGCTGCCCGCGGCCACGAAGGCGGCGCCGAGCTGGATCGGCCTGCGGTACCCGATCCGCACCAGCAGCTTGCTGGTGGCGGTGGCAGCGATGGGCCAGCCCACCAGCATCGGCGCGACCACCGCCCCGGCCTCCGTGGGGGTCCCGCCGCGCACCTCCTGCACCAGCAGCGGCGCGTAGATCAGCGACCCCATCATCGCCACCCCGAAGAGCGCCGAGGACCCGGTCGCCACCGCCATCGCTCGCCCCGTGATCAGCCCCAGCGGCAGCAGGGGCGCCGCCACCCGCCCCTCGACCAGCACGAAGGCCGCCAGCAGCAGCGCGCCCACGGCCAGGGCGCCCCAGCCCCCCCCGGACGCGCCGACCAGCAGCAGCACCGACGAGGCCCCGATCAGCAGGGCCCCGGGGAGATCCAGGGCCCCCCGGGCCGCAGCCCGCTCTTCCCGGTAGGCCCAGAGCAGCACCAGGAGCCCGAGGGCCCCGATGGGCACGTTGAGGAAGAAGACCCAGCGCCAGCCGAGCCACCGGACGATCAGCCCTCCGAGCAGCGGCCCCGATACCCCCGCGATGCCCCAGACGGCCCCGAAGAGCCCCTGCACCCGCCCTCGCTCCTCCGGCGTGTAGAGGTCCCCCAGAATCGTCAGCGTCACCGGCTGCATCGCCCCCGCCCCGGCCCCCTGGAGCGCCCGGAACCCGATGAGCTGCCAGATCGTGCGCGCCGCCCCGCTCGCCACCGACCCCAGCAGGAAGAGCACGATGCCCAGCACCAGCACCGGCTTGCGCCCCTTCAGGTCCGCGAGCTTGCCGTAGATCGGCACCGAGACCGTCGAGGCCAGCAGGTAGGCGGAGCCGACCCAGCCGTACAGCGCCAGCCCCCCCAGATCCCCCACCACCGTCGGCATCGCGGTGGCCACCACCGTCGCCTCCAGGGCGCTCATGAACATCGCAAGCAGCAGGGCTGCCACGGTCAGCGGTCGGTTGGTCTGCAAGCGGCGCGCTCTATAGCACCCGCCCCCCTCCCGGCCCCCCCCTTCCGCTGTCCTCCTGAATTTCTTGGTGACCTTCACGGGGGCCCTGGCGCAGTGCGTCGTATGTGCTAAGAGCCTCGCCGCTTTCGAGGGAAGTAGGGAGAAGTACGACGCCATGGCGCAGGGACATTTCGAGCCACCCGCCCCCATCCCCACCGGGGAGCTACCCGAGCTGGACGAATCGGACGAGTGCACCGAGGTCTTTCACGGCTCGATGCTGTCGTTTGACGACAAGACCTCGCCCTCGATCCCCGCCTTCCCCCTGCCGGTCCCCGAGGCGCCCCCCACGACGCCGGTCCCCTCCGACTTCACGACCCTGCCGGATCTGGCGCCGCTCCCCGCCCTGACGGCCCTGGCGCCCCCCCCCGTCGAGCCGAGCGTCCTGCCGCCGCCCAGGCCCCCGGTGAAGCCGCTCCCGGCCCTCGATTTTGACGACGTGACCGGCGTGCTCCCGGCGAAGGCCGCCGAGGATGACCTGTTGCCCATCCCGCTCCAGCGGCGCAAGAGCAACCCGCCCCCCGCCGCGTCTCCCTCGCTCGCGCCTCCCCCTCCCGCGGTGGCCGCCTCCTCGGCCTCGACCACGGCCCGGCGCCAGGCCCAGGCCGCGCAGAAAACGCTGTTCCAGCGCCTCCTCGCCCTCCTCTGGAACTGAGCCCCAGCCCCTACCGCCGCGACGGGCGCTCGGGCGTGATCCCGTGGGTCTTCATCAGCCGGTAGAGCACGTCGCGGCTCGGCAACCCCAGCTCCTTGAAGGCCTGCGAGACGTTGCCCCGGGTCCGCTCCAGCGCGGCCTCGACCTCCGCCGCCGAGGGCTCGACGCCGTGCAGATCCAGCCTGGCCTTCACCTGCTCGGTCAGCGAGATGAAGACCCCGGGGCTCCCGGAGACGGCGAGCGACAGGAGCATGTCCAGCTCGCGGATATGGGTCGACCAGCGGTGACGCAGCAGCGCGTCGATCAGCGCCGGATCGATGCGGGCCGAGCCGCTCTCCGGGTCCTGGAAGCGAGCCACGAGGCCCGGCTCCCGTCGCTCCGCGGTGCGCAGCCAGTGGCGCACCAGCAGCGGGATCTCATCGCGCCGGGCGTCGAGCCCCGGGATCTGGAGTCGGATCGGGAACCGCGCGCAAAGATCGGCCTTGAGGGCCGCCTCCTCCCGGTTGGTGGCCGCCACCACCCGCAAATCCGAGCGCCGGGCGGTGGACTCGCCCAGCCGGTGGTACTCGCCGTGATCCATCAGGCGCAGCAGGTGGGCTTGCAGCTCCTGCGGGAGCTCGCCGATCTCGTCGAGAAACAGCGTCCCCCCGTGGGCCTCCCCCACCAGCCCGGGCCGCTCGCGCAGGCCAGGATTGGGGTAATTCCTCGCGTTCCCGAAGAGCTCCGCGTCGAGCACCCCGGGCGGCAGCGTCGCCGCGTTCCGCGCCACGAAGGGCCCCTGGCTCCGGGAGGATTGATCATGCAACGCCCGGGCGACCAGCTCCTTGCCCACGCCGCTCTGGCCAAGGATCAGCGCATGCCCTGGCCTCCGCGCGGCCAGCTCGATCTGATCGCGGAGCATCCAGGTCACAGGCGACTCCCCCACGAGCCCGATGGGGTCTGGCTCCCCGAACGCAAAGGATGGGGCCGGGCCGCTGCCCGACAGGAGCCCGCTGGGCTGGCGGACGACCAGCAACACGAGCTGTCGCTCGATGTGGAGCACATCCCCCGGCGAGACCAGGGCCCGCGGCACCGTGACCCCGTTCACCCGGAGCGCGGCCCTGCCCGCGTTGATCACCTCGAGGGACGCCCCACGGGTCTGGAGCCGCAGCTGGATCCGCGAGAGTCCCTGACCGGCCAGGGGCACCAGGGCACCGTGCTCCCCCGGGCGTGAGCGAAGAAACACGAGCCGGGGGGCCGCATCTTCCTCGGCTCCACCGCCACGCCCGAGCACCGCCGTGGGCCCCGGCATCCGCGCGACCTCCCCCACCCGCGCCGGCTCCGCCAGCGACCACGCAAGCACCAGCCCGAAGACCTCGGCAGGGGCAGCCTTGCCTGTGTCTTCGAGCCACCCGGCGTTGTTGGCGGTCTCGTCTGGTTGCGCAGCCATCGTCCATGATAGGATAACCGTCCTTGATCGCACCGGGGAGCCTCATTGCCCAGCGTTTCCTCGTTGAACGCACCATCGGCTCCGGTGGCATGGGGGTCGTGCTCCAGGTGCGTCACCAGGGGCTGAACGAGCGTTTTGCCATCAAGGTGCTCCGCCCTCGCGCCGGCGACCCGCTCCGGGCCGCCCAGCGCTTCCAGCGCGAGGCCCGCGCCGCCGCCAGCCTGCGCTGCGAACACACGGTCCGCGTCGTTGACTTCGGCCACCTGGAGGACGGCTCCCCGTTCTTCGTCATGGAGCTGGTCGAGGGGCAGAGCCTGGCCGCCCGGCTCCAGAGCGGCCCTCTGCCCGTGGCCGAGGCCATCCAGCACACGCTGCACGTCTGCGCGGCGCTGGCCGAGGCCCATGCCCTCGGCATCGTCCACCGCGACATCAAGCCCGCCAACCTGCTGCTGACCACCCGCTCGGACGGCTCGCCCCTCGTCAAGCTGGCCGACTTCGGCGTGGCCAAGCTCCAGGAAGTCGGCCTGCTGACCGACACCCACGCGTCCCTCGGCTCTCCCGCTTACATGTCGCCGGAGCAGATCCGCAGCGCCCGCGAGGTCGATCCGCGCACCGACCTCTGGTCCGTCGGGGTCACCCTCTACGAGCTGCTCTCCGGACGGCTCCCTTTCCATGCCTTCACGGCGCCAGGCGTCCTGTCCCGGGTGCTCACCGAGGAGCCCACCCCCCTCGCTTCCCTCTGCCCTGGTCTCCCCCCTCCGCTCCTCGACATCGTCGCGCGATGCCTCCAGAAAGACCCCGCGCGGCGCCATGAATCGGTGCTCGACCTGGCCGACGCTCTTGCGCGCATCGGGCCCGACCCCGGCGAGGGGGACCGGATCCGTCGCATCGCCGCCCACGCCGTCCGCCCGCCCCCAGCCCCGGCCCCGCTGCCCACGACCCCCCCGGAGCAGATCACCGAGGTCGCCACCGCCCTCACCCAGGAGCCCGACCCCGCCCCTGCCCCTGCCCCTCGCCCCCGGCCCCCTCCGCTCCTCGCTGCCCGCCGGTTCCTCTGGCTTGCGGCGCTGCCGGGGGCCTTTCTTGCAGGGAAGTTCTGGCTCTCCTCCGCCCCCTCTTCCCCCGATCCCACGCACCCTTCGGCCAGCTCCGTCGGCTCGACTCGCCTGCCCCCCCCGTCGGCCAGCCCGGCCCTCTCCGCCCCACCGCAGGCCCCCCCGGCGCTGACCGCCACCGCGGCCCCCGCCTCCACCGCGCTGCTGTCGCCCTCGCCCTCGCCAGCTCCCTCGGCTCGCACTCCCCCTCGACCTCCCCGCGCTGCCCCCAGGGCCTCTGGCGCGGCCTCACCCCTCGGTGAATTCGGCTCCCGCCAGTGACCTCCTGGCGCGACGCCCCCGGAGCAGCGCCAGCCCCAGCCCCCACCACCACGCCCCCCCTCGCCCCCCTCGGCCCGCGACCTCGCAGCCGCAGGACCCCGCGCCATCCGGCGCATCCACGCCAAACAGACCGCCGGACGAGGGCAAGGCCCCGCCTCCTCCCTCCCCGCCCGCACCCGCCTGTCCGGAAGTTCCGGATGCTCCACCGGCGCCCCCCTCCGCACCGGCCCCTGCCGCCCCCCCAACTCCAGCGCCGCCTTCGCCCGCCTGTCCGGAACTTCCGGATGCACCGGCGGCGCCTCCCTGACCCCCGGCGCCTTGCCCCGGGAGCACGCACGTGCCTTCCTGGCAGGCGAGTCCTTCAGGACATTCGGGGGAAGAGGTGCAGCCGGAGAGGGTGACCTGGAAGGCCCAGACGTCGTTGCGCAGGGACCCCGGAGATTCCGGGGAGCCATCTTGACCCAGGAAGAGGAAGGCCCTGTTCTGCGAGGAGTCGAAGGTCATGGCGAAGCGGGCCTGGGCTGGGGGGACGCTGCCGCCGAGGGGTGCCCAGGCGGCGCCGTCCCACTGGGAGGTCTGCTGGCGGGCGTGGTGGATGATCTTCTGGCGGAAGGGATCGGCGGCGCTGGCGGTGAAGTCGAGCTTGGCGCCGCAGGAGGCGACGATCTCCCAGGAGGCGGAGGCGCCGTCGTGGACGTAGCGCAGGGTGTTGCAGGTGTCGCCGCCGGCAAAAATCACCGTGTTCTTGGTGAAATCGGTGCTCATGTGGCCCACGCCGAGGTCGGCGGGGAGAGGCTGGGGGACGGTCTCGGTCCAGGAGGATCCGTTCCACTCCCAGGTGCTGTTCTGACCGACACCGCCGGCCATCACGAGGGCTTGCCGGCCCGGGTGCCAGGCCATCCGGTGGCCGTGGCGAGGCTGCGGGGTCGAGGCGAGGCCGCTGACTTTTTTCCAGTCGCTCCCGTCCCAGACCCAGGTATCCCCCAGGAGGGAGGCGGGGTTCCCGGGGGCGTGCCCCCCGAAGGTGACCACCTGCTTGCGGACAGGATCGTAGGCCATGGCGAGGGAGACCGCCGGGGGGTGATCGGTGGTGCGGGGCAGGGCGCGGCCCCAGGAGAAGCCGTCCCAGAGCCAGGTCTCGGTGCCGTCGTTGGTGAGCACCACGGAGCGCTGGCGGGCCTCGTCGTAGGCCGCCGCCGGGTGCAGCGTCGGCGCGGGCACCACGTTCACCTCGGTCCAGAGCTGGAGCTGCGGATCGTACTCCCAGGTATCGTCGAAGATGGCCTCGACGCTCTCGGATTTGGGTGCGTAACGGATGCCGCCGAAGAGCACGACCCGCTTCCGCGCGCTGTCGTAGGTGAGGGCCATGTCCTGGCGAGGGGGTGGGTAGCGAGAGGGGATGACGCTCCAGCTGAAGCCGTCCCATTCGCGCCAGGAGAGCAGGTCCATCCCACCTCTTCTGGTCCACGTTCCACTGGAGCGAGGGGCCGTCGCTGGTGTCGCCTCCGTCGAGGATGATGGTCTGCTTCTTTGGATCGTAGGCGAGGGCCATCCCGATACGGGACGTCAGGGGGGCCGGGAAGACCGTCTGCGGGTGATCCCAGGTGAGCTCGGTGCGCACCGAGGTCTGGAAGCTGAGCCCCCCCGCGGTGTTGCCGCCCGGGATCAGAAGCAGATCGTGGATCGGGTCGTAGGCGCAGACGGTGTTGACGCGGCCAAAGTCGGGCTCGTTGATCTTGCTCCAGGCGGTGCCATTCCACGCCCAGGAATCGTTGAGGACGCCGCTGGACGTGCCGCTGTTGACCACGAGAACCTCTCGTTTGAGGTCAAACGTGCTGGTGGTGAAGCGCCGAGCCGAGGGCTTGAAGGAGGGCTGTTCGTGGAGGGTCCACCGGCGACCGTCCCAGGACCACAGGTCATCGTTGTTGATCGGGTTGAGCGGGAGCTCATGGCCTCCCCAGACCCAGGTGACGCGCCGGATCGGATCGTAGGCATGAGCCATGTAGTTCCGTGGAGAAGGGCCCTCCGGGGCCGAGCCGTTGTTGACCTGGACCCAGGAGGCGGTCTCGGTCAGCGCGAGGGAGGTCGTGTCGAGGCGCTCCGGCGTCGCGGATGGATCGTCGCAGGCCGCCAGCAGGAGCAGCGAAGGCAAAAAATACCGGGTGCGCATGGTCAAAGCTCGAATCCGTAGGAGAGGGAGGCGCCCGCCATGAGGCTCGCGTGGACCTCGGGTTTGCGAAGCTCGTAGGCGCCGCTGCGCAGCCCGCAGCGCCCGGTCCCCTCGTAGGAGGCCTGCACGAAGCGCCCCAGGTCCACCGAGAGGTACGGCGCAAGCTGGACCCGGTCCGCCAGCGGCACCCGGAGTCCGCCGCCGACGCGCCCGCCGCCGCCGGCGAGGGTCGTCGTCGAGGTGCAGGGGTCCTGGTCGCCGGCGGAGCGCTCCTGGAGCTGGTAACGCTGGTGGATCAGCAGCCCCACCTCCCCGAACACCCCCAGCTTGCCGCTGTCGCCCGTGGAGAGCTGGACCCCCACGCCGAAGACCTGCCGGCTCGCTCCCTGGCTCTCCGCACCGCCGGTGCCCAGCGCAGAACCTCCGGACAGGGCCGCGTGGCCAGCCCAGGCGATCCCGGCGAGGTTCCGGTGCAAACGGACCCCGATGTTGAGCTCGACCGCGCCTCCCGGGCCGTACAGCGAGGAGAGGGCGCTCGACTGGCCGGAGGCCGTGGCGCCGGTCTGCCCCACCGGCAGCAGGCCGCCGAGGCGAACCCCCAGCAGCAACGCCTGCGCCCGGGGCGCAGCCGGGGAGGACGGCTCCTGCTCCCGGGGGGCCGAGGCCACCGGCGGGGCCGAGGCCACCGGCGGGGCCGTGGGCGCCGGGGCGGCCGACGAGGCGGGGGCCACCGGGACCGGCGCCACGGACGCGGAGGCAGAGGCGGCAGGGGCCAGCGCCTCCGCTTCCAGCGCCGGGATCTGGACCACGAGCGAGGAGGGCTGATCGATGATCTTCAGGGTCCGGGTCCAGGTCTTGCGGCCCGGGGCGCGGGCCTCGATCACGTGCTCGCCCGGATCGATGGGCACCGGGACCCCCCACAGCGCCTTCTTCACCTCGCTGCCGTCCCGCAGCACCACCAGCCCCTCGATCGCGCTCTCGGGCCCGATCTCGAGCTGCACCCGCGCCAGCTTCGGCTCCAGCTGCCCGGCCCGCTGGAGCGCGAGCTTCTCCCGCTCTGCCTGCCCCGCCCGGTGCGCCGCCGCCGCCGCCTCGCGCCAGCTCAGCCAGGCCGACGCGAGCTTGCCGCTCTTCTCGTGGCAATCGGCCAGATAAAGCAGCACCCCGACCGCCGGATCCAGCCGGTTGCTCTCCTCGAATTTGGGGCAGGCAGAGGCGAATTTCCCCTCTTCCATCAGCTTCCTGGCGGCGTCGAAGAGCGCCTCCGCCGCCAGCTTGTCAGCCCCCGTGGGGGCCGCCTTCGCCGCGACCGCCCACGCCAGCAACACCAGCCCGCTTCGCCATTGCCTCATCGCAGTCCACCTACCACTGCATCCCCGATGCCATGAGCCCTCAAGGGCAGATTTCACCTCTTTTGTCCGGGCTGCCGGGCCACGCCGGAGGGCTACCGGTCGAGGCGCCGCAGCGGTGGAGTGAGGGGCCGCAGGTCCGAGTGGGTCAATTGCAACACCATCCGGAGGTAAGCACCGAGGAGGAGGCCGGGTTGGACGCGAAGGGCGGCCCTTGCTAGACGGGGCGGCTCCCATGTCGCAGCCATCTTCACCTGTGCCTCCGCAGTCCGCGGAAGAGAACCTGATCGCCGTGCGCCGGGCCAAGGCCCAGGCGCTGCGGGACCGGAACGAGAACCCGTTTGCGAACGACCTGGGCGGCCCGCTGGACGAGCTGGGGCCGCTGCGGGGTCGGTTCGACGGGGCGCGGAAGGTGGACGAGAGGGGGGGGGGGCCGGGGCGTTCCGACCGGGAGCACGAGGTGTCCCGGGGGGCGGCGCCGGTGCGGGTGGCGGGGCGGGTGATGCTGCTGCGCTCCTTCGGGAAGACGGCGTTCGCGCGGATCCGGGATCGAACCGGGGAGATGCAGCTGTATTTCCAGGTGGGGCCGGGGGCGCTGACGGAGGAGCAGATCGGGAGGCTGGAGGACCTGGATCTGGGGGATCACGTGGAGGCGACGGGGGTACCGACGGCGACGGAGAAGGGGGAGCTGTCGGTGGATGTCCGGAGCTTCCGGATGCTGACGAAGGCGCTGCGGCCGCTGCCGGAGAAGCACAAGGGGCTGGTGGACGTGGAGCAGCGGTACCGGCAGCGGTACGTGGATCTGATCGCGAACCCGGAGGTGAAGGCGGTGTTCGAGGCGCGGTCGCGGATCGTGCAGGCGGTGCGGCGCTACCTGGACCAGGAGGGGTTCGTGGAGGTGGAGACGCCGCTGCTGCACACGGTGATCGGGGGGGCGGCGGCCAAGCCCTTCGAGACCCACCACAACACGCTGGACATGGATCTGTTCCTGCGGATCGCGCCGGAGCTGTACCTGAAGCGGCTGGTGGTGGGCGGGTTCGAGCGGGTCTACGAGCTGGGGCGAAACCTGCGAAACGAGGGGATCTCGACGCGGCACAACCCGGAGTTCACGATGGTCGAGTTCTACGAGGCCTACGCGACCTACGAGACGCTGCTGGGGCGCACCGAGGCGCTGCTGCGGGGCGTGGACGCGGCGCTGGCGGCGGCGATGCCGGCGCAGCATGCGGCCTGGAGCAAGGGCCGCCCCTTCACCTTCGACGAGCCGTTCCGGCGGCTGCCGATGAAGGAGGCGGTGGCGGCGGCGCTGGCGAAGGCGGGGCTGCCGGCGGAGGTGCCGGAGCAGGTGGGGGCGCCGGACGCGCCGATCAAGGAGTGGGCGGGCAAGAGCCCCCGGGCCAAGAAGCAGATCGACTGGGCGAACTACCGCAAGGGGGCGATGAAGTGCGAGAGCCCGGGGGACCGGCTCTTCGCGGCCTACGAGTACCTGGCCGAGCCCTTCTTGGCGGAAGATTACCGGTCCGCCGATGGTTCCCGCAGCTTGCCCGTGTTCATCACCGACTACCCCTTCGAGGTGAGCCCGCTGGCGCGGCGCAAGGACAGCGACCCCGCGCTGGTCGACCGCTTCGAGCTGTTCGTCCACGGCCGCGAGCTGTGCAACGCCTTCAGCGAGCTGAACGACCCGGACGACCAGCGGAGGCGCTTCGAGGACCAGGTGGCGAAGAAATCCCGCGGGGCCGAGGAGACCATGGACTTCGACGAGGACTACGTGCGCGCCCTCGAGCACGGCATGGCCCCGACCGCGGGCTTTGGCATGGGGATCGACCGGCTGGTGATGATGCTGACCAACCAGCCCAGCATCCGGGACGTCATCCTGTTCCCGCTGCTGCGCCCGGAGAAGGGCTGACATGGCGCTCCACCCGGGCCTGCTGCTGTTGCTGCTGTTGACCCTGCTGTCGCTGCTGCTGGTGGGGCGTCGCGCCCTGCACCGCGCGCGGGACGCGGAGCCCTTCCGGGTGCAAGGCGGGGTGACGGCGGCGCTGGTGGCGCTGGCGTTGCTCGTGGGGGTCGGGGTCGGGGTCGGGGCCTACGCCTGGGCCCAGGCGCTGGCGGCGCCCACGATCACCCTGGGCGGCCCCCCGAAGGTCGTCCCGCCCGCGTGGCAGGTCTGGATCGCCCAGCAGAAGACCCTCGTGGGCTCCCTCGCCGCGCTGCCGCCGGCGCTGCTGCTGCTGCTGGGTGTACGGAAGCTCCGGGGTCGCACGATGCCGGGCTGGATGCGGGCGCTGCCGTGGGGCGTGGCCACGGCGCTCGGGCTGGCGTTCATCGGCCTGACGCTGACGGCGCAGACGCTGCCGGTGATGAGGGGGACGCGGTACGTGCTGACGCACGAGCTGATCCGCTTCGGGGCGCTGGGGACCGGGGTGGTGTTCCTGCTGGCGGTGCTGGCGGCGCTGCTGCCGGTGCTGCTCGACCGGCTGGAGCGCCGGGGGTTCATCCCGTTCGTGAGCGCGCGGCACGTCCGGGCGACCAAGAGCGGGTTCTTGACGGTGATCAGCGTGCTGTCGATCTGCGGGGTGGCGGTGAGCTCCTGCGCGCTGTGCTCGGTGGTGTCGATCATGGGGGGGTTCGGCGCGGATCTGAAGCGGAAGATCCTCGGGAACAACGCCCACATCACCGTGGACATGCCCGCGCAGCTCCAGGGGTTCCCCGATTACGTGCCGATGGCAGAGCGCATCCGCATGGTGCCCGGGGTGGCGGCGGCGACGCCGGTGGTGGCCGGGGAAGGCATGGCCTCGTCCAACGCCAACACCGCCGGCGTCCTGGTCCGCGGCGTCGACCCGGCGACCATCGGGGACGTGATCGATCTGGTGAAGAACATCGAGTACGGGAAGCTCGAGTACCTGATCGACGAGACCAAGCTCCAGGACCTGCCCCCCGACGAGCCCATCGGCGCGGGCCCCGGCGGCGAACCGTACCGCCGCGGCCCCAGCCCCGGCTTCTCGGTGGGCCTCGACCCGGCGGTGCGCAAGGCCATCGGGGCCCCGGTCCTCCCCGGGATCATCATCGGCCGCGAGCTCGCTCGCACCATGCACCTGATGGTCGGCGACGAGTTCACCCTCGTCTCACCCCTCGGCGACCTGGGGCCCATGGGCGTCCTGCCCCGTAGCCGCAAATTCCGCGTCGCCGCCATCTTCTACAGCGGCATGTACGAGTACGACGCCAACTACGTCTACACCCGCACCGACGTCGCACAGAAGTTCTTCAGCCTCGAAGGCAAGGCCACCACCATCGAGATCCGCACCCACGACGCCGAGAACACCGAGGCCCTCCTCGCCCCCATCCGCGAGCGCGTCGGTAACCCTCAGCTCCGCGTCCGCGACTGGCGCGAGATGAACAAGAACCTGTTCTCCGCCCTCAAGCTCGAGCGCATCGCCACCTTCATCATCCTCAGCATCGCCATCGCCGTCGCCAGCTTCTGCATCATCTGCACCCTGCTGCTGATGGTCACCGAGAAAGGAAAAGAGATCGCCATCCTCAAGGCCCTCGGCTCCTCCGATGGAGCCATTCGCACCATCTTCATGGCCGAGGGCGTCATCATCGGCGCCATCGGCACCGCCTTCGGCGTCGGCACCGGCATGGCCACCACCCTCGGCCTCAAATGGTTCGGTGTCAGGCTTGACCCTGACGTGTACTACATCGACCGGTTGCCCGTGGCGACCAACCCGGTCGACTACGTGATGGTGGCCGCGGCCGCCCTCTTCATCTGCACCGTCGCCACCATCTACCCCGCCGGAGCAGCCTCGAAGCTGCGCCCCGTCGAGGGCCTCCGGTACGAGTGAACCATGGCGCTAGTCGAGATCGAGGACCTGCACAAATCGTACGAACACGAGGGCCGCACCCTGCCGATCCTCAAGGGGATCGACCTGACCATCGAGGCCGGCGAGGTGATGGCCATCGTGGGCTTCTCCGGCGCCGGCAAGAGCACCCTGCTCCACTGCATGGGGACGCTGGATCTGCCCACCTCCGGCACCATCCGCCTCGACGGCCAGGACGCCACCCGGCTCCCCGGGCCCCGGCTCGCGGCGCTCCGCAACCAGACCATCGGCTTCGTGTTCCAGTTTCACCACCTGCTGCCGGATTTCACCGCCCTCGAGAACGTGGCGATGCCCGGCATGATCCAGGGCAAGACCCTCAAGCAGATGGAGCCCCGGTGCCTCGCCCTGCTGGAAGAGGTCGGCCTCAAGCACCGCATCCGGCACCGCCCCGGCGAGCTCAGCGGCGGCGAACAGCAGCGCGTCGCCCTCGCCCGCGCCCTCGCCCTCGAGCCCAAGCTCCTGCTCGCGGACGAGCCCACCGGCAACCTGGACAGCACCACCAGCGACGCCATCCACGAGCTCTTCTTCAAGATCAACCGGGAGCGCGGCACCACCATCGTCGTGGTCACCCACAACACCGCCTTCGCCGAGATCATGCCCCGCGTCGTCCGCATGAAGGACGGACGCATCGAGCGCGACGACCGCAAGGCTCCCTACCGCGCCTGATTCAGTCGCGCATCCAGTGGCAGGTGTAGCCCCCCGGGTGCTTCTGCAGGTAATCCTGGTGGTAGTCCTCGGCGGCGGTGAAGGGGCCCGCCTCCACGATCTCGGTCACCACCGGCTTCTTCCACTTGCCGCTCCCGTCCACCTTCGCCTTCACCGCCTCCGCCGACGCCTTCTGCTTCGCCGTCGTGTAGAAGATCGCCGACCGGTACTGGGTCCCCACGTCGTTGCCCTGCCGGTTCTTCGTCGTCGGGTCGTGCATCCGGAAGAACCACTTCTCCAGCAGCTCCTCGTAGCTCACCTTCGACGGATCAAACACGATCCGCACCGCCTCCGCGTGTCCGGATTCTCCATACTTTACCTGCTCGTAGGTGGGCCGGGGCGTGGTGCCGCCGGTGTAGCCCACCTCGGTCTCGAGGACCCCGGGGATCTGCCGCAGCAGCTCCTCCATGCCCCAGAAGCACCCGCCGGCCAGGATCGCCGTCTCCAGCGTCGCCTCGCAGCCCGCCTTCTCGCCCTCCGCCGGGGCGGCGCAGGCGTTCGCCGACGAGGCCTCGATCGGGGGCGCCGCCTTGCCGAAGAGGGGCAGGTAGGCGCCGTAGCCCTCGGCCTCCAGGCTGGCGACCGGGATGAAGCGCAGGGACGCCGAGTTGATGCAGTACCGGAGGCCGCCCGGGCGAGGTCCGTCCGGGAAGACATGGCCCAGGTGCGAGTCGCCGGCCCGGGAGCGGACCTCGGTGCGCCTCATCCCGTGGGAGACATCGGAGCGCTCGACGACCCGCTGGGGCTCGACGGGGCGGGTGAAGCTGGGCCAGCCGGTGCCCGAGTCGAATTTGTCGGTGGAGCTGAAGAGCGGTTCGCCGGAGGCGACGTCGACGTAGAGCCCGGCCTCGTGGTTGTCCCAGAAGGCGTTGCGGAAGGGGGGTTCGGTCGCATCCTCCTGGGTGACCATGTACTGCAGGGGGGTCAGCTTGCGCTTGAGCTCTTCCGGGGCAGGCTTCGCATAGGTGCGCGTGGACATGGGCGTTGGATCCTTCGAAAGTGGGCCTGGTGCCGGGCGTTTTTGACGCAACAACAGGCCCAGCGCCAGGAACGAGAGGGCGGCCAGCGCCAGCGCGAGCAAGGGACGGGGCATGGAACAGCACCTCCGGGTTCAGGAGGGTACGATGCTCGAACCTCGCCGTTTCGCTCGCCCCCTCACAGCGACGGCGGGCGCAGATCCCAGGGGGTGAGGGGCGGAGGCCGCCGCGCCGCCAGAAGCCGTGCATGGACCGCCGACAGCGCCCCCCCCACCATGCCCGCCAGCGGCGCGAAGATCGGCGGCAACAGGCCGAAGGCCACCACCAGCGTCCCCAGCACCCCCGGGGCCACCGCCAGCCCCAGCGCCGAGCGGGCGTCGTTCCGGGCCCGGTGCGCCAGCGTCAGCGCCAGCGCCGCGTCCCGGATGTCGTCGCCCACCAGGCTCACGTGCCACTCGCAGGGCGACGCCCCCGCGGTCTCCAGCGCCACCGCCACCGTCGCCGCCCCCAGCGCCGGACCGTCCGCCCCCGGACGCCCGAAGACCGCCAGCGTCGCCCCCGACTCGACCAGCCGGTGCACCTCCGCCGCTCGCTCCGCAGGCAGCACCTCGGGCCGGATGTGCTCGATGTCCAGCGACCGACCGATCGTCTCGCAGGTCTCCCGCGAGTCCCCGCTCATCAGGATCGGCTCGATGTCGCTGTCCAGCAGGTGCTGCACCGACGCCCGCGCCCCTGGCCTCAGCCCGTCCTGCAGCGCCACCAGCCCCGCCCGCCGCCCCCCCACCGCCACCAGCAGCACCGTGCGCCCCAGCCCCTCCAACTCCGTCGCTCGCTCCTCCGCCATCGCGATCGACACCCGCTCCTCCAGCATCAACGCCCGGCTCCCCACCAGCAGCCCCTCCCCGGCCGACGTGATCGACTTGATCCCCAGCCCCGGCACCACCACCGGGCTCCGTACCGCGTCAGGTCTCACCCCCCTCGCCTTCGCCGCTCGCTGCACCGCTTGAGCAATGGGGTGGGTCTGGTGTGACTCTGCTCCGGTGACCCAGCCCAGCAGGCTGGCGACCTCGTGGGGGCCAAAGGTCTCGATCTCGACGACCTCGGGCTCCCCGAGGAGCAGGGTGCCGCGGGCGAGGAAGATGACCGCGGCGACCCGGCCTGCGCTGTCCCAGGCCTCGGCGTCCCGGTAGCTGATGCCACGGCGAGCGGCGGCGAGGGCTCCGGCGAGCAGGTGGGTGGTGGGCAGGGCGGCCACGGCGGCGGTGGCGAGGGCTCCGTGGGCCGCCAAGGCCGCCATGGCCACGGACAGCAGACCGCTGCCGGTCGCGTAGGTGGCCACCGCGGTCAGACCGGCGGCCGCCAGCGAGCCCTGGAGCGCCGCAAAATGCGCCGCACGGGCCAGGGCCGAGGCTTTCTCCACGCTCGCAACAGGGTCAAGAAGGACCCTTGCCCACGCACGCTCGTGGCCTGTCCAGGAGGCGACCCCTTCGAGGTGACCATCGAGGAGGCGAGCACCGGCGACGACGAGGGAGCCCTCGGCGCGAGGGGCCGGGGAGGTGGCGCCGAGCCAGGGGAGAACAGAGGCGTTGCCGGCGAGGATCTGCAGGTCGGCGGGGACGATTTCACCGGCCTCGACGCGGAGAAATTCGCCGGGGCGCAGCTCGTGGGCGGCGACGAGGGAGAGATCTTCCCGGTCGACGCGGCGCCCCGGGAGGGCGAGGGCGGCGCTGATCCAGGCGCGCTCGGCCTCATTTTTCTGGGCGACGCGGCGCTGGGAGAGGGTCTGGATGGCGGCGGCGAGGACCAGGAGGCCGGCGAGGACCGCGGCGTCGCTGGCGAGGGGATCCTTGAGCGCCCAGGCGACGACGGCGAGGAGGGCGCCGAGGGCCGGGCCTGCGTTGAGCCAGGACGGGCCGTCCCCGGCGGCGCGAGGGCCCAGGCTACGGCCGACGAGGGCGAGGGCGCCCACGGCCGCGACGAGGGCCCGGGCGCCGGTGACGGTGCGGGTGGTGCCGATGAGGACGAGGGCGATGGAGAGGCCCCCGGCGGCGGCGGCGACGAAGAGCAGCAGGCCGTCGAGCTCGCCCGGGTCCGCCTCGGGGAGCGCGTCCTGCTCGGCGGGGCCAGGGGGAGGCAGCACCGGGGAGGGGACCGGGCGCGGCACCGGGCTGAGGCGCGGCACCGGCGAGAGGCGGGGCGGGGTGAGGTCTGGCTCGAAGGGGCCGGTGGTGCTGGCCGGGTTCAGGGCGGCGGCGACGAGGCGGCGGGCCGAGCGGGTCGAGGACTCGCTGCGCTCCCCCTGCCGCGCGTACCGCTGCCGGCAGGCGAGCCCGCAAAAATAGACGAAGCGCTCGCCGATGTGGGCAGCGTGGCCCGCCCGGAGCGCGTCGAGACCGGCGCCACACCCGGCGCAGGGGACCCCAGCTCCTCGCACGCGGGATCAGGCCTCGCGGAGGGCGGCGACGGTGCGCTGGACGGCCTCGTCGAGCTGCGCCTCGGTGACGACGAGGGGAGGGGTGAAGCGCAGGGTGCGCTCGCCAGCGGCGGTGAGCAGGACCCCCTGCTCCCGCACCCGGGCCAGGGCCGCCCGGGCGTCGGCGCCGGGGCGCAGCACCAGGCCCCGGAGCAGGCCCAGGCCCCGCTCGCCCTCGAAGAGGGTCGGGTGGGCCTCGGCGGCCTGCCGGAGCCGGTCGCCGAGGTGGGCCCCCATGCGACGCGCGTGGTCGATGAGCCGCTCGTCGTCGAGGATCTCGAGGACCGAGAGCGCCGCGGCGCAGGCGAGGGGGTTGCCGCCGAAGGTGGAGCCGTGGGTGCCGGGGGGCAGGGCGCCCGCGAGCTTCTCGCCGCAGAGCACGGAGCCGATGGGGAAGCCGCCCCCCAGCCCCTTGGCCAGGGCCACCGCGTCGGGCCGGATGCCCGCGTGCTCGTAGGCCAGGAAGGCCCCGGTGCGCCCGATGCCGGTCTGGATCTCGTCGACCATCAGCAGCGCCCCGTGCTGGTCACAGAGGCGCCGGAGGCCCTGGAGAAACTCGACCCGCGCGGGGATGGCGCCGCCCTCGCCCTGCACCGGCTCGACGAAGATCGCGGCCACCGAGGGGTTCATCGCCGCCTCGACCGCCGCGAGGTCGTTGTAGGGCAGGTGGGTGATGCCGCCGACGCCGGGGCCAAACCCCTGCTGGTACTTGGCCTGCCCGGTGAGCGCCAGGGCCCCCATGGTGCGGCCGTGGAACGAGTTGTCGAAGGCCAGCACCTGGAACCGCTCGACCTGCCCCTCGGCGTGGAAATGGCGCCGCGCCATCTTGAGCATGGCCTCGTTCGCCTCGGCGCCGGAGTTGCAGAAGAACGCCCGGGAGAAGCCGGTGCGCCGGCACAGCTCGACGGCGAGCCGGATGTTCACGTCGTTGTAAAAATAGTTCGAGACGTGGCCCAGCCGGGCGGCCTGCTCGCCGATCGCGGCCGCGTGGCGGGGGTGACCGTGGCCCACGGCGCAGACCGCGACCCCCGCGGCCATGTCGAGGTACCGACGCCCCTCGGTGTCGAAGAGCTCGCACCCCTTCCCGTGGGAGAGCACGAAGGGAGCAGGTCGATAATTTCCGTAGAGATGAGCCTGGGCAAGATCGAGGAGCTCGCGGGTCACGCTCGTGTCTTACCACCTCCCGGGGGATCGCTCATTTTTTCTTCTTTTTCTTGATATTCCGCTCGGGTCCGCCCACCACCACGCGGCCGTACGAGTACCCCAGGTAGCGCCGGAACCCCCCGTCCTTGTCCCCGCCGTACACGTAGAAATCACGCGGGTCGTCCGTGTCGTTGAGCGAGGGCAGCCACCAGCCCGATCCGGCGAACGCCAGCGCCTCCGGCGGGCGCCCGGGCGGCAGCCGGTGCACCACGATGCCGCAGATCGACAGCGGACCCGGGTGCGCGCAGCCCGACTGCATCAGCAGCTCCTCGTTGGCCACCGGACGCCACTTCCAGCTCTGCAGCACCCGGAACGGCGCCTTCGTGTGCGCCATCAGCGCCTTCAGCTCCGCCGGGGGCTGCTGCGCCACCAGCTTCTGGTGCTCCTCCCGCAGGCTCAACCCCTGCAGCGCCTCGCCTCGCACCAGGTTCAGCGTCACCTCCGCCACGTTGGGCTCCCCCGCGCAGCACCGGAGCCCCAGGTCCGTCCCCCTCGACGACGGGCGGCGCGGCACCGCGTGGGCGCACCGGGAGAACACCTCCCCGGGCTCCCCGTTGCCCCCTCGCACCGCCACCAGCCCGGTGCTGTCCCCCCGGCCCCACGGGCTCGCGGTCCACTGCGCCACGCCCCCGTGCAGGTCCTTCACCCCGAAGGCGCTCCGGCAGTTGGGCAGCAGCCCCACCGGCGGCGTCCCGGGGCGCACCGAGCCCGTCCCGCACTCGGCGACCCGGTACTGATCCCCGTAGGCGTAGACCCGCTGCTCTGGCCCCTTGCAGGCCCGCTCCCACTCCAGCTCGGTGCACAGCCGCTTCCCTTGCCCCTCGCAGAGCGCCGCGGCCTCTTCCCGGTCCACCCCCGTCCTCGGGATCGCACCCGGCTCGTTGGGGTACGGGTACTCGTCGATGAAGAACCCCTTGAGCACCACCTGCGCCCCCGGCATCTCCGCCTCGGGCTGCCGCGGCAAGCGCCCCTCCGGCGTCCCCGCCAGCAGCACCCCCGGCGGCACCCACACCATGCCCCGCGGCGGCGCCCTCGGGTCCAGCGCTGCCCTCGTCGATGGCTCCGGCTCGGCAGGGTCGTCCATGACGTCAGAGGGGCGTTCCCTGCAGGAAAGCGCCCCCAGGACCAGCAGCGCCAGCCCGCGTGGGCCAATGCGGGCCCCGCCGCCGTGCCTGGAGACCAGGGCCAGGGGCGGCAGGATGCTGCGGAAAAGTCCCACGATTTTGCACTCTAGCCCACCGCCCCGAGGGCGGCCAACTCCGGGGCCTCACCGGAAGGTGGCCTTGCTACCCGTTACGTTTTGCTCGAGAAGACTTGGCAGTTTTTTTCTCGGGGCTCTTGGAAGAAACAGTAGGTACAGGGGCAACAGGGACAACAGGGGGTTTTGTAAAGCTCCAGATCAGATCGACGATGCTATCCAGGTCCGGGACTCGACAACATACGGAGGCCAGATGATGTTGAGCCAGAGCGACAAGCGCATCGTCTAGCTCTGGGGAGTTCTTGATGTGGCCTGGCTTTCCAATAGATTTACGTGCCGATTCAAGGCATTGAAGGGGCTTCAGGTAGCTATTCGAAAATTCGGTCGAAAGAGATCTGGGGTCCGGTTTACAATTATCCAAAAGTCGTTGCAAGTCCTCCGTTTTGAAGTCCAGTTCGAGGTGAGTGCTCACAGGTTCAAGATCGAAGCCGGCAAGCACAAGGGATTCCTTGGACCACCGTAGAACGTAGCCATGTACGGTTCCCGGTGGGCTGGCCTCTGCAAGCTCTTGCAAATGCTCTTTCCATGCCCTCATCGCCTGTTGATGCCAATCGTTGGCACCACTCACCATGGCCGTGGGGCTGGGGACCTTCCTGAGAAGTTCGTGGATCTTGTCCCCGTCCACAATGCACAGCAGCCTGTCCAAAGGACCAGGATTGTTGGGCAATCCTCTGGTTCGGACCCTGGGCCAGGTGTCCCTCACATATGGAGCGAATCTGCCGTTTCCCTGGGATGTGTGAAACAATACCTCGGGAAATTTGCTGACATCTTCAGGTTTTCTTGAGGCAAGTCTCAGCTTGATAAATCGCGCCAGGGGGTCATATTGTTCATCTTCCCACACCACCAGAATTCGCATCATTCATCTTTCCCGTATTCTGAGTTTGCATGATCCAGCAGCCCGGTACGTCGCAGTTCCGGTAGCGTGTACTCCTGCCTCCAGGTCGCCAGGGCCTCCGAATCAAGCTGGCGCACTCTGGTACCTTTGGACGTAGAATCTACGATGCGGATCGATTCTGCAGGACTCTTCAGCTCCTCTAGCAGATTATTGGAATGTGTCGCCAGAAGGATTGAATGATTTTTGCCCGGAAGATGAAGCAGGTTCATGAACCGACGTAGGGCTGACGGATGCAGATGCGCATCCGGCTCATCCAGGGCAAGCACTCCGACCTGCCATGGGTTCAAGATCGCAGCCAGGAGACAGAGGTAGGCTACCATTCCATCCGACATCTCGGATGCGTAAAACTTACGCCCTGGAAATCGAACATCCTCGAAGGCAAAGGAGATCTTGCCTCCCCCAGGATCCGCAGGAAATAGAAGCCGTTTCACAAAGGGAAATTCACCTCGAAAAGACTTTTCCAGAAGCTTCCAAAGCGGGTCATGTTCCGTGGACATGTGGTAAAGCATGTTGGCCAATCCAAGACCTTGTCGGGAAAGTTGCAAGGTTGGCGCAATCACCAAGCTATCTCGCAGAGAACCTCTCCCCTGGTCATCCACAGCCCAGGAGGGGGAAGTCGGTAGGGCTCCGATCACCCTGGAAGATCGGAGAAAACGTTTCAAGTAACTCAAAGAAGGAAAGCGTTTCTCGTCCGCCAGGACTTCCCAGGTGAGCCACGGAGAAGGAGGGATCCTTGACGTTTCTCCTCCTCCTAGCGGTTTTGCAAGGCGGACTCCGTGCTCTGTCTCGATGGCCTCCGTACTACCCTGGTTGGACATCGTTTCCAGAGCCACGCGAACAGCTCCACCGCCGATCTCCTCGATGGCAAACTTCCAGCGAATATCAAAATCAACAGAGAGTGTCGTATCGTCGGGGAGCTTGAGCTGAATGAGAAATTTCCACCTGGATTCAAATTCGGTCGATCCTCTGCTGTCTGCGCTCCGGATGCTTGCGATACCGCCATGAGCACGGATGGCATTTTCCAGACCATCATCGGCGCAACGGATCAGAAAATCGATCACTTCAAGAACGGTGCTTTTTCCCGATGCGTTGGGCCCCACCAGCACCACCGGAACGTTCTCTGGAAACTCCAGCTCGAATTCTTTGAGGAGACGGAAATTTTTGACGCGCAGATAGCGGAGCACCCCTCCTCGTTACCACGGCCAAGCCGCAAGCCCAAGCAGCCTTGCCTCCCACGCGGTCCACCCCGGACGAGTGGAGCGATGTTGACCTGGTCTGTGCTCGCGGTTGCTGCCTTGGGTCAGAAAGTATGACCAGAAGCATCGCTCCGGTAAACCAAGCGATGGGCAAGGTCGCCCGAGTCTACCTGCCACAGGAACGTGGCGCCCGGATCTGCAGGAGGCCGGCCTGGCGGCGCTCAGCTCTCGCGCCAGTGGGGCGGGAAGGTCGCCTCGTAGCCGGGCAGCGCCTCGATGCGAGCGCACCAGGCCGCGAGCCTCGGGTACACCTGGGGGATGGGGCCGAGCCCGTGCTCCAGCGTGTCCGCGCCGGGCTTCCCGAGGGCCCGCTCGAAGGCCTTGATCTGCGGGAAGAGGAAGAGATCGGCCGCCGAGATCGTGGGGGTGACGAGGTAGTCCTGGGCCTCCAGGCGAGACTCCAGGTGGGCCAGCTCGGCGCCGGCCCCGTCGATGGCGAGGATCACGCTGTCCCGCTCGGCGTCGAGGCGCCCGAAGAGGAGCGGGCGGCAGAAAGCCGAGAGCCGCGGCAGCCCGTAGCACTCGTGCTCCATGATCGTGCGGTAGATCTGCCCTGCCTCCTCCGGCGTCATGCCGAAGAGCGGCACGTCCGGGTACTTTCGATCCAGGTACGACAGGATCGCCAGCGACTCGGAGAGCACGCAGTCCCCGTCCCTCAGCACCGGCACCTTCCCCCGCGGGCTCATCGCCAGCATCTCCGGCGTCCGGTGCTCCCCCTTCGAGAAGGACAGCAGGTGCGACTCGTAAGGGAGCTTCTTCACGGCGAGGGCCAGCATCACGCGCCACGCAGGGACGCTGCCGCTGCCCCAGTAGAGATGGATCGTCATGGCCCGCATGCGTAGCATTGCCCCCCTGACCAAAACAACAGCAAGCCCCCACCTCGGCGTAAGCCCTTCGCTTTCATCTTGATCGTAGGGTGATGTCGATGGCTCTTCCGGGGCCCTCAGTGCTTTGATGATGGCGGCGACCACAACCTTCTGCCATCCACGCTCCAACACTCGGATCCCTGGCGGCCCCCCGGAACTCTTGCCCACGTACCCACCCAGGCGCGCGATCCACTCCATCCTATCGCCCAGCGTTGCTTCGGTGTCGGAGCTCCTCGCTCGCCTTGGGTTCTCTCGGTCGTGCAGCGGGAGTACGGCGTGGGAAGGGACCGGATCGACCTGCTGGTGTGGTGGCCGCTGGGGGGACGGCGCTGGCAGAAGGAAGTGCTGGAGCTGAAGCGCAGCGAGGTGAGGACGAAGAAGGGCCACAGGGTCACCCTGCTGCGAGCATGAACGCTGCCTCCCCGGCGAGCCCCAGGTCCGGCAGCCAGGCCCGCGCGCTGCGCCACATTCACCAGGATGTTCAGCGGCTTGCGCTAACCTGGGCAGCTCATCCAGGGGGACCCAGAAGCCACCGCCGCCAGCGGGGGAGAAGTTGAGCTCCTTGGGGAGCACGTTGGCCCAGCCCGAGGCGATCTGCATCACGTAGACCTCGGCGCCCTTCTCGAGCACCCCGATGGGCTTGCTCTTCTCGTCGCGCTGGGATCGCACGGGGATCTCCTTGGGGGCGGTCTTGAGGGGAGGCGGGGACTCCAGCACCATGCGCGCCCCGGGCCCCTGGGACGGCGCAGAGGGAGGGGTCTCGATCCGATCTTCCTTCCGGATAGGCGTCAGCGAGCCGACCTTCACCCAGGCGTTGATCGCCACGTCGCTGCGGCTGACGACACGCTGGAACATGCCGCGGTGCTCGACCGTGTAAAACAGCGGGCTGGCGCCCTCGGACATGGAGAGGGTGAAGATGTTCTCGCCGCCGGGTTTATCGAACAGCTCCAGCTCGGTGCCCTTCATGAGGGCGGTGCGGGCGCGGGCGGGGGGGTCCTCCGGCGAAGGGCGGGCCCAGGCGAGGGAGAACGCGCCGCAATCCCCGGACCCCCGGAGCTGCTGCCCCTGGGAGCCCGCGATGGTCAGCTCGGCGTTCAGCTTCCCCTTGGAGCCTCGCGTGAGCTTGACCCGGTGCCCCCCGGCAAGCTGCACCTGCGAGCCGACCACCTCCACGTCCTTGACGGCGTACACGGGGATGTTCTCCAGCGAGATCCACCCCTCGACGCGGAGCCCGGGTTTCCCCGAGTGAACCGTGGCCTTGGCCCGCTGCGCCGCCGGATCCTCCGGGATCACCACCGCGAGCGGCGCCGACGCCCCGATGAACTCCACCAGCGGTTTTTCCTCCCGGGGGGCCTCGTGCAACTGGAGACCCCGGTTCAGCAACGGCGTCCCGGCCAGCGTGCATGTCGAGAGCGCATCCTGCGCCTGGGCCTGCGCCACCTGGCCGGGCCTTGAGCCCTGGACCAGCGCAAGAAACCCCAGCGGGAGCAGAAAAAAGCCTCGAAGGTTGCTCATCGCCCCATTGTAGCGCGCTCCCCGGGGAGGCCCAGGTTTCAACCGCCTCCGCCCCGCACCCAGGCCACGTAGGCCTCCAGCGAGGCCCCTTCGTCCACCGGGAGGACGACGAATTCCGGGAGCTCGTAGGGGTGCAGCTCGACCAGCCGGGCGCGCAGCGCTTCCGTCCTGTCCGCGGCGACCTTCATCAGCAGGCAGACCTCCTCGTCGCGCTGCAGCTCCCCCTTCCAGCGGTACACGCTGCGCACCGGGAAGGCGTTGACGCAGGCCACAAGCTGCTCGGTGACCAGCGCGCTGGCGATGCGGTCCGCGTGCTCCGGAGGGCAGTTGGTCAGGGCGATCTTCATCGGCCCACGGTACCGCGAGCAGGCCCGCCCGTCGCCAGGTCAGGCCCGTCGCCTGCGCCGGTTCGATGCGCCGGATGGCGTGTCGCCACCCCTGCGCCACCCTTTTCGCCACCTTCCGCCTCGGGGGAAGGAGCTTCTCCGCTGCATGCAGCCTCTCCTGGCTGGCACGAGGGTCGCAGCGTCTCCTCGAATGCCGACCACGGAACACGAGGCGCTGGCGGAGCTGTTCCGCTTCCAGCCGGCCCTCGCCGTCACCCTCCTGCGGGATGTCCTGGGCCTCTCGATCCCGCTGGCCACCTCCTTCGAGCTGCAGGAGACCGACTTCACCCAGACGATGGCCACCGAGTACCGTGCCGATCGCGTTGTGGTCCTCCAGGATCAGAACAGGCATCCGTTGCTGGGCGTGGTGGTGGAGGTCCAGCGGGCTATCGACGAACGAAAGCGGCGCGCCTGGCCCGTGTACCTGACGGCGCTCGGAGCCCGTCTGGGCTGCGACGCGGTGGTGCTGGTCTTGTGCCTGGACGACGAGACCGCAGGCTGGGCTGCGAGGCCCATCGATCTGGGGTTCGGCCAGATGATCCTTCCGCAGGTGGTGGGGCCCGGAGTGTTGCCGGCGATCCGGAGCCCAAAGAAGGCCGCGCGATGGCCGGAGCTGGCGGTGCTGAGCGCCATGACCCACGGCAACGACGAGCCCGACGGGCTCAAGACGGTGCTGGCGGCCATGGTCGCCCTGGCACGCCTCGACGACGAGCGAGCCCGATTTTATACTGACCTGATCCTGGCGAGGATGAACGAGCGCGTGCGAAGGGCGCTGGAGGCGTGGATGATGCAGGGCTACCAATACCAGAGCGATTTTGCTCGCAAGTACTACGGACAGGGGAAGATCGAGGGGAAGATCGAGGGGAAGATCGAGGGGAAGATCGAGGGGAAGATCGAGGGGAAGATCGAGGCGCTGCTGCTGCTGCTGGAGAGCAGGAAGGTGAAGGTGACGAAGGCGCAAGAATCCCGGCTGCGAGCCTGCACCGAGGAAGAACGCGTGGACCGCTGGCTCCTGAGCGCGGTGTCGGTGGCGTCGGTGACAGAACTCCTGGACCCCCCGGGGAAGCCCCGCGCTCGTCGTTGATTTGCTCCTCCGCCTCCCCTGGGCAAATCAGGTGCAGGCTCAGGCCCGCCGCCCGCTCTCGCCACGCTGCACCGCCGAACCGATCAGGTGCGCCAGCCGGAGCGCCTCGGGCACATGCCCCCGATCCGTCAACCGCGCCAGCGCCGCCCCGACCTCGTCCGGATCGGCCCCGGCCACCTGGAACACGAAGGGCGCGCGCTGGTGGATGGGCCCTCCCTTGCGGAACAGCGCCAGCCGCTCTGCGGGCCGCGTCAGCCGCTGCAGCGCGGCCTCGATGGCCTCGAGGTCGGGCAGCTTGCGCATCACCGCCACGCAGGGCCGCTCCAGGGTGGCAGCGAGCCGCGGGAGGTCGATGACGTTGAAGCCTCCGACCGCGAGGCCGTCGAGCAGCACCAGGTG
>JALOQB010000334.1 GCA_025453595.1 Polyangiaceae bacterium
GGTCGACGGCCTTGTGCAGAGCAACGTTTTCGTGGGCGGCCGGGGGAAGACCAGAGACATCGCATGTGAGCTGGTGACCTCACCACCCTACGACCTGCAAGATCTGGTGTTCTCCCACAACCTCTGCCACGCCCTTGGTACAGGCCAGAACGAGCACACCTCCCACGCGCTGCTGGCCACCATCTCCCCCGGTATCAACGACGCGCTCAAGCTCCAGGACAACCTCGTGGGCCTGCACGACAGCGGCGCGTCGGCCAAGCGGACGATGGTCGAGCTGCAGGTCTCGGGCCTTCCTGGAGCGGTGCAGCAAGAGAAATGGGTGTTCTTGGCGTTCCCCCCCTCGGCACCCCCTTCCCTCTGGCTCATCGACCAGAACAACAAGACGTACGAAGTGGGGAACCAGTTTTCCGAGGCGATGTTGCAGGATCAGGGGGGGCTTTTTCTTCCTGCCTCGTCGACGATAAGCCTGACACAAGGGGTGCTCGGGTTGATGCCTCCGGGCCTGGTCGGGTGGCAGCCGAATCCTCAGGAGGACTGCGAGTTGCTCGGGGCAAAGGATGCCCCGATCACCAGCGGCATCGTGGTGACCCCCGAGAAGGACTTTTATGGCAAGGTGCGCGCATCGGGGAGCCGGGGCCCCTTTGGCTGCCCCAAGCTGGAGCAATGAGAGCGCGATGCCGATCCTGAGCAACCACCGGGATGAACCAGAGCAGGTGCAGCAGCGGGCAGCGCAGCAAGACCCGTGGGTGATGTACCTGGTGGTGCACCAGGAGGGGGTCTTCAACTTGAACGAGCTGCTGCTGGCGGCGACGCAGGCCACGATGCGGTGCGCCGATCGCTGGAGCCAGGAGCCAGCGTGGGCGGACTCCTTTCGTTGCTGGTCCGAGCGGTCGTTCCGGAAGGTGACGCTGCGGGCCCGGGGGAACGCCTGGGCGCGGGTGCAGGCGATGGCAGGGGGCGACGGGGAGGCGCGGGGAGCGGTGGTGGTGCGGGCGCTTCCGCCGCGGCTACGGAGCGAGTGCGGGTCGCTGCTGCGGGGGCTCCAGGTGTACAACCCGGAGACGAGCGCCTTGCAGCCGGAGGGGCCGCGCCCACCGCCTGCGGGCCCTGCGATGGGGTTTGTGAAGAACCCGGCGGCGACGATGAGCGTGGGGAAGCAGGTGGCGCAGATCGCCCACGCGGTGCTGATGTGCGCGTGGTCGAGGTGGGCCGAGGAGGAGCGGTACGTGGGGGCCTTTGCGGCGTGGCGCGAGGCCGGGTACCCGGGGGAGCTTTGGCCCTCGGAGCGCTGGGAGGAGCTGCTGCGGGAGGGGGACGGCGTGGTGGTGCGGGACGCGGGGCTGACGGAGGTGGACCCGGGGACCGCGACGGTGCTGGCGGTGCCGCCGGGCTACCGGTTAGTCACTTCTTTTTCGGGGCCTTGTCGTCCTTCGGGGGGGCGGGCTCTTCAGGTTTCTTCAGGTTGATCTTCACGGTCTCGTTGATCGGCGTGCCCTCCCAGGGGGGGAAGCTCTCGACGCTGTAGGCCTTCTGGATGCATTTGCCGATGGGCTTGTCGGCGAGCTCGGAGGGGAGCCGCACGTCGGCGATCTTCCCCTTCTCGCTGAGCACCAGGGTGATCGAGAACTCGCCGAAGGGCCCCTCGCCGTGGATCTGAGGGCAGTTGTTGGCCTGGCGGGTGGCCCGGGTCACCACGTCCTTGGTGAGCTTCTCGTCAGGCTTGCCGGGCTTGCGGGCGTTGGGTTGATCCTCGATCTTGGTGGGGTCTGCGGTGGGCCTGGCGGGGGGGAGGCCGGCGAGCGGATCTTCGGCGGGTTTCTGCGGAGGCAGCTCGGTCCCGAAACAACCAACGAGGAGGAAGACGGAGAGAAGAGGCAAGGCTCGCATGGCGCTCACAGGTCGTTGATGTTGTAGTTCTTGATCTTGTAAAGCAGGGCCCGGTGGCTGATCTCGAGGATCTCGGCGGCCCGGGTGCGGTTGCCCTTGGTACGCTGCAGCGCCTTGCGTATCAAGACCTCCTCGACCACGCGGCTGGCCTTCTTGATCGAGAGGTCGCCGCTGGAGAGCTGGGTCTGCACCGGATCTTGTGCATCCCGGATCCGCTGCGGCAGATCTTGCGCGGTGATCATCTCGCCCTCGCATAGCACCATGGCGCGCTCGATGGTGTTCTCGAGCTCGCGGACGTTGCCGGGCCAGGCGTACTCGCTCAGCAGCCGCCGGGCCTCGCTGTCGACGCCCTTGAGGTTGGTGCCCAGGCGCGCGTTGTTCTTCTGGAGGAAGTGGTCGATGAGCAGGCCGATGTCCTCGCGTCGCTCCCGCAGGGGGGGTATATGGAGGTGCAATACATTGAGGCGATAAAAAAGGTCTTCCCGGAAGCGGGACGCCTTGACCTCGGCCTGGAGGTCGCGGTTGGTGGCGGCGACGATGCGGGTATTGACCTTGATATCGCGGGTATCGCCGAGCCTGCGGAGGGTCTCTTCCTGGAGGACGCGGAGGAGCTTGACCTGGAGCGGGAGGGGCATCTCGCCGATTTCATCGAGGAAGATGGTGCCGCCGGAGGCCTCCTCGAAGAGGCCGCGCTTGTCGCTGGAGGCGTCGGTGAAGGCGCCCTTCTTGTGGCCAAAGAGCTCGCTCTCGAGCAGCGCCTCGGGGATGGCGCCGCAGTTGATGGCGACGAAGGGCTCGGACTTGCGGCTGCTGCGGCGGTGGAGGGCGCGGGCGACGAGCTCCTTGCCGACGCCGCTCTGGCCGGTGATGAGCACGGTGGTCTTGAAGTCGGCGATCTTGGCGATGGTGCGGAAGATCTCGCGCATCGCGTCGCTGCGGGCGAGGATGGCCTCGAACTGGTGCTCGCGCTGGATCTCGTCCTTGAGGGCGCGGTTCTCGCGGCGCAGGTTCTCGCGCTCCTCGGCCTTGCGGAGGGCGAGGATCACCTCGTCGGGCTTGAAGGGCTTGGGGATGTAGTCGTAGGCGCCGGCCTTGATGGCGTCGAGGGCGAGCTCGACGTTGCCGTAGGCGCTCATGACGAGGAGGGTGGCGGGGGTCTTGCGCTGGCGCAGGTCGCTCACGAGGTCGATGCCGCTGCGGCCGGGCATGCGGACGTCGGTGAGGATCACGTCGGGGGCGAAGGCGTCGACCCGGGCGAGGGCCTCCTCGGCGTTGGCGGCGGCCTCGACCTCGTACCCGTTGCGCCGCAGGAGGGTACGCAGCACCAGCCGGATGTTCTCTTCGTCGTCGACGACGAGGACGCGCTTCACGGGGCCTTGGGTCCGAACTGATCGCCGCAGGCGTCGAAGGAGTTGATGTCACAGGCGCCGGCGTCGGCCTCGAACTTGACCTTGTACTTGTTGCAGGTCTTGTTGACGGCGCTGGCGCTGCGGCGCACGCCGACCAGGTACGTGGAGCTCATGTTCTGGCACCGGGGCACATCGACCATGTTCTCGCCGCAGGTCTTGAGGCCCTTGATGCCGGCGCCGGCGCCTTGCTGGAAGTTGACGCAGAGGTCGTAGCTGGTGAGGGTCGGGGCGGTGGCGGCCAGGGCGCAGTCGGTGCCCCGGATCACCTGGAACACGAACTCGTTGTCGGGGTTCTCTTCGAAGGAGATCCGGGCGTGGTAGGAGTTGGTGCCGGCCTCCGGGTTATCCTTGATGACGATGCGGTACCAGTCGACATCATCATCGGAAGAGAGGGTGCCGGCGCGGGCGGTGGTTTTTGTCCCGGTATCGGCGAGTTCGAGCACATTCTGCGGGTCGGCGCAGGTGGATTTCCCAGGCTCGTTTGCATCGACGGCGCAGGGGCAACCGGCGGATTCAGGCAGGCTCTCCGGGTAACGGCTGAAGCCCGCCTGGCACTGGATCGTGCAGTTGTTCCCGTCGCACTGGCAGACGCCGTTGGGCGGGTTATCGATCTTGCCATCGCAGTCGTTGTCCTTGCCGTCGCAGGACTCGGGGGCCGGGTCCGGGGCCGAGCACCCCTCGTAAGCGCCCACGCTGCCGTTGCAGATCTCGAAGCCACCGCACACCTTGTCGTCGACCTTCTTGACGCAGGGGCGCTCGTTCTTGTCCCGGTTGGGGGCGCAGGGGCACTCGGTGTTGGCCAGCAGGGTGCAGACCTTGATGCCCTGCAGCGCCCCCGGAGGCGCCTTGCACTCGTAGCCCGCGGGGCAGCTCTCGTTGACGGAGCAATCCTGGGCGCAATAGTTCTGCCCGGTGCCGCTGACCAGGCAGCGATCGCCCTGGTTGAGGCAGTCGGTATCCTTGATACAGACCCCGCACTGGCTCTCGCGATCAGGCACACAGACGGGGCCCTGCTTGTCGATGTTGACGCAGTGAGCGTCGGCAGGGCAAGGGGTGGAGGCGTCGCAGGTCTGGGTGCAGATCTGGTTGAGGGCCTTGGAATTGCCTGTCTCGACGCAAAGCTTGGAGTCGCAATCATCGGAGCCCGAACATTTGGCCCCGAACGACCCCAGGGGGGGGGACCCGCCGGAGCCGCTGTCGCCGCCGCCACCGGGGAAGGTGCCGCCAGAGCCGGAGGCACCACCGTCGGTCCCGGGGAAGGACCCGCCGCTGCCGCTGGCCCCCCCCTTGCCGCTGGACCCTCCCTTGCCGCTGCTACCGCTCTCGCCCCCCTCCCCCCCCTCTTCCTCGACGGGAGGCGGATCGCCTGCGGAAGAATCGCCGCCACCAGCGCAGGAGGCGCCCCAGGTCGCGAGGGCAGCGCCGAGGGAGAAACGGAAAGCAAGGCGGAGCAACGACATGCTTTCAGGATACCGCCAGGGCTCCCCCTTGCGCCAGCGCTCGGCGCATCCCGCGCACGGATACCCTTGCGGCGCCGGGCCAGGGAGGCCATGAGCCCTTCTGAAATCCCGAGGTAAGCCTGTGAGTGATGAGAAGACCCCCCCTGCCCCCTCGACCCCGGCCGCTCCGCTCGAGGTCACTTCCTCCCAGGAGCGCTGCCCCCACTGCGGCAACCGCACCCTGAACGAGCCCTCGGATGCGCTCCGTTTTCGCTGTGGGGTCTGCGGCAAGGCCCGGATCCCGTTGGATCTGCCGGGCCTGAAGCGCTCCGACGCCGAGGTGCCGGCGCTGGCCCGGGCCTCCGCCAGCCACACCGCGGCCCTCGCCTGGACCGCGGGCTCGGCGGTGCTCGGCGGCTTCTCCCTCTTCAGCCTCGCCGCCCTCGCCCTGGTCTACTCGGCCCTCAACCCGGGCCTTGTCCCCATGCTGTTCGCGCTCCTCATCGCCCTGATGCCCGCGGGGATCGCCGCCCACGGCGTCCGCCGCGCCAGCGCCCTGCGCGCCCGCGTCGCCCCCACCATCGAAGAAGCCTGGCTCCAGGTCGCCCGCGAGGTCATCGAGGCCGAGGGCAAGATCAGCGACGTCCAGCTGGCGAAGATCCTCCGGGTCGACCGGGAGCGGGCCGAGCAGCTCCTCGCCCAGCTCGCCGCCACCTCCTCTGTCCGCCACCGCATCGAGGACCCGGCCCCCCTCACGTTCGAGGCGACCCGGGTCCGCGTCGAGGACGAGGCCGCCCGCGACGCGCAGGACCTGGAGGCCGCCGAGGCCGCCGAGGCCGCCGAACAGCAGAAGAAACGCACCCAGGAGACCGGCGCTTGACCGACCCCAAACCGCACGGCGCCGGCCACCGCCGCGCCCTCTCCAACCTCGGCGGCCAGGCCCTCCGCTCCGGCGATCTCTCCCTCGCCAACCCCATCGCCGAGGCCTTCGAGCAGGCCGCCGACCCGGAGGCAGGCCGCGAGCATATCCATGGCTTCCATAGCTACCCGGCGCGCCTCCACCCGGCCCTGGCGCGGCGCCTCATCGAGCTCCTCTGCCCCCCTGGCGGCGCTATCCTCGACCCCTTCTGCGGCAGCGGCACCGTGCTGGTCGAGGCTCGCCTCGCGGGGCGCAGGCCGGTCGGTGTCGATTTGAACCCCCTCGCGGCCCGCCTCGCCAGCCTGAAGGTGCAGGGCCGCACCGAGGAGCAGCTGGCGGCGCTGGAGGCCCGCTCCCGGGAGATCGCCGCGGAGGCGGACGCCCGGCGCAAGGCCAAGGCAGGGCCAAGCCGGCGCTACGGTCCGGAAGACCTGGGGCTCTTCGCCCGGCACGTGCTCCTCGAGCTGGACGGGATCCGGGTGGGGATCGAGAAGAGCGACCCGCGGCTGCGGGAAGATCTGGGGCTGGTGCTCAGCTCGCTGCTGACCAAGATGAGCCAGAAGGCCGGGGACAGCGCCGGGTACCAGGTAGAGAAGCGGATCGCGGCCGGGTACCCGGCGCGGCTCTTCGTGGCCCGGACGGGGGAGCTGGGGCGCCAGATGCGGGCGTACCAGGCGGTGCTGCCGGCGGGGGCGCCGGAGGGAAAGGCGCTGGAGGGGGACGCCCGGACCTTGCAGCCCCAGGGCACCTTCGATCTGGTGCTGACCTCGCCGCCCTACCCGGGGAATTACAATTACCTCGAGCACCACGAGGCCCGGCTGCGGTGGCTGGGGCTGGACTCCCGTGCCTTCGCGGAGGGCGAGGTGGGGGCGAGGCGGCACCTTGAATCCCGCGAGGCCCCGACGGAGCGGTGGTTGACCGAGCTGCGGGGGGTGCTGGGGTCGATGAGGCGCCAGCTGGGGCCCCGGGGCAAGGTGGTCTTTGTGCTGGCGGACAGCGTGGTGAAGGGGGTCCCGCTGTACAACGACGAGCTGCTGCAGGAGGCGGCGGCGGCGACCGGCTACCAGGTGCTGGCCCACGTGGCGCAGCCGCGCCCTCACTTCCATGGCCCCACGTCCCGGGCGTTCGCGCTTCGCCCGCGGCGAGAGCACGTGATCTGTTTTGCCCTCCCCCCCCAGGAGCCCAGCCATGCCCCACCTGATCTTCGAGGCAAGCCCGCCCCACGAGGCCGTCGCGTCCCCAGGCCCTGAGGAGGGGCGGCTGGTGGATGCGTGCGACGACCTGGGGGCGCCGGTGCCGTTCTCGTGCCGCAGCGGCAGCTGCGGGACATGCCGGGTCGAGGTGCTGGAGGGGGAGCGGTGGCTCGATTCGCCGGGCGACGAGGAGCTCTACGTGCTGGAGCAATTCGGGGATCCACCGGGGCGGAGGCTGGCCTGCATGGTCCAGGTGCGCCGCGGGGAGGGGCTGGTGCGGCTGCGCGTGGTCGAGGAGGGCTGAGGCGGGCCTCCTTGACGCCCGGGGGGCCCGCGCCTAACCCGGAGCGCCATTTCCTAAGAGGAGTCCATGAGCCACACGCTTTTCACGTCCGAGTCGGTGACCGAGGGTCATCCCGATAAACTGTGCGATCAGGTTTCCGATGCCGTCCTCGACGCGATCCTCAAGGAGGACCCGAGGGCGCGTGTGGCCTGCGAATCCCTCGCCAAGACCGGCGTCGTCGTCGTCGCCGGCGAGATCACCACGGACGCGTACGTTGATATCCCCAAGCTGGTGCGCAAGGTGGTGCTCGACATCGGCTACAACGAGTCCAGCATCGGCTTCGACGGCAACACCTGCGCGGTGCTGACGGCGGTCGAGGCCCAGTCGCCCGATATCAGCATGGGCGTCACCGAGGGCGAGGGGAAGCACAAGGAGCAGGGGGCCGGCGACCAGGGCCTCATGTTCGGCTTTGCCTGCGACGAGACCCCCGAGCTGATGCCGGCGCCGATCCAGTACGCCCACGCGCTGGCCCGCCGCCTCGCCGAGGTGCGCAAGAAGGACAAGGCCGGCAA
>JALOQB010000335.1 GCA_025453595.1 Polyangiaceae bacterium
GGGGGAGCCGGGGGATGCAAGGGGGCCGCGCGGGGCGCCAGCCCCATCGGCCCCCTTGCCGCGGGCGTGGGCTGCGCAAGCCCACCGTTTCCACAAAGCAGCCCCATCGGCCCCCTTGCCGCGGGCGTGGGCTGCGCAAGCCCACCGTTCCCGCGAAGCGCCCGGGGCGCAGCCCCACCCATCCCCTTGCCGCGGGCGTGGGCTGCGCAAGCCCACCGTTTCCACAAAGCCCTTCTCAGCGACCGCGAGGCCTCCTCGGTGGATCGACAGGGCGAGCCGAGGACGCAGGACCCCCCGAAGCGGCGGGAGGAGGGCTGGAAGACCCCGCGGGGGGAGGCGCGGCGGAGGAGGGCGCCGCGGGGGAGGCAGAGGTTGTCGGCGGGGCCACGTTGCCGGTGCGCTTGATGCGGAAGAACCCGCCAACGTTCTGGAAGGCCCCGGGCTCGGTCATGGTGAGGTCGTCCTGGCTGCCATCGCTCCATTTGAGGGACAGCTTGTTCCCCTGGAAGATCCATACACCCTTCTGCCCGCTATCGCGCTGGAAGGTGCCATCGGGAAGGAAGGTCATCTTGCCGCTCCAGAACGAGTTGATCGCGACGTAGTCTCCGGGCTCGAAGGAGGGGGCGGGGGCGGGTTTCTCGGCGGTGGGGGCCGGCGCGGTGGTGGGCGTGGGCGCGGGCGCGGAAGGCTTGGGAGGAGGAGGGGCGCCGGGCCCCCCGTGGGAGGCGAGCCAGCGGCAGGCGTCGTCCTGCTGCTGCTTGAAGAGGGCCAGCATCTGCTGGTTGTCCTTCCACATGGGGTCCTTGGCCTGGGGAGGACCGTTCTTGCAGAGCTCCTCTTTCTGCGCGGGCATCTCTCTGGGGACGCACTCGATCTTGGCCCAGACCTTGTCGGGCGGGCAGGCCTGGGCAGCCTCTTCGCGGTTATGAGCGACGATGATGGCGGCGATGTAGCCCTTGATGTTCTTCTTGTTGAGGGCCGAGAAGGAGCGGGCGACCCCGGCGGAGACGACGCTGTAATTCCCGCTGACCTGGGCGTTGACCTCGGTGCCTGCGACGTACTCCCCGGAGCCCTTGACGAGGGAGGCGATGTAGCCCCAGCCGCAGCCCTTTTCCTTGCAGCAGGCCTGGTATTCGGACGTATCGAGGCGGGTGATCTTGGCGGTGGTATCGACCTTGTAGATCAGGTGCGTGGCCTTGCCGACCTCGGCGTTGAACCCGTAGAGGGCCAGCAACCCACCGGCGTTGGCCGAGGTCTTGGTCTCGATGGCGTTCTCGTAGTGGTTGGTCATGGCCGACTCGCGCATGGGGGCGAGCTTGTCGGCGCAGGGGTTGGGGGAGGATTGCTCCTCCAGCGTGAGCGAGGTGCTGGGTGGGCGGGCGAAGGTGCGCCCGAGGAGGGCGTCATCGTCACTGGGCACCGGTACAATCCAGAACGACGGCCCCAGCGGGTTATCGCGCTGCGCGTCGTAAGCAGAGTGCACACCGCACCCGCTCGCCCCCCCTGCGCCGATCAGGGCGCCGAGCCCAAGCAACCCGAACAACCCAGCCATTCGTGGCGTTCCCATCCGGCCAGGATAACGAGAGGGGCGGACGGAAGACCAGGGCTTTCAGGGCAATCCTGGGCTCACTTTCGCGAGCAGGAGAGCTTGTGGCCCAGCTTGCAGCCGACCTCGAACATCTCCTTGGCGCCCTCGGGGTTGGTGGCGGAGGCCACGTCCTGACAGTGGTCTTCCATGCCCTTCCAGAGGGAGAAGATCTCGCCCTTGCCGGAGAGCTCGGGGTTGAAGGCCTTGAGGGTCTCGGAGCACTGGGCCGTGGGCTGCTGGAGGGCCCCTGCGGCGGCGCAGCCCTCGGGGATACCGCCGGTGCAGGAGCGTCGGGCGAAGGAGACAACGGTGCGAGCACGCGCGGCGGCATCGGGGATCGACTTGTCGTCGTAGAAGAGCTGACCGGCCAGCATGAAGCAGGCGACCGCGTTGCCGCGATCGCAGCCGAGCCCCACGATATCGATCATCTTCTGCACATCGCGGGGGATGGAGTTCTCGCCCTCCTTTTTCAGCATCCCGTCGCCATAGACGAGGATTGACATGTAACAGGCGGTCGAATCCCCCTGCTTGCAGCCCTTCTCGAAGAGGGGGACAGCCACCTTGGCATCGGAACCTTCCAGGATGAAATCGGCGTTGGGACGCGCGGCCATGGAGGCGAAGGCGGCCCCGGTGCAGGCGGCCCCTTCCCCCTCTTCGCAGGCCTTCTTGAGCGGATCCATGAACCCCGCGAGCTGCTTGGTGAGATCGCCGCGGGCCGCGGGCTTCACGGTGAACCCGCTGGTGAGCGATCGCTCGAGGAGGGCGGCGCTGAAGCGGCTGCAGCTCTCGGCGCTGCCGGCGGTGCAAAGCGCCTTGCATCCATCGACATCGCCCACCTTGCAGAGGGTCGATTTTGCGTCGCGCTTGCAGCTTCCGTCGACGTAGGCGAACCCGTCGGGGCAGCTGCGGACATCGGGGGCGGCGATGGCGGGCCCGGTGGCCTTCACCGACGGGGCGATGGCGAAGAGGGTGACCCGGACGACGGCCTTGCAGCCGTTGACCTTCTCGCGCCCCTCGTCCTTCGCCTTGTCGCAGGCGGACACGTCGCCGTCGGTGACCCGGGTGCTCTTGGCGGACGAGGCGCCGGTGGAGACGCCCCCCTGGCCGAACACCTGGGCGGCACCGCGGGCCTCGCCGGAGGCGTTGGTATCCATGGCAAAGGCCCCGAGGGCGGCCTCGTAGACGAAGTGCGTGGCCCCGTCGCAGCGCCCCTTGAGCATGTCGCGGGTCACGGTCTGCACCGTGGTCGACTCGTTGCCGACCAGGGCGTAGGCCAGATCCAGCCCGCGCCCCTGCTTCATCTCCCCCTGGACGGCGACCGGCAGGGAGACCGGACCGAGGTTCGCAGACACCTCGCTCATGTCCTTCATCTGCACGACCTTCGTCTTCTTCGAGATGCCGCGGTAAGCGTAGTCCCCGGTGATGCTGCACCCCTTGAGGACCTCGACGCCCTCGCACGAGTACTTCACCACGGCCACCCCGCGGCTCATCGCGGACTCGAGGGACGCCCGGTTCGCGTCAGACCAGTCCACGGAGAATGGCTCGGTGTCGCCCGCGACTCGCTTGGGATCGCAGACCTTCTCGCCCGTCGCCTCCCCTGCAGACTGCTCCTTGGGCCTCATCACCCCCGCCTTGGAGGCGCACGCCGCGGCACCGAGGCCCGTCACGATCAGCAAGGAAGACAGCAGGATCCGCGATGAAAAAGGAGAATGACCCATCATGACCGCGGCATCCTAGTGAAGACACCCGAGCCCTCGCAAGCATCGTGACCCGCCCGCTGTCTGGAAGTTCCGGAGGGGCGGGTGCGCGGATCGCCCACATGAGCTAAGGTGCTGACCCCGTGCCACGAAGACCCCAGGGACCAACGCCGCAGGAGGTCGAACCAGCGAACCGACGCGAGCAGATCCTGGAGGAAGGCCTGCTCTTGATCGCCGAGCGCGGCATCGCGGGGGCATCGCTGCGCGAGCTGGCGCGGCGCGTGGGGATCAGCCAGCCCAGCCTCTACCACCACTTCCCGACCAAGGAGGCGCTGGTCGAGCAGATCGTCCATCACGGGGCCAGACGCATGGTGGAGACCAGCATCCGGGGCGCCTTCCCGGAGCGCCTGGAGCAGCTCCCCCGGGTGATCGCCGCCATCTGCCTCGACCTCTACGCCACCCCTCAGCACCCGGTGTACGTCCGCTTCCTCTTCGTGGTCTGCATCGAGGAGCCCTCCTTCCGCCCCCTCGTCCAGCGGGTCTTCACCGAGATGATCCAGGGCGCCTCCTGGATGGCCCACGCCTTCGCCTCCCAGGGGGTCATCGACCAGCAGCAGTGCACCCACCTCATCCAGCTGATGATCAACGCCTTCGGCTTCCCGCTGCTGGAAGAGCGCGCCCTCTGGGGCCTCGAGCGGCCAACCCCCCAGCTCCTCGCCTACATCGACGGCACCACCGCCATGCTCGAGGAGATGATCCGCCGGCGCTGGGGCTGACCCCTCAGGGGCCGCTCAGGGCCAGGTGAAAATGAGGCTCGGCACCGTCTCGCTCGTCCAGCAGCGCCGCCCCGGGCTCGGCGGAGACGGCCTGCTTCAGCGCCTCGCGCAGCGCCTCGCTCATCCCGCGGGAGCGCACGTCCACCGCCCCCGAGAGCAGGTGCTGGGACACGTACACCCCTCGCTGCATCTGCGCCTCGATCACCTGCTGCGCCCGCTCCAGCGCCCCGTGGCGCCTCCTCCGCGCCCCTCGCTGCACCTCCTGGTAAGCCGCCTCCACCTCCCGCGCAGCGTCCTTCTGCTCGTAGAGCCCCACCATGTCGTCGCCGTGCTCCAGCTTCTCGATCATGAGCTGCGCCTGCCTCCGCGCCGACCTCGTCCCCCCGGTCACCACCAGCCGCTGCCCCGTCGCCCTGGCGTAGCGCTCCGCGATCCGCACCAGCCGCCCCTTCGCCTCGTCCGTCAGCCGCAGATCCCGGGCTCGCACCTCCACGTTGGGCAGGGCGTTGTAGCGCCGGGCTGGCGAGCTTTTCCCCGACTTTTCCTGCTCGGAGGAGGCAGGGTCTTTCGTGACATCACCCCGTCGATCCACCAGCAGACGCCGGGGCGCGGGCGGCTCCTCGGCAGGCTCCTCGCGGCGAGCCACGGCGGTCTTGCCCTTCCCCTTGGGCGCCTTGGCGGCGGCAGGCTTGGACGATCTGGGGGCAGCCTCGGCGCGCACGGCGAGGAGGGTCGAGAGCACAAGCACCCCCGCGGACAGGAACAGACGGCACCGCATGGCTGGTCTCTCTAGCGACAGCGACCGCCCGAGGGAAGAAGAGAGCCGCCTCGCCCGGACCGCCCCCGCGGTCGAGCTCGCCAGGATCACCCGTCCTCGCGCTCCCGCAGGCCCAGCTCCTTCATCTTGAGCTGGAGGCCCTTGCGAGAGATCTTGAGGAGGCGCGCGGCGTGGGTGACGTTGCCGCTGGTCTGGTCGAGGGCGCGGACGATCAGCTCGCGCTCGATGCGGCTGGCGGCGGCCTTGACCTTCTCCTTGAGGCCATCGGCGCCGACGTCGACGGGGCCGACGTCGATGGCAGGGGGGGCGAGCGACTTGCCATCCCGGAAGTTCCGGACTTCCTGGGTGAGGTTCTCCTCCTGGATGATGGGGGAGTCGGCGAAGAGGACGGCGCGCTCGAGGACGTTCTCCAGCTCGCGGATGTTGCCGGGCCAGCCGTACGAGTGGAGCCGCTGCAGGGCCTCCGGGGAGACGCCGGTGACCTGCTTCTTGAGGCGCTGGTTGAACTTGGACAGGAAGAAGTCGATGAGGAGAGGGATGTCGAGGCTACGCTCGCGGAGCGCGGGGAGCGGGATGGGCACGACGTTGAGGCGGTAGAACAGGTCCTCGCGGAAGGCGCCCTGGGCGATCTCGCGCCGCAGGTCGCGGTTGGTGGCGGCGACGAGGCGGACGTTGACCCGGATCGTCTTGATGCCGCCGACGCGCTCGAACTCGCTCTCCTGGAGGACGCGGAGCAGCTTGGACTGCATCTCGAGGGTCAGCTCGCCCACCTCGTCGAGGAAGAGGGTGCCGCGGTCCGCCAGCTCGAAGCGCCCGGGCTTGGAGGAGACGGCGCTGGTGAAGGCGCCCTTCTCGTGGCCAAAGAGCTCGCTCTCCATCAGATCCTTGGGGATGGCGGCGCAGTTCACCTTGATGAACGGCTTGTCCTTGCGCGACGAGTTCTCGTGGAGGGCGCGGGCGACGAGCTCTTTTCCGGTGCCGCTCTCGCCGGTGATCAGCACCGTGGTGGGCGAGTCCGCGACCCGGTCCAGGATCGAGTAGACCTCGACGATCTTGGGGGAGCGGCCGATGATGCCGTAGCGCGCGCTGGGGCTGGACTGGGTGAGGGCCGCGGGCTCGATGGGGGCGTCGGCCTGGGAGAGATCGCGGGTCCGGAGCGCCTTGCGGACCACGTTGCGGATCTCGGTCTGGTCGAAGGGCTTGGTCAGGTAATCGATGGCCCCCAGCTTCAGCGCCTCGACCGCGTTGTCGACGGTGCCGTGGGCGGTCAGCATGATCACCGGGAGCTGGAGGTCCATCGCCTGCACCTCGCGCAGCAGCGCCATGCCGTCGAGGTGCGGCATGCGGAGGTCGGTGATCACCAGATCGAGGTGGTGCTCCCGGAGAAATTCGAGCGCCGCCTTGCCGTCCTCGACGGCGTGGACATCGTACCCGTCGCGGGTCAGGATCGCCGACAGCACGCGCCGCAGGTTGGCCTCGTCGTCTGCCACCAGCACCTGCTTCTTCTCGGGGAGCATCATCGCGCCCCAGCCTAGCACCGGTCGCGTCAGGGCATCGCGCCGCCCTGACGCTCCGCCAGCTCGACGGCCGCTGCCAGGTAGTTCCTGGCCCGCAGGGTGTGCGGTCCGTCAGGCCGCTCTGCCAGGTGCTCGCGCAGCTCGACCACCGCCGCCGCCCCCTGCCCCAGCCGGAGCAGCGCGACCCCCCGGGCCAGCTTCCTCGGGTAGCTTGGATCCACCGTCGCCAGGTCCTCCAGCTTCCGTAGCCGGAAGACCCAGGCGCCGCTCCCCTGGGCCGGCGGGTGCGCCAGCAAGAACCCGTGGAGCGCCCGGCTCTCCTCCAGATCCAGCGCGAATTCCGGGCGCCCTTGCAGCCCCAGCACCTCCGCGAAGCGCCGCTTGAACAGGGCGGCGCGCACGTGCTCCCCCGCGACGAAGCGCCGGGGAGGCTGGACCCACCCCTCGGCCCGCAGGGCCCGCAGGATGCCCCCCCCCACCTGCCGCAGCTCCTCGCTCTCCTGCCCGGTGGCCTCCCACCGCCCCAGCTCCCGCAGGAAGATCCGTCGCTGGTAAGCCCGCAGCCGGAGCAGCCCCTCGGGGCCCCCTTGCAGCAGGTTGTGGGCGCCCCGGAGCAAGGGCCCCCGGAGCTCCTGCAACGCCCCCGTATCCCCCACCGCGTCCGCCTCGCCATAGCGCCGCAGCAGCGCCCCCAGCTGGCGCAGCTCGAAGGCCGGGCCCTCCCGCTCTTCCTCCGGGCTTCGCGCCAGCTGCTCCGCCAGGGCCTCGTCTTGCTGGGCGATCGTCCGCAGGCGCCTCCCGTCCGGCACGGGCAGCGGGAAGTCTGGTGGGGTGACCGCCCTGGGTAGCCCCAGCGCCATCGCCAGCCCCACCACCGTCACGACGACCAGGCCCGCCTGCCACCCGCCCAGGTGACGACGCCATCCACCCTCCTTGACCGCTGTCATGCTCACGGTCCACCATCGTACCCTGTCGAGGGGCATCGCCCAGGCCCCCGGAGGCTCCATGCAAGAGAAACGTCGTCATCCGCGCCGCCCCGTGCGCATCCCCGTGCGCATCCTGCCCCCAGAGGCGGCCCCCTTCGACGGGGAGACCGTCGACCTCAGCGTCGGGGGGATGTTCATCGAATCCCAGGGCGCCGTCGCCTTCGGTCAGGAGCTCGAGGTCGAGCTCGATCTGCCAGGCCTCGGGCCCACCCGCCTCCCCGCCATCGTCCGCTGGAACCGCCCCGAAGGCTTCGGCGTCCAGCTCGGTCTGCTCGGCGCTCGCCACACCCACGCCCTCGCCAACCTGATCGACGGCACCGCCCGCGAGTG
>JALOQB010000336.1 GCA_025453595.1 Polyangiaceae bacterium
GTCGTGTTGGGGTACGGGAGGGCGGTGTCGAGGACCGTCTCGACGTCCACCACGAGGTACGTGCGCTGCGACATGGGTCGACCGTAGTCTGTCCGGGGGAATTGGGCCCAGAATACGGGGATTCTTGACATTGTGAACGAGGTTCACAAATCTTGGAGTGACGTGGAGAAGCCAGCAGACGAGCAGGAAGCCGGAGGGGGGCGGGCGCGGATGGAGGAGAAACGGGCGCTGAAGACGGAGGCCATCCTGGACAAGGCGCTGGAGCTGCTGGGGAAGGAGGGCGCGGACGCGGTGACGCTGCAGCGGGTGGCGTCGGAGCTGGGCCACGCGACGACGGCGCTGTACCGGTATTTCACGTCGAAGGACGCGATGCTGGCGGCGATGCAGCGGCGGGCGATCGGGGAGGTTCACGGGTACCTGCGGGACGAGCTGGCGCAGTTCCAGGGGGAAGAAGGGCGGCGGCAGGCGGCGCCGATGGTGGGGGCGCTGGCGGACGTGCTGAAGCTGGGGGAGTGCTACCTGAGGCTGCCGACGGCGTTGCCGGCGCACCACCGGATGATCACGCTGTTCCTGGGGGAACCGAGGCTGCTGCTGTCGGAGGAGGAGTCGAGGAACGCGGCGCCCCCGCTGGTGGGGTTGCTGGGCCGTGCGATGGCGCTGCTGGGGGGCGCGAGCGAGGTGGGGGCGCTGTCGTCGGGGGACACGGAGGAGCGGGTGCTGGTGCTGTGGTCGACGCTCCAGGGGGCGCTGCTGCTGGAGAAGCTGGCGAGGGTCACGCCGGCGGCGCCGAGCAGCGTGGAGGTGGGGCGGAGCGCGGCGGAGGCGTTGCTGCTGGGCTGGGGGGCGCCGGCGGGGGCGCTGAGCAAGGCGCGGCGGCTGGTGACGACGGAGGTGCGGTGATGGGGTGGCTGGTCTCGAAGAGCGCGTTCGGAGCGGGGGTGATGACCTGGAGCCTGGCGGAGTACTGCATCCATCGCTTCGTCGGTCACGGCCCGAAGCGGGTGCGGGGCGGCTCCTGGCGGGAGCTGCTGAGCCCCGGCGGGATCGCGGCCGAGTTCAACCGGGAGCACGTGGCGCACCACGTGGACCCGACCTACTTCGCTCCGACCTGGAGGAAGGCGCTGGCGGCGGCGGCGGTGGGGTTCACCTCGGGGGTGGCTGCGACGGCGCTGCTGGGGCCGCGGCGGGGCATCTCTTACGCGGCGGGGCTCCTCTCGATGTACACCTCGTACGAGTGGGTTCACCGGAGGATCCATACGCATGCACCGGCGGGCCCCTACGGGCGATGGGTGCGGATGAACCACTGGCACCACCACCGCACGCCGCGGTCGAACCACGGGGTGACGAGCCCGCTGTGGGACCGGGTCTTCGGCACCTCGGAGCCGGTGGAGCGGGTGCGGCTGCCGAGGGGGGTAGCCCCGCCGTGGCTGGTGGACGACCAGGGGGAGCTACGCGCCGATTTTTGCGAGGATTACGAGCTGGTCGGCGCCCCGAGAGAGGGGGCGAAGCGAGCCGAGCGGCGGGCGTAGCGGAGGGCCTTGCGTCTGGGCGCGGCGTCGGGCAGAGAGGTCGGATGCAGAATCGCGGCGCCATGGGCGGAATGAGCGAGATGATGCGGCAAGCGGCCCGCATGCAGCGCAAGATCGACGAGGCCAAGGCGGCCATCAAGGACGTCGAGGTGACAGCGACGGCCGCGGGCGACAAGGTGAAGGCGGTGGTCACCTGCGAGGGCAAGATCAAGCAGTTCCATGTCGATCCTGAGTTCCTCCAGCAGGAGGGGCTCGAGCTGGCCCTGGACGCGCTGGCTGCGGCGGCGAACACCGCGCTGGCCGAGGCGGACAAGAAGGTCGATGACCACATCAACAAGGTGACCGGCGTCAAGGCGCCGCTGCGCTGATCGTGTTCCCGCCCTCGCTACGAAGCCTGATCGAGGGGCTCGCGCGGCTCCCCGGGGTCGGGGAGAAGACGGCGACGCGCTTCGCTCTCTTCCTGGTCACCGCCGAGGAAGACTACGTGCGCCTGCTGGGCGAGCAGATCCAGGGCCTCTCCTCGTCGATCAGGCCCTGCCATCGCTGCGGCTTTCTGGCCCAGGTGCGCTCCCCCGACGAGCCTCCGCTATGCAGCATCTGCGCCGATAACCACCGGGATCGCTCCCAGCTCTGCGTCGTGGGTCGCATGCAAGACCTGCTCGCCATCGAGCGAAGCGGCGCGTTCCGTGGGCGCTACTTCGTGCTGAGCAAGCTTCTTTCCCCTCTGGACGGGGTGGGCCCCGCCGACCTGCCGCTGGAGGCACTGGCCCGACGGGTCCACGAGGATGGCGTCCGCGAGGTGATCCTGGCGACGCCCCCCACGGTGGACGGCGAGGCCACGGCGCTGCTGCTGGCCCGGGAGCTGAGGCCCCAGGGGGTGCGGGTCTCGCGCATCGCGAGCGGCGTCCCCCACGGGGGGGATATCGAATACGCCGATCAGATCACGCTGGGCAGGGCCCTCGAAGGCCGCCAGTTGATCGAGTAAGAAGACGGTCCATGCCGAGAACCGTCGTCCAGTCCGAGCAAGCTCCCCGCGCCATCGGCCCTTATTCGCAGGCGATCCGCGCCGGAGACTTCCTCTACACCAGCGGCCAGATCCCGCTCGATGCGTCCACCGGCGCCCTCCTGGAGGGGACCATCGAGGAGGAGACCCGCCTTGTGCTGGCCAACCTCGGGGCTGTCCTGGAGGCGGGCGGAGCCGGCTGGTCCCAGGTCGTGAAGACCACCATTTTTCTGACGAACCTGGCAGATTTTGCTGCTGTCAACGGGGTCTATGGGGCCTACTTCCCGGAGTCCCCCCCCGCCCGCTCCACCGTCCAGGTGGCGGCCCTCCCACGCGGCGCTCGAGTCGAGATCGAGGCCGTCGCTTACCTCGGCCCCTGAGGCCGCAACGAGTTCATCATGGCCAAGAAACCCAACGCTCCCGCTTCTCACTTCTCTCCAGCTCAGCTCCAGGCGTCCGCCGACGAGGCGCTCTCGGTCGTCAAGAGCATCGGCGCCGATGAGCAGGCCGACCTCATCGACGCCTGGGTCGCCGCCGGGAACGTCGCCGCCGTCGCCCGCGTGGCCCAGGAAGAGGCCGCCCCGGCCCCTGCGCGCAAGGCCGCGCGCCGCGGCGTCAACGTCCTCAAGTCTCGCGGCATCTCGGTCCCCGAGAAGAACACCACGGCGCGCCCCTTTGCGCAGCCCACCACCCGCCAGATCGAGGCCTGGTACGTCCCTTTTGACGCCGGCGCTCAGGGCTCGGTGATCACCCTGTTCACCCGCGCGGTCGGCAAGGACTGCGAATTCGTCGATGTCCTCTTCAACGACGCGCTGGGGGTGACCCGGGCCAACGGCGGGACCATCAGCTACTCCCGCCTGCGCGAGTGGGAGGCCAACCGCAGCAACGGGCGTGGCTACGAGGCGGTGAACGTCTCCGTGGCCTGGGCCCGCTGGCGCATCGCCGAGGCCCGGCGGCAGAACAGCAAGAGCGGCCTGCTCCTGCCCCTCGAACTCGATGGCTTCCCCCACCTGCTCTCCCCCGTTCCGGCCGCTGACCCCGGGCACCCGGCGGACCAGCTCGGCCTCGAAGCGAACGCCGATACGGTTCGCGTCGCAGGCAGCCTGACGCTGCACAACGAGCCTGAATTCCGCCAGTTCCTGCTCCCCCAGAACGTCATGCAGGAGATGCTGGGAGAGGTCGGCAAGCAGATCTCGGCCCTGGGACGCCAGCCCGAGCAGAGCGAGATCGAGGCCTTCCTGGAGCAGCAGAAGAAGGCAGCGACCGATCGGTTCTTCCAGCAGGAGGTGCGTCAGCAGCTCGCCGGACAGATGCGCGACGTGCTGGTCTCGGTTCACCACCGCGCCGGGAAAGAGCGCGCCCTCGATCTGCTCGCCACCCGCGATGCGGTGTTGAACGCCGGCTTGATCACCCAGCCGCCGAGCGAGATCCCCTTCCTCGTGGCGTTCTTCGACAAGACGCTGGCGATGATGGTGAGCGGGAGCAACGGCCAGCTCTCGATCCCGCTCCCCCGCCCTGCTGCCAACGCGGGGCCGGTGCTCTCGCAGGAGCAGCTGGCGGCGGTCGAGGCAGCCCGCCAGGCCCCCTGAGTCAGCTCAGTACAGATTGACCTGGATGCTGCCCAGGCTGGTCGCCGTGAGGACCCAGTTGCCCTGGGTCTGACCCGTGCAGGCCGCGTTACCGCAGAAGGTGGCAGCCTGCTCGGTGCTACCATCAAGCATCTGCCACCCGGCCGCGTTGTCGATGCGCACCACGTCGCTCTGACCAGAAACCTTCCCCTGGATGCTGATGTTGGAGGCGGTCGGCACGCGGAAGATGATGTCACCGTTGTCGGTGGTGATACGGCTGTCCGCGCCGGTGGGGAGCGCGTTGGGGGCCAGGTCAAAGGCGATGCTCCCGAGGCCTGTCTGGACCTCTGCGCCGCGACGAGCGCCGCGTACCGAGATGCCACCGCTCTCGGACTTGGCGACCACATCGCCGTTGAAGGCATCGGGCACCCACACGTCCGCCACCGCGGAGAGGGACGAGTTGTACTTGCCGTTGGTGCCGTTCTGGGTGACCTGGATGTTGACACCGCTGGCGTCGGTCCCGGCGGCGACGTTGAGATTACCCCCGTCGGCGACCTGCTTCATCTGGCGGGTGGCCTCGGCCTCCCGATCCTTGGTGTCGTTGTTGATCGGAATGAAGCGGACGCACACCTGCGCCGGGTCGGAGCACTCTGCAGGCTTCCCCCCCGTGCTGTGAGGGTTGATGGTGATCGAGGTCGAGGCCGTGTTGCCCACGCGGAGGTTTCCGCCGGTGATGCCGACAAAGAGGCGCTGACCATCGGCCCAGGCCACCTGGCGGACAATGGGCGTGCCGGTGTACTGCACGGTGGTCTCACCGATGCAGCGGGTTGTCCCGTCCTCGGTGTCGCAGTCAACCTTGCAGCCGGTGAGAGAGGCCGCCACACCGGCGGCAACCAGGGAGACAAAAGCAGAGCGAAGGAAACGGGTCATGAGGTCCTCTTGGGGGGTATCTACGGGGCGGCTCCGGGGTTCATTCCCTGCGGTCGAACGAACAGCTTAGCCCACTCTTCCCGGGGTTGGACGTCCTTCAATTCAGTCCATTCAAGCCACTTGCCGCAAGAGACCTCGGAGGCAACGCCCGACCTCGCCAGGACGCCCCCCCCCGACGGCCTTCCCCCCCACCGCCACCACCGGCAGGATCTCGCGAATCGTGGAGCAGAGCATCAGCTCCGCGGTCCCCTGGAGATCCCCGAGGAGGACCTTCCCTTCGTCCACCGGCCAGCCCATCCGGTCAGCAGCCCGCAGCGCCAGCACCCGGGTGACACCGGCTCGACCGCCCGGAGCAAGGGGGGCATGGAGCACTCCGGCCCGCCACAGGAGCACGTTGCAGCTGCTCCCCTGCCCCAGAAACCCCTCTTGATCCAGCCAGAGCACCTCCGCCGCCCCCCGGGCGCGGGCCCCCTGGAGCGCCAGGAGGTTCGGGAGGTACGCCATTGTTTTGGGCCCCAACGTTCCGCCGGGGGCCTGCCCCAGCTCGACCTCGACCCCGCGCTCATGAAGGGACTCGGGCAGAGGGACCAGCGGCTCCAGCAGGACCACCCGGGTGGGGGATCCCTCGGCTTGAAGCGGCACTCCGGCCCCCTCACCGCGGGTCAACAGGAGCCGCACAAGCCACTCACCCGGGCCCGCCACCGCGAGCGCCTGCCGGGCCTCCTGCTCGAGCAACGAGGCCGATGGCTCCGGGGCGATCCCGAGGGACCGGGCTGTTTCTCGGAGAACTTTCAGGTGGAGATCCAGCGCAAAAAGATGGCCATCGTAGGTCCGTATGGTCTCGAAGCACCCATCCCCGTAAAGCAGGCCCCGATCCCAGGGGGACAGCGCAGCACCAGGCACACCGTTGACCAGCGCCAGCCTCATCTCCCCCCCTCACCGGCGGCAGCCCCCAGCTTGCCCTGGGCCTCCTCGATGCAAGCAAGGATGGCTTGCTGAAGCCGAGGCGCAGGGGAACCGGGATCGATCGGGGCCCCGAGCACCACCACCACCCGGGCGAAAGGCCAGGGCAACAGGAAGCGATCCCAGGCACGATGAAAGGTCAAGCCGCGCGAGCAGGCGCACCCCATCGGGATCAGGACGCCCCGGGCGTGGCGGGCAGCGGCGTCCGCGCCGGGATGGACGGCCCCCCAGGGGCCCCGCGGTCCATCCACCGCGAAGGCGACGTCGAGCCCGGAACGGAGGAGGCGCACCAGCGAGGCCAGCCCCCTCGCCCCCCCTCGCGAGGAGGAACCACGGCGCACCGTCAACCCCAGCACCGGGAGCGCTTTGGCCTGGATGTCACCGTCCCGGGAGAGGCTGACCAGCGCGGCGGTCTTGCGCCTTCGCGGCCAGCGCAGCAGAGCGAACTGCTGGCCATGGAAGAAGCACAGCACCCAGGGCCTCGGATCCGAGGGCACAGGGTGCTGCAGGAAGGAGATGCGGAGGGTGGAGAGCCAGAGGCGGGCGAGGAGGCCGAGGCAGAGGCCCAGCAACGCCCGGATCAACGAGCTCAGCCCTTGAGCTGGGCGAGCAGGGTCTTGGCCTTCTCGAGCGCGGCGTCGTTCTCGATGGCGCGCTCCAGCATCTGGATGGCCTTGGGCTTGTCGTTCTGGCGGTGCGAGATCTCACCGAGGTAATAGAAGACCTCGGCCTTGGAGATCGGCGAGGAGGCGTCGAGCTTCTGGAGAAGCAGGGCGCGGAAGGTCTTCTGGGCCCGATCGAGGTCGCCCATCTCGAGGGTGAGGGTGCCGAGGTCGCGGAGGGTGGCGATGGAGCCGGGGTCGATCTTGAACGCGGCGTCCAGCTCGGCGAGGGCCTTCTCTTTATCGTTCTCGCTCAGGTAGGCCTGGGCGAGACGCTGGTGGACCGCGGCGAGCTCCTTGGAGCGCTTGCCACCGTAGCTCTCGCGGATACGTTCGAGGGCCTGGATGGCGTCCTTGCCGCGGCCCGAGAGGCTGTAAGCCTCGCAGAGCGCGAGCAGCAGATCGCGGTCATTGGGCACAAGGGCGCTGGCCTTCTGGAGGAGGGTAGCGGCGGTGCCGGCGTCGTTGCGCTTGTCGCGATGAATCTCGGCGGCGCGGCGGTAGAGGGCGACCTTCTCGTCGTCCTTGGTGGCGTCGTCTGCGTCGCTGGCGATGACGTCGGCCAGCTTCTGCCAGTCCTTGGTGCGCTCGTAGATGGCGCGGAGGCTGGTGCGGATCTCGGTGCGGTTCGGCGCCAGGGAGAGGGCGTGTTCGAGGGCCTTGCGGGCGCCGTCGTCGTTCTTCTGCTTGGCGTGGGCGTCCGCGAGCTGGAGCGCGACGGAGATGGCCTGCTCCCCGTTCTCGATGGCGAGGAGGCGATCCAGCGCATCGATGGCCTCGGGCAGGTTGTTCTTCGAGAGAGAGAGGCGAGCGAGAGCGGACAGAGCTCCCTTGTGCTGCGCATCCTTCTCGAGGACAGCCTTGTAGGTCTCGATGGCCCTGGCGGCGTCCTTGAGCCGGTTCTCGTAGATCTCGCCGAGGCGAACCTTGAAGGCGAGCTCGGCCTGCTGATCGTTACGCTCACGAGCCAGCTCGATCTGGGAGTTGAGCAGCTCGGCAAGCTCGTCATCC
>JALOQB010000051.1 GCA_025453595.1 Polyangiaceae bacterium
GAGCGGACACCAAGGCTGACCAGGGAGGGCCGCTTCCTCCCCGGCGTGAACGCCGGGGGTCCCGCGGCTTAACCAAGACGATGAGGCCTTCTGCTGGATCCACCTGGAAGGACGCCGTTTGCTTCACCGGATCAGGGACCAGGGAACCCACGAGGTCTTCCCCCAGGAGCACGCGACAGCTCAAGGCACCCCTCGAAGGGCAAGGAGACGCGCGGGAGGGGCGTCGTCCCGGGAGAGTTCAGCACGGAGTTCCTGGAATTTCCGGATGGACTCCCCGAGCAGCCGCGAACGAATCTCGAAGAACATGGCACTATTTCCGCTCCGGAGCGCCTCCCTGCACTCGTCGTTGATCCCGTGGGACAGCAACGCTGCTTCATCCTGGCAGGACAGGATAAGCTTCTTGACAGGTTGACCGGCGGGATGGACGAGTACGTTGGCAAGTCGATTGGGGATCCTGATGTTTTGCCCGGATACAATCGGTCGCAGGACGGATCCGACACCCGGAGCGAGGAGAGAATCAAGAGAGAGAGTCTCTCCGGTCGAGAGGTCCCGAGGGCGCTTCTCGAGGAGCACGCAGAGGATGGCTTTCCCGGAGGCCGTATTGAGGGAAAAGTCAGGAAGCTGGTCCTCGATACGAACTCCATCGGGGGAGCCGGAGCGACGCAGGAGCGCCTGGACGGAGCTGGACTCATTCTTTTCATTGATGTCGTTGACATGCTTCTGGATCGAATTGGAATCACCGGAGAATCGACCCGCGATGACCCCTCGCCAGAACCAGCGCCGGAGCAATACTTCGTTCCGTGGGTGGGGGGCAGGATGAAGCTGGAAAAAGCGAGCCAGGACGACCGTGGGGAGCTCGTAGGGGCACACCTCGGCGCGAGGAACCCTGGCCACTTCGATGTAAAAATCAACGACCTTGCCCAGCGCGATCGCAGCCTGATGCAAGATGGACTTGGCTCGATCCCTGTCCAGTTGATGAGGGTCAAAGTTGTTGATGTTGTGGCCCGATAGTGCCGCAATGACCTTGAGGATGGTCGGGTGTTCAAACCCCCCGAAGCCCCTGTCGCGAGCGTGACGGTTGGCGATCGAGAGCCCCCTGTCGCCTTCTCGTTCAATCTGGGTGCCGACGAGGGACTCGAACACCTGGTCCCGGGTCAGCGGCTTCCCGGAGGTGTTGATCCGGTCAAATACGTTCCTCAGCTGATCGATATCCGCCTCCTCGACCACGTAGAGAGATAGCTTGTATTCACGGATCCTCTTTCCTAGCTCGAAATAGAGGCGCTTGGTGCTATCCGGTAGCTCCCGCGGCACCCACGAGGAGAGCTTGATCGAATCCACCAGCACATGGACAGGTACCTGAGGGTACCATTCGATGAGCTGTTTGACCTCTTCTGGTTTCTCGGGGGGCTGCCCGGCGCGTTCTTCCTGGCTCAACATGCGGGCCAGGAAGCGGTCGCTGTCGGGGTCGAACACGAGGCCGTATTCCTTGCCAACGGGGCTCTGACCCAGCGTTTTCCAGAGGGAATGAATGCGTTGCTGGCCGTCCACGATGCAAAACACGTCGCCTTCCGGGAGATCCTGGGTCGGGTCGCCAACGGGCCGCCCGATGTCCGGCTGCGGGGGGTTCTTCCAGAGCAGGATGGTCCCCACCGGGTATCCCCGGTAAATGCTATCCAGAAGCGCCACGCGGTCGTGGGTTTGCCACTGCAATTCACGCTGAAAGTCAGGGATCCTGAAGCGCCCTTCTCCGATCTGAGTGATAAGATCGTCCACGCTCATGGAGTCTGCACGAGCAGACTTTTTCATGCGAGGAGGCGGTTTTACCGCTTCAACAAGATCCTTGACCATGGACCTTTTTTTCTACCATCCACGACTTGCAGGCGCCAGGTCACAGCAGCGGGGGACGGGTGTCCTCCGCGGTGCCGAGGGCTTCGATGGCCTCCAGCCAGCGCACCACCGCCAGGCCGTCCGAGGCCGGGGTGCGCGGCGTTTTCCGGTGCTCGATGCATTCAAGAAAGTGATCGAGCTCGGCGGCCAGGGGCTCGCGCTGCGGCACAGCGACGGGCTCCCCGGGGCCATCGAGGGAGCCGGCACGGTGGAAGCGCAGCGGCGCATCCGGCGCGAGATCGTCGAAGCTGAGCGCCCCCTCGGGCCCCAGCACCCAGAGCCTGCGCTCCTTGACCGGATGGCACCGGGAGAGCCGCAAGTTCACCCGGAGCCCGGAGCCGCACCGCAGCTGCACCGAGGCCTGCTCCCAGGACACCTTGCCCGCGACGCCCAGGCATTCGCCCCCCTCCAGCGCCAGCAGCAGCGAGAGATCATGGGGGGCCAGGGCCCACAGCACGCTCACGTCCGAGCCTCGACCCGGCGGCGAGCGGCGCCACGAGTGCAGCTCCCGCGGGGGGCCGATGGAGCCTCGTCGCACCTCGTCCAGCAGGCGCTCGATCGCCGGGTGATACCGGAGCAGGTGCCCCACCATCGCCACGCGCCCCCGCTGCGTGGCCCTCTGCACCAGCGCTTCCCCCTCCGCCGAGCTCACGGTCAGCGGCTTCTCGACGAGCAGGTCGAGGTTGCTGTCCAGGGCTTCCATACTCGCGGAGAAGTGGGTGCGGGCCGGGGAGGCGACGAGGGCAGCGTCGAGGGAAGGGCCATGACGCAGCAGCTCGCGCAGCGAGGGGAAGGCCTGGCAGGGGCTCTGGGAGCGGGCGAGGGGGTCCGGGTCGACGACGGCGGCGAGGGCGCCGCGCTGGTGGGCGAGGCGGAGCAGGTTTCGCCCCCAGGCACCGGCGCCGACGAGGGCGATGCGCGGGGTCACGACGAGGCGAAGGCGCCGATGGCGCGGAACTTCTTGTAACGATCCTCGCGGACCTGCTCGGGCGAGAGCGGGACCAGGGCGTCGAGGTGGCGCTGGATGGCGTCGCCGAGCCGCTGGGCCATGCGGGGTGGGTCCTGGTGGGCGCCGCCGGCGGGCTCGTCGAGCACCTCGTCGACGATGCCAAAGGAGAGGAGGTCCGGGGCGGTGATCTTGAGGCGCTCGGCGGCCTCGGAGGAGCGGCTACCGTCCTTCCAGAGGATGGCGGCACAGCCCTCGGGGGAGATGACCGAGTAGCAGCCGAATTCAAGCATCAGCACCCGGTTGGCCAGGCCCAGGGCCAGGGCGCCGCCGGAGCCGCCTTCGCCGATGATGGTGGCGATGACCGGCGAGCTGACGTTGCTGAGGGAGGCAAGGCAGGCGCCGATGGCCTCGCTCTGCCCGCGCTCCTCGGCGCCGATGCCCGGGTAAGCGCCGGGGGTGTCGATGAAGGTGAGCAGGGGCAACCGGAAGCGGTCGGCGAGCTCGTAGACACGGATGGCCTTGCGGTACCCCTCGGGGTGCGGCATCCCGAAGTTGCGCAGCACGTTTTCCTTGGTGGTGCGGCCCTTCTGGTGGCCCACCAGGGCGACGCTGCGGCCCCGGAAGGTGGCCAGCCCGGCGACGATGCTCCGGTCATCGGAGAAGCGACGATCGCCGTGGAGCTCGACCCAGTCCGTGAACAGGTGCTGCACGTAGTCGAGGGTGTAGGGGCGCTGCGGGTGCCGCGAGAGCTGCACCTTCTGGATGGGAGAGAGCTGGTTGAACAGCTCGCGGGCCACCTGGCTGGTCGATTCTTCGAGGGCCGCCAGCTCGGCGGCCAGGCTCGCGTCGGTCGCGGCGAGCTGGCGCAGCTCACGGACGCGTTCAAGCAGGGTGACTACGGGCGCTTCAAAGGGCAACACGGCTCCGGCCATCCACGCCGTCGTAGCCCAAGCGCGCCCCGGATTCCATTCCGGCAGCGAGGTGCGCTAGGCAGGGCCGATGGAGCGAGCGCGTCAGGTCTGGGTCAAGGTCACCTTGCTGGCCGCCGTGCTCTTTGCCGCCGCCGCCGCCGCCGTCCGGCTGGCTGGCTTCGAGAGCATCTCGGACGACGATCATGCCCGCGTCGTCCTGGCCCAGGCCTTCGCCAGGGCCCCACGCCTCGACCCCTCCGGCTCCAGCTGGCTCCCGGCCCCCTTCTGGCTCCAGGGGGCCTGGCTCGCGCTCCTGGGCCTCTCCCTCCGCTCTGCCCACGTCTTCGCGATCGTGTCCGCTGGCGTCGCCGGGGCCTTGCTGTCCCTCGCCGCTCGCTTCTCGGGCCTCTCCCCCCGCGGCGCGGTGCTCGCCCTGGCCCTCGCCCTGGCCTTGCCGCTCTCCTCGCTCCTGGGGGCGGCCCCGGTCCCCGAGCTCCTCGTCGCCGCCCTGGTGTCCTGCGCCCTCCTCCACCTCGTTCACGCCCGGCAGGCCTCCCTCGACCGCTGGCTCCTCGCCTCCTTCGCCCTCCTCCTCGCCTCCCTCTCCCGCTACGAAGCCTGGATCCCCGCCCTGGTCTTCGCCCTCGCCGCCGCCTTCCACGCACGCCAGCGCCCCTCCCTGCTCCTCTGCGTCGCCCTCGCCGTCGCGGGCCCCGTGGGCTGGGTCCTATGGAACCTCCATGCGCACGGCGATCCCTTCTCCTTTGCGCGCAAGGTGGCTGCCTACCGGGCTGGCCTTGGAGAGCGCTCCCAGGGGGTCCTGAGTTACCCCCTCGCGCTGCTGCGAGAAGCGCCGGTTGCGCTGGTCCTGGGGCTCCTCGCCGTCCGCCTGCGGCCCCTGCGCTGGCCCTTGCTGGGGGCCCTGGGGCTGGTGCTCGGCCTCGCCGCCGCCGAGCTTCGTGGCGGGGCCCCCACCCACCACCCCGAGCGCGCCCTGCTGGCCCCGATCTTTGTGCTGCTCCTCGCGGCCACGTCCGTCGTTGAGAAGTTCTCCAGGAACGATCCTCGGACCTGGCTCCTTGTGTGCGCGCTGCACCTGGGGGTCTGCGGGCTGCGGTGGGGGCCCGCGGTGCGCGGGCTGGGGGCGCCGCGGCGCCAGGAGGTTGCCCTCGGCATGGCGCTCCGGGAGGCCCTGCCGCCCGGGGAGAAGGCCCTCTGGGCGGCCCGCTCGTACGGCTTCTTCGCCCTGCAGGCCGCGCTGGGGAGGCCGGGGGCGGTGCAGGTCGTGGTCCCCCGCAGCGTGGATCCGCGCTCCCGCTGGGAAGCCGATCCGCTGGGCGATCCACGGTCCCTGGACGCGCTGGTGGGGGCCTTCCCGGGGGCCCGCTGGCTGCTGCTGCTGGACGGCGATGCGCCCTGGATCGAGGCTACCCCGCGCCAGCGTCTGTTGCCGGGGGCGCGCCTCGTGCCCCTGTTCTGATCACCGCAGCGTGCCCGAGGTGAGCGGCGCCTCGATCACCTTGCCGTTCAGGGTGGCGTAGAGCTGGGCATCGGAGCGCACCAGCTCCCAGCGGGTGTTGCGCTCGGTGCCCCGCTCCAGCGCATCGAGGAAGGGGACAGGGAGGGTATGGACCTCGATCTGGTCGCCGCGGTGGATGACCTTTCCCTGGGCCTGGCGCTGGATGAATTCGAGGTCCTGGTGGGTGAAGATCACGACGCGAGGGCAGGCCTTGCTGGCGCGATGGAGGCGCTCCGGGGCCGGGTTGCCGATGTCGCACCAGAGCTGCAGATCCCCCTGGAGGCTGCGGACCCAGAGGGCAGGTTCGTCGGCCTCGGCGAGGCCCCGGGTGAAGGCGATGCCCTCCTGGTAGAGCAGGCAGTAGGCGAGGGCCCGGGTGAGCAGGTAACGCATGCTCTCGGAGGGGTGCCGCGCCAGCCGCAGGTCGAGGGCCTCGTAGACGCCGCGGTCGACGTCCGAGAGGGCCACCTGCAGGTGATACATCGTCGCTTGGAGGGCCATGGGCCGTCTCCAGTATCGCGCGGGGAGCCGGCGCGGAAGCGGGATGAAGTTCAGGGGTCGATGTGGACGGACTCGGAGGCGGTGCGCCCGTAGGTCTCCGGGCTGTACATCTCCTCGGCGCGGGCCGGCGGCAGGGCGAAATCCCCGGCGGTCGTCAGCTTGGCGAGGTACGACCAGCGGTGCACCCCGGCCTTGAGTCGATCCACGAAGTGGACCACCCGGTCGGGGTAAAACGCCCGCTCCGTGCTCGCCGAGGAGGGCTCCTCGCGGACCCACCGCGGCGCCCCTTTCATCCTCGGATCGGCCACCTCGAAGCCCCCCGCGATGGGCAACTCGATGGCCACGAACGAGCGCGGGGAGGGGCTGATCACCTCCACCTCGCAGCGCACCCAGCCCCCCACCCGGAGCCCCTGCGCCCCGGCCTGATCGTGCACCCCCTGGCAGCGGCGGTTCACCTCCAGGCCCGCCATCACCGGCGCCGTCGGCCCCCGGAGCGGCGCGTACTGCAGCCTCGCCTGGTAATACAGCGTCCCCGTCCCCTGCTTCTCGAACCGCAGATCCGAGCCCGAGAGCCCGGGCAGCATGCTCATCGGTACCGACACCCGCCGCTCCGCCGCGAGCCCCTGCAACCCCGCCTCCAGCAGCGTCGTCGCCCCCACCGACACCCGCGCCTGCAGGTTCGCCGCACCCCCGGCCTCTCCCCGCCGGTACGCGTCCAGCGCCAGCAGCGCCCAGGCGCTCTCCTGGGTCGTTCTCCACCCCTTTGGCCCCCGATCGGCGATCAGCCCTCGCGCCAGCGCCTCCCTCATCGGGTGCCCCGGCGCCGCCTCCTGCAGCGCCCGCAGCGCCATCGCGCTGCTCCTCACCCGGGAGTCCAGGAGTTCCGGATACCTCTCGTCCTGCTCCGCCACCCGCGCCACCGGGCCGTCCAGGTGCAGCGACGCCTCCACTTCCTTGAGGAGCGGCGCCAGCTCGTCCGCCGGCAGCCCCAGCCGGGCCCCCGCATGCAGCAGCTGGAACCGGGCAAAGACCGGCAGCTTCTCCCGGCGCTCGATGTACTGCCGCGCCAGCACCGTGGCGTGGTTCCGCAGGTCGGCGCTCAGCCCGGGCAGGTCCGCCAGCACGTCCAGCGCGAAGGTACCTTCCGCGAGCTGTCGCCTGTTCTCGTTTGTGGTCAAAATAAAATCGACCAGCCTCGCGGCCCCCTGCTCGAAGACCTCTTGCGAGACGGAAACACCGCGGCGGTGGGCCTCCGAGAGGCCCCAGTAGGCGTAGGCGGTGATCCATCCAGAGGGCTCGGAGCGGGCCCACAGGCCGAAGTGCCCCTCGCTGTTGCGGTGGCTCAGGAGCGCCTCGATGGCCTTGCGGCTGGCGCCGTCCACGTCCTCGGGCAGGGCGACGCCGAGGGCGGTGGCCAGCCCCCGCAGCGCCACGAGGGGCACGAGGCGGCTGGTGAGCTGCTCGGTGCAGCCGTAAGGGTACTCGATCAGCTGCTCCAGGCCCGGCGCCAGCCCCGCCACCGGCGAGGACGAGATCGTCAGGTCCAGGCCCCCGGCGTCCTGGCGGATCGCCCCGAGCCCCGCCACCGACTCCAGCGCCGCATGTTCTGTTTTTCCATACAGCGCAGAGGCCTCCAGGGTGGCGGGGTTGATGACGTCCAGGGGGGCCTCGACGGCATCCTTGAGGTCGCCGCTTTCAAGCTGGAAGACGAGCTTGCCCCTGGCGACGCGGGGGGCCTCGACGGCGAAGGTGACGCGCTGGGAGGAGCCGGCGTCGAGGCGGAGCTTGCGGGGGGCGTGGCCGGGGGGGAACTGGAAGCCGGTGGCGTCGAGGGAGACGGTGACGTCGAGGGGTCCCTGGGTGTTGTTGGAGGCGACGGCGGCGACCTCGAAGCGATCGCCAGCCCGGACCACCTGGGGCACGGTCGGCCGGATCTGGGCCTTCATGCTGGTGGTGACGACGGATTCTCCCTTGCCAAAATGGTCGGTCTTGCCGATGGCGACGGCCATCAGCCGGTACGAGGTCAGGCTGTCGGGTAGCTTGAAGGAGGCGCGGACGCGGCCCTCCGCGTCGGTCTCCAGGCTGGGGGCAAACAGGGGGGTCACCCGGAAGTCACCGCGCAGCGTGGGGGGTTTCGCCGCGTGTGCACCGCCCAGGCGGCCATGACCGGAGCCAAAGCCCTGACCCGAGCCGGTACCGGCCCCGTGCCCATAGAGGTCGCTCTCCCGCGAAGTTCGCTCGAACCAGCCGATCTCGTCCCGGGTCTCGGCGGCGTGGACGAGGTGCTCCCCCGTGAGCTTGAATTTCGTGGAAAGATCGGGGGTCTTGTAGCCGGACAGCAGCAGCATGCCCTCGTTGACCGCGTAGAGGGTGACCTCGGCCCGTGCTGGTGCACCGTCGTGCTCCTGCACCCGGGCCACGACCTCGATGGTCTCGCCAGGCGCGGCGTCCGAGCGTGAGGGTTGGACCTGCACCTGGAGCGAGCGCGGCGGCGTCTTCACCTGGAACTCACCCCGGGCTTCTTCCAGGGCCTTGAACGAATGGTACGGGGTTTCTTCCGGGACGGTGCGCTGGAGCACGAGGGAGAGGTGAGCCTTGGGGGCCATGGCGAGGGACACCGGGAAGCGGAGCGGTAGCGCGGCCGGGTCCACGATCTGGTGGGAGAAGATCCCCTCGCGCTCCAGCGTCAGCAGCCCGTTTGCGAAGGGCTTGGTCGGGTTGACCGCGAGGGTTGCGGTCTGTCCTGGCTCGTACTCGGGCCGATCCAGTGTCATCAGCGGGGGCACCTCGGGGCGCTTGACCGGCGGAGGGGGAGTGATGCGCTTCTCCCTTGTGCGAAGGTAGATCACCGACGTGGCGACGCGCCCCTTGCTATCCCGGGCCGTGGCCTCGACGCGGACGCTGCGGTCCTCGGCAGACGGCAGGCGCAGCGAGCAAACCGACTCGTCAGCCCCGGTGGTCACGCTGCAGGAGGACAGAAAAGTGCGCTTCGGTTTTTTGGGATTCTCGTCGTTCTCTTCCTGGAGCAGCTTGACCTCGACGCGCTCGGCTCGACGCTCTCCGGTCGGGCTCACCGCGAGCACCTTCAGCTTCAGCTCGCGCCCTGCCTCCGCCTCGTCCCATGCGGGCCGCCGCAGCGCCACGTAGAACTCTGCCGGGTGCAGCCAGGCGCTGCCACTCCCTGCGATCTCCTGCTGCCCCGGTTCGCTCACGCTCAGCTCGCACACGAGCCTGCGTGTGCTGTCATTCTCGCCCACCGTGCCTTGTTGCCTCGCCTCGCCTCCGTCCGCCAGCTGGCCCGAGGAGCTCACCAGCGTCTTCTGGTCCCAGCGATCCGTAGCACCGAGCGCGTAGTCCTCCAGCCCGCGGATCGAGAATCGACTCTCGTTGCTGGTCACCTGGACCCGGTAGGGCATCCCTTTCATGGAGCCTCCATACAGATAGGAAGCATTCCCCTGGCAGGTGAACGGATCCCCCGGGAAGTAATGGTGCTGATCGAAGGAGGCCTGGACCTTGAAGGCGAGCTCGCGCACGTGGCGGATGCTGGGGTTGATCTGGGTGAGGGTGCTGTCGCCGTCCTGGAGGGCGAGGTTGATGTAGCGAGGGTCCACGTCCTGGGGGAGGGAGAGCTCGTGGGAGAAGGTGCCCCAGGCCGAGAGCTTCTTGGGGAGCTTGAGGGTAGGGCGCCCGGGCAGGCTGATGCTGAGGGAGACCTCGCGGCCTTCGAGGGGGACAGGCCCCTCCGTGGAGGATTTGCGTACGACACCCTTGATGAACACCGGCTCACCCGGGCGGTAGATGTCGCGCTCGGTGAACAGGGCGCCCTCGATGCGAGGGTCCCGGGGGCGGCTCGCGGTGGTGTACATCCAGTCCTGCCCGACGCGAGCCAGCACCACCAGGTCGCGGTGGTAAGTCCTGGCCCCCTCGCGAGGGGGGAGCTTGTTGAGGTCAAGCCAGGCGATGCCCTGCGCGTCGGTGCGCCCCTGGATCTTGTTGCCCCGGGAGTCGTGGATCTCGACCTCTGCGTCGGCCACGGGGAGCCCGGTGGTCAGCCTGGTGACCCAGACCAGGGAGCGCTCCGGGGAGAGGCGGTACGAGAGGGTCAGCTCGGTGCGCTGCAGCTCATGGCGAAAAGAGCCGCCTCCGGGCTCGTTGTTGGCCCCCGTGAGCAGGACCGGACCGGGCTGCGCGGGGAGAAGATCGGCGAGAGGGACCGCCATCCATTGCTCCTGATCGGGCATGGTCAGCTGCTTGCTGCGGACGACGGAGGGCGCCGGCTCGGGCGGGTGGCCCTCCGCGAGGCCCTGGACGATATCCTGGAGCGAGATCGGGGCGGCGGAGAAGCGAGCGCCCTTGCTGCGGTAAAACGTGGCCGAGAGGTCCTGGGTCCAGGAGGGGCGCACGTAGGTCCCGTTGGCGAGAAAGCGGGTCTTGGCGTCGCTGACCAGCACCTGGAACGCCAGCTCGTGGCCGACATCGACCCCTGGGACCCCTCGCTTGCGGCGCGGCGAAGGGGAGACCGTGACGCGGTAAGGGGTGTTCTTGCGGAAGGGAGCGGTGAGCTTGAAGAGGGTGGTGGTTTGCCAGAGTTTTTCCCAGTTTGGCTCCAGCTTGAAGGGGAGCGGAGGGGAGACGCGCACCAGGGGGCGTAGCTGCTGGGCGAGCATGGGCTCGGACAGCTCGATATGGATGGTGGTGTCCCATTCATGGCAGGTGCCCGCGGTGTTCCCCTCGGAGCAGGAGACCTTGGCGGAGACAGGGGAGCGCGTGCGAAAGACCTCGGTGTGCTCCTCGGCCATGGGCAGATCGCCCTCGACGCCGCGGAGAGGAGCGAGCCGGACGCGGAGGGCATGGTGCTGGGGCCAGCGAGGGCGAGGCCGGATCAAGAACCGGTGGTTCGGGGTCTTGTCGTCGACCAGGAAGGGGACCGCCCGATCCTCCTCGTCCCGTATCGTGAGGGAGCGGCGAAGCTCGTCGGGGGAGATATCCTGATTGAAATTGAGCTCCAGGACCGCGTCGCTCCCCTCGGCCAGGTCCATCGAGCGGAGCTGGGGTCGAGGGGTAGAAAATTTCAGTGAAAGAGGCTGGTCGAGGGTCTGACCGTCGAGGGAGCGGAGGCCCGGCGGCAGGGTGATGCGGTACGAGGTCCCCGGTGCGAAGCCGTTGCGAGGGGAAAATTGCAGGGCCCGCGAGCCGATCCAGCGCCAGGAGCCCTCGACCGGAGGCTCGATGGTGGCCTGGATCGCGGGGACATCGGGGGGGTCACCGAGGCGATGGAAGGAGCGGGTGAAGACGAAGGTGGGGAGCGGGGCCTCGATCTCGGCGCCCTGGGGGGTCGAGAAGGCGAGGCGGAGCGGTCCCTCGTCCGGGGGGAGCGCGGCCTCGGCAGGGAGCAGCGCCTTGCCCCCGCGCTGCGGAGGGGGAGCGGGGGTCAGCGGGAGCTTACCGCCTGGCAGGCAAGAGACCCCCAGGAGGGTCAGGATCAGGGCTGCGGACTGGAGCGGGCGGCGCATGGTCGGGCCTAGGACACCAGAGGTGGAGAAAAGTTCGAGGAGTTTCGGGGGCGGCCCCCGATGTATGCTGTCCCCGATGACCAAGGGAACGATCGAGCGCTTGCTCGAGGTGATCCGCCGCTCACTCAAGGCCTCCCGCGTGAGGCTCCTCGATCAGGACCAGGTTCCGGAGGGGGCGCTGTGCTGGTCCTTGCCATCCGGTAAGGTGGTGGCCGTGCAGTTTGACAGGGCCCCGGAGCCGCTGGCCGCCGAGCGCCTCCAGGCCCTGCTGTCCTCCTTCGGCGGCATGCTGACGGACGGCACGAACGAGCGCCCCGAGCAGCAGGAGCACGAGGTCTCGCTGGTCGATGAGCTGGCGCAGCTTGCCGAGGCCATCGACGCCGAGGAGGCGCTGGTGATCGACGCCCACTCCCCGGTGGTCTGGGGCTCCTCCCACGGGATCTCCTCGGAAGAATTGCTGGAGCCGCGCCTGCGCCTGGTCACCCCGGAGGACCCGCCGGCCTCGCTCCTGTCCCCGATGGCCCGGGAGGCCATCCGTCGCGTCCGGGCCCTGCCCGAGGTGAGCGAGCTGGCCCGCGGCGCGCACCTCCGGCACCTGGTGCGCGAGGACGACCTGGGGCTGCTGGCCCGGAGCTTCGCCGGCATCTACGTGCTGCTCCTCATCTACAAGGGCCCCTTCGACGAGCTCAAGACCGAGCGCCACCTGCACCATGCGCTCCCGGCCATCGAGCGGCTTGTCCTGGGCCTCCCGCCGCCCGGGCCCGCCGAGGGAGGGGGCGCCGCAGCCAAGGCTCGCCGCTTAGGTCCCCATGGAGCCCGCCGCGGGTCTGTTTTCCTGGTTCCAGCGCCACCAGAGCAACCTCCTCATCCCGGGGCTCTTTGCCCTGCTGTACCTGCTGGTGGTCGCCTTCGTGGTGCGCCGGTTCGCCCCCCAGCGACGCCGTTACCTCCGCGTTGCCGTCACCTTCCTGCTCTGCTTCGTCCTGTGCCTGGTGGGCGTCGTGCTGTTCCCGCTCCTCGACCTGCCCACCTGGTCCACGCACCTGCGCGCCGTCGCCCGCTTCTTCCTCGAAGCCCAGTTCATCCACCTCACCGCCGTCGTCGCCTTCTTCCTGGTGCTGCCCCGGTTCCGTATCGATGTCCCGGATATCCTCCGGGACCTCATCATCGGCACCGCCTACCTGCTCGCCTGCTTCTCCCTGCTGCGCAGCTTTGGCGTCGAGATCTGGAGCCTCCTGGCCACCTCCGCCGTCGCCTCCATCGTCATCGGCGTCTCGCTCCAGCCCACCCTCGCCAGCGCCTTTGGCGGCGTCGTCCTCCAGCTCGACGGCTCGGTGCGCGAGGGCGACTGGGTCCGCCTCCCGGACAAGCAGGAGGGCAAGGTGCGCGAGATCCGCTGGCGCCACACCCTCATCGAGACCCGCAACGGCGACACCCTGGTGCTGCCCAACGCCCAGCTCGTCCAGCAGCAGCTCCTGGTGCTGGGCCGCCGCGAGGGGCAGCGCCTCCAGCACCGCATGTGGGTCCACTTCAGCGTCGACGTCCGGGTCGATCCGGAGCGTGTCATCGAGGTCGTCTCCGAGTCGCTCCTCCATGCGGCCATCGAGAATGTCTCCTCCAACCCCAGGCCCGACTGCATCTGCACGTCCCTCAGCTCCAGCGCCGACAGCGGCGCCGCCCAGTACGCCGTGCGCTACTGGCTCCTCGATCTCTCCCGCGATGACCCGACCAGCTCGCTGGTCGCGCTCCGGATCCAGGCGGCGCTCCGCCGCGCCGGGATCCCCCTGGCGATGCCCCAGCGCCGCGTCGCCCTCTCCAAGGAGGGGACCAAATCCCTCCTCATGGAGCGCAAGGACGAGCTCCGGCGCCGTATGGAACTTCTCTCCAGGGTCGACCTCTTCGACGACCTGCAGCCCATGGAGCTGGAGGCGCTGGCGGGGAAGCTGAAGCCGGCGCCCTTCTGCAAGGGCGAGGAGATCTCGCGGCAGGGGGCCGAGGCCCACTGGCTCTACATCCTGGTGAGCGGCTCGGCGGAGGCCCGGGTGCGGCTGCCCAGCGGGGCCGATCGGGTGATCAACGAGCTGCAAGCGCCGGATGTTTTTGGCGAGTTTGGCCTGCTCACGGGCGCCCCGCGCCGCGAGACCATCGTGGCCACCTCGCGGGTCGAGTGCCTGCGGCTCGACAAGGCCGAGCTGCGCGTGCTCATGGTCAATCGCCCCGAGATCGCCGAGGATCTCTCCCGGCGCCTGGCCGAGCGCCAGCAGCGCTTCGAGGAGGCCCTGGCGGCCATCGGCGAGGCGCAGCCGAGGCACTCTGGCGGCCAGGAGGGTCACCTCTTCTCGACGATCAAGCGCTTCTTCGGGCTCGACGACGACGGGCCGCCCAGCCGCGCCAGCCGCGCCTTACCCGCCGGAACAAGCCGGGAACTGCGCCTCGCTGGCCACCTCCCCGCTGTCCTTGAGCGTCACCCCGCTGTCCTCGACGACCTGACCCCGCGTGTCGGTCACCCGGAAGGTGTAGGGCCCCTCTCCCATGCCCGAGGTCTCGACGAAATAGTTGTACTCCAGCCGCTCCACCGCCTTGTACGAACCATCTTTTGTTTTGTACTCAAACTTAACGACAGGGAAGCGATGGTTGCGGATCTGGACCGCGGTCCACCAGGGGTTGCTCCCGTCCTTGAAGTGGTAGACGAGGTTGCCCTGCACCGGGCAGGCCACGTACCGCCAGGTGATCGGGACCCGCCCCTTCTCGATGGCGGCCAGCTTCTCGAAGGCCTGGGGGCTCAGGTCGATGTCGCCTGGCTTGCACTCGGGGCATCGATCCACGATCCGTACCGTCACGCTGCCCTCGGGGCCCTGGATCTCGGCGCAGGAGCCGCAGCTGGCCGAGCCGGCGTAGTCGGTCTGGTTCATCGCCCCCACCATGAGATCCCCCGGCGTCGCGGGGAAGCTGCAGTTCCCCGAGCCATCGGCGAAGGTGTAGTAGGTCGCCTCCCCCTTGCGCTCCTGCCCGTCCACGGCGCACCCACCCCCGACCGGGCCCCCTCCACCCCCCACCCCCTGTCCGGAAGTTCCGGATGACCCACCTGCCTGTCCGGAAGTTCCGGATGACCCGCCCCCTTGCGCGGGTCTCCCGGCGCCGCCGCCGGCCCCTGCCCCGGCCTGCCCGGCGGACGCGCCGGGGGTCGAACCCCCGTCGTCGCAGTGCAGCAGGGTCAGCAGCAGCAGGGGGAGGGCGAGGAGGTGGCGCATGGGCCCAGCATAGCAGCCGGGCTGGTGCGGTGGCGGTCAGGCGAGGTGGCGAGCGAGGCTGCGGAGCCAGGCGCCTTCGGGGGAGTCAGGGAGGTCGAGGCGACCGGCGTGGATGGCGCGGATCAGCTCGCGGGTCTCGAGGCAGGCGTCCTGGTAGCGCTCGAGGGCGAGGAGGAGGACGGCCTGGGGCTCGGTGGCGCCGGTGCGGCGACGCCAGTCCTCGACGATCTGGACGAAGGTGGGGTCGGGCTCGCAGGGGGTATCGACGGCGGGGCCGGCGGCGTTGATGGCGTCGAGGACTCGGCGCTTGCGATCCGGGAGGGGGAGGGCGCGGAGCTCGTCAGGCCAGAGGGCCTTGCCCAGGTAAACCCCTTGCTTGCCGTAGCCCACGGGGAATTCGAGGCGCTCGGGGGTCGCCAGGGGGAGGGCGTGGGCGAAGCGGACGGGGACGATGGGGGAGTCGGTGTTGGTGGAGACGTCGGACCAGATGCTGCTGATCTTCTCGACCCGCGCCTCGCAGGAGAGGGCCCGGGTGCCCTCGACGTGGACGAGGATCGACTTGCGGTGCTCCATCATGGCGGTGGCCATCTCGGTGGCGAGGCCGAGGAGGGAGCTCTTGTCGGCGCGGTCGAAGTACACGATGTTCTGCGGGTCGACGGCCCCGGGGTAAGAGAAGCTGTGGGCGATGAGGCGGCCGAGCCAGCCGGTCTTGTGCTCCATCTTGGCGATGGTCACGACAACCCCGTCGATGAGGGACGAGACCAGCATGGAGAACAGGGGCGATTCGATCGCCACCTGGTGGTTGGCCAGGAAGACCACGCTGCGGCCGCGGAGCCTCGCGAAGTCGTCCGGATCCTCCAGCTCGATGCGGCCCACGAAGCGCTCGGCCAGGCTGAAGTAGAGGTCAGCGACCGGGGGGGTCGGGCTGGCCAGGCGCTCGCGCCAGAAGGCACGCACGCCCACCGTGGACAGCCGGGCCGGGCGCGGCGAGCGCACCTGGAGGGTCGTCCCGTGGAGGCTGGTCTCGAAGGAGAGGGCCTCCAGCGGCCGCGCCGGGCACCAGGCCTTGCCGTCGCGGACCTCGATGGCGGAAGGGTGCACCCCGAGCTGCCGGCCCAGGTGTTCCTTGACGGCCACCTGGGTGACCAGATCCTCACCGGGAGCAGCGCGGTAGGCGGCCTCGATGGTGCCGGGGAGCCAGTTGCTGGCGGCCACCGCGGCCGGGTCCAGGTGGGTCTCCTCGCCGTGGGTTCGCGAGAGCGCCAGGCCCGGGACCAGGCGGCGATGCTGGAGGAACGCGCGCCGATCGGCGGGCCTCGCCAGGCCCAGCGGCCCCTTGGGGAAGAGCGCCTCCACGAGCGTCAGCTCGGCCCACACCGCCCCCCCGTGAAGGAGCTGGAGGCGGAAGCGAGGGAACCGCGGCTCACCGTCGAACCCGTCGGGGCGCACCTCGACGCGCAGCTCGCCCTGGGTGGGGGTCGGGCCGTGGATGCGCAGGGACTCGACGCGAGCAGGGTAAGCGACCTGATCGGCGCTCACCCCCTGGAACCAGCAGCCCAGCGCGTCGTGAGGGATCGCGTGGGTCGCGCCGTCCAGCAGGCCCACGTTGAGCGCCCCGAGGGGGGCCTTCGAGGCGCCCAGGTCCAGCACCGCGGAGGCGCCTTCCGCGCCCAGGGACCAGGACCGGAGGAGCTGGAACGAGGGGCCATGGAAGAGCGTGGCCGAGGTGTATGGATCTTCCTGATGGCGGAGATCCGCGAGGGCAGTCCAGGGGGTGGGGGCGGGGTCGTGGGGGCCGACCTCGGCCTCGCCCTCGGCGGCGATCTCGAAGCGGGAGAGCGCGGGGTTGGAGGCCTCGCGGAAGATCTCGAAGCGGACCCGGTAGCGGCCGTCGCCGAGGGGTTCGGCGGTGTCGCGGGTGCGGAGGGGGCCCGGGGCCGGGGCCCAGCGGCGGATCGAGACCTTCTCCAGGGCCCGCACCGGGAGCCCGGAGCGGCGCTGAGCCGCGGCGGCGAGGCGGTCGACCATGTACATCGCGGGCAGGGCGGGCACCGTGTAGGTCGGGCGATGGTCCGCGATCCAGGGGTCGCCCTCGTGGGAGAGGGTCAGCTCCTCGCTCCCGGCGCCTTCGGCGCGGGGCCCGGGGCCGTCGCCCTCGTCCACGATGCGCATGGCGAGGTTCTGGCCCTGGTAGATGCACATGCCGTCGACCCAGAGCCAGGCGTCCGCCACGGCGAGGACGCCCCGCTCATCGCGGTGCAGGCGCGTGATCTCGATCTCGGTGGTGACCAGCTTGTTCTCGGGGACAACCTGGCCCCGGTACTTCCAGGTGAGGGCTTCCCCCATGGCGAGGGGCTCGAAGCGAGGGCGGCGCATGCCGCGGTCCATGCCGTGCTGGAGCATGAACGCCTGGAGCACCTGGATCATGGCCTCGATGCCGAGGGACCCGGGCTGGACCGGATCCTGGAAGAAGTGGGCCTTGAAGAACCACTCGCCGGGGTCGATATCCTTGACCGCGCGCATGCGGCCCAGCCCCGCCTTGCCCCCCTCGGGCCAGTAGCCGGTGAGGCGATCGATCATGCGGATCTTGTCGCTGGCGAGGCGGGCGCTGCCGCCGAAGAAGCGCGCCGGGTGCGCGGCGAGATCGACCAGGTAGTCGCTGGGGGCCGCCAGCCACCGCTGCTCCTCCTCGCCCACGGAGAGGCCGACCTGGTTGGCGAGGGCCTCCGGGGGGAAGAAGCCGAACACGGTCTTCATCTCGTAGACAAGCGCGTCGCCCTGCAGGCACCGCACGTCGAAGCCGACGATCACCATGCCCGCGGATCGGGACAGCGCGATCAGCTTGGTCTGGGTCCGGATCGTGCCTGCATCTCGCCGCACCTCCCGGTGCCAGGTCGCCGTGCCGTCCAGGTTCCGGAAGCAGAGGTCCTGCTGGGTCGTGAGCGTGATGCCGGTGGCCGAGGCCAGCCAGCCGCAGGGCTGCAGCGCCGCCTCCAGCAGCACGCAGTAGGGCATCGTCGCGGCGCCGTTCTCGTCGAAGTACCAGGCGTCCGGTGGCACGTCGTAGGCGGCGACAATGGAGGTTCCGGACTGGACGACGTTGATGGGGCCGTCGATGCGCTCGATGCGGGAGACGAAGTGGTAAGGGGCCCCGGGCAGGCGTGGGGTGCGGCGGTGGCCGTCGAAGGGGCGGTACATGGGCCCGAAGGCCTCGGAGGGGCGGCCCCAGGCGCAGGCCGTGAGGGAGCGGAAGTCGAAGGGAAACCCCTCGTGGGAGGCCACCGGTTCGCCCCCCTGCTCGAGCTCCAGCAGGTCTTGCCGGCGGTTCATGGGCCAGTCCGGGGCCAGGCGCATGCCCATGCGGCGGCAGTGGAAGGCCTTGAGGCCGTCGACGGTGCAGAGCAGATCCGCGTAGAGGGTGGGGACCGGGCCGTCGATGATCTCGTCGACAAAGAGCTCGTAGATCAGCTCCTTGCTGCTGGGGATGACCTGGCCGCGGCACCGGAGCTTGTAGGTCTCGTCCGGCACGGGCTCGAAGGTCCAGCCGTCGGCGTCCAGCGCGAAGCCCATGGCCAGCAGGTAGAAGGCCATCGCCTGCTGGCAGCCCTCGAACATCAAGGTCCCGGGCATGCAGGGGTCGCCCTTGAAGTGGCCCGTGAAGAACCAGTCCTCGGGCGAGATCTTCTGCACCGCCCGGAAGTAGCCGCGCCCCCAGGGGCCACCCTTCGGATCGAGGTGGGTGATCTCGTCGAAGAGCTGGAGCCGACCGCCGCCGACGCGAGGCGTGCGGGTGTGGGTCCTGGCCCGGTTGTGCGAGGGGCCGAAGCACTCCCAGGGGCGCCCGTCGGCCACCGCGTCGATGGCGGCTCGCGCGTAGGAGCCGGGCATGCCGGGCGTGCGGGGCGCGGCGAGGCGCGGGTTCTCGGTGCGCTCGCCGGACTCGACTTCCCAGAGAATTCCGCCAGAATTGGCCAGCTCTTGCTCGGTGAAGAAGCCCGCCTGCCCGTGCCTCACGGAGAGCCGGACCTGGCCATCGACCTTGCAGTCGTAGTGGAAGAAGAAGAGCCGCACGTCCTCGTGCTTGGCGTGGCCATCCACGTGGATGTCGTACCTGAGCGTGTCGCCGGGCTTGGGCAGCGGGCCGTGGTAGCGGAGATCACAGCCGAGCAGCCGGTAGATGCGCTCGCCGCGGTTGAGGAAGTCGATCCCCATCCACGAGATCAGCAGCAGATCGGCCTGCCCTGCCTCGATCATGATGCCGCCGGGGATGTGGCCCTCGTGGAGGTACCAGTCGTCCCAGCGCACGTCGGTCTCGGTCCAGATGGTGCCGGTCTTGAGCAGGCCCGGCTCGGCCTTGAGGCCCGTCACCCGATCGGCCAGCAGCAGCGGAGGCATGGGCATGCGCACCTGGCGCTCGAAGCCATCCTGCTGCTCGAAGAGGGGGCCAAAGTGCTTCGAGATCTTGCCAGAGGCCAGCTCTTCCAGATCCTGTCGAGAGAACTTGGGTCCGGGCAGCGGGCCGGTCGCTTCCGGCTGTTCTTGCCGCACCGCGGGCGACGGCTTCGCGAGGACCACGGGGAGAGCGGAGGCCGTGGGCGGCTGTGGAGCGATCGCCGCGGGGGCCCTGGTCACCGTTGCAGGGGGGGCCGCAGGGAGGACCGGCGTCGTGGCCGCCACGCTGGTGACAACCGCAGGCGACACGGCAGGGGCCGAAGGCACCGGGGGAGCCCAGGCAGGGGCAGGGGTCTCTGCAACGTCAGCCCCGAGAGGGAAGGCCCCCTGGAGCGCCAGGAAGCGCCGGTGCAGGCTGGTTTGCTGATCCAGGAACGCGCGGTGGACCCCCGCGACGCTCTGCTGCAGGGCCAGGATCGCGCCCGCCGCGCCCGTCGCGCTTACCGATCGGTAAGCTGGCGCCAGGGCCGCAGGTGCCACGAACGGCGCCGCAGGAGCTGCGAGGGGGGCGGGCGGTGCTGCGACCACCGGAGGGGCCTGGACCGCGGGGCTGATCCGGGGGGGCTGCGGGACCGCAGCGACGGGAGGGGCAGGGGCAGGACGTGGCCCCTCGGGAGGCCCCGAGCGAACCGCAGGCACCGCGGGTGCTCCATCCATCGCCAGCGCCGAGGGCAGCGAGGGGGCAGGAGCCATGATTTGAAGAGACGGGGAGGAGGGTGTGGTCATGGCAGCGGGCAGAGGGGGAAGAGCCGGAGGGGGGCGGTGGGCCGGGAAGGAGAGGGTGGGGCCCTGGATAGGGGCCCGCTGGCAGGAGGACCAGGCTCGCTCCAGGGGGGTCAGCAACGCGGCGAGGTCCACCTCGACGCCGAGGACAAGGAGCGACGCAGCGGCCTGGACGGCCTGGAGGATCGGATCTTCTCCGTGCCGGTCGAGGGCGATGGTGGCGTAGTCGTCGCGCTCCCCCAGGGCGGTCTCGATCCAGCGGGAGCAGGCGTCGTGGGGGCCATGCTCGAGGAAGATACGCACGCCGTCGTCGTGGGCCTGGCGCACGAGCGCGGGGAAATCGACGGTGCGCAGGGCCTGGCCCAGCAGGGCATCCGCAGCGGCCTCCGCGGACAGCTCGTAGCTACCCCCGTGGGCGTGGCTGTACATCCTGGCCCCGTGGATGGGTGAGGTGGGGCGGTGATGGAGCTTCCACCAGGCCTCGCGGAAGGGCTCCAGCTCGCCGCAGTGAACCACCAGGTCGTAGCCGAGGGCACGCCCCCGCCCCTTGCCGACGCGCTCCAGCACGCGGGCGCAGGCGTCCGCGTCGCCGCCGATCACGACGTCATGAGCCGAGTGGATCAAGGTCAGGTGGGCCCGCAGCTCGCCGCGGAGGGCCTGGCGCACCTGCTCGATCGGGGCGAGCACCCGGTGGTTGACCCACCGGATGGGCGTGCGCTCGGGGAGCCCCCAGGACACCCGGGCTGCCTCGAAATCCCCGGCCAGCTCCCGGCTGTAGAGCCCGCAGGCCTCGATGTCCTCGAACATCGCGTCCAGATCGGTCCAGGCGCCGGAGGCAAAGAGCGCGTTGGTCTCGCCGGAGCTGATGCCGAGGTAAGCCGCCGGTTTCAGGCCCAGCACCCCCCGCGTCAGCTCGGCATGGAGCTGCATCAGGAAGGACGCTGCCCAGAGCTTCTCTACAGGCTTGCGCCCCGTGAAATCTGCCCCCTCGTAGACCCACCCGGCGACCTCCTCGATGCGGCGGAAGCGCCGGGAGAGGCGCCGGGTCAGCTCGGGGATCGCGAGCACCAGCTCGCGGCCCATGCCCGGGTAGATGCTCGCGGGCCCCCCGAAGACAAAGCCCAGCTTGCCGTCCAGCGGTTGCTCGCGGAAGAACACGCCAGGGACGGGGGACAGGGGCAAGGGCTGGCCCGAGGCGAGCAGCTGGCGAGACGTGTCCAGCAAGGCGGTCAGCTCGTCCCCTGATGAGGCCACGAGCGCGAGGGCCGCGGGCCCCTGGCCGCCGGCACCCTGGTCGAGCTGGCGCAGCAGCGAGGACCGATCTGCCCCGCGGAAGACAAGCACCCGGGGAGGCGGACGGAAGGCCACCGGCTGCGGCTGCTCCGGGGCGGTCAGGGTGAGCTGATCCCGGTGACCCAGCAGCGCCGTGGCGCTCACCTGGAGTGCGTGGGGCGCAGACGAAGGCAGCCAGGGTCGAGCCGGCGTCGAGGGCTTGCTCCCGTGGGAGAGCGTCGTGACCGCGGCGACCACGTCGACGAGGGCAGAGGCCGCGTGAGCCTTGCCGAAGCGATGCTGGAGGGAGGGCTGCTCCTGCGCCTGGTCCGGGGCTTCTCCGGGGACGATCGCCAGGATCGGGTTCCCGTCCCGCCGCGCGTCGTCGAGCCGACGTAGCACCAGCGCCACCGCCGCGTCCCCTGCAGGAGGGGTCCGGGGGGCGATGCGGGCGAGGGCCTGCTCGTGGACCAGCTCGATGGAGAAGTCCGCGGCCCCCACCAGCGCCGCGTCGATCTCGCCATGCCGGAGGGCCCGCGCCGCGATGCGCAGGGCCTCGAGGCCCGAGAGCTCCTCCGACGAGATCGTGAAGCTGGGCCCCCCGCAGTCGAACTGGCTGTTGAGGCGGTTGGCCGGGATGTTGGGCATCGTGCCCAGCACGCCGGCGGCCTCCAGCGGCGGCGCGAAGGCGTCCTGGGAGGCCCGGATCCAGGCCTCATCCGCCCCCCATTGCCCGGCCCATTCCGCAACCCTCCAGCGGCCACCGTAGCGGGCGATCTCCGCGTCGCACCCCATGCCGACCAGCACCGACGTGCGGCCCAGCGGCAGGGGCCCCGCGGCCTCCAGCACCTCGCGGGCGGTCTGGAGCATCGCCAGCTGCTGCGGCAAGGCTCTCTCCAGATCCCGGGGGGGGAAGCGGAGGCCCGAGATGGGCAGCGTGATCGCGTCCAGAGGGGCGAGGGGGCGGCCCGAGGGGCTATCCAGAAGTTCTCTACGAAAGTCGTGGATCGTCGGGGCGCCGGAGAGGGTGAGGGCGCAGGCGACGACCGCGAGGTCCGCGGGGGCTGCGGCGGGAGGAGGCCGGGGGATGGAGGTGGTCGGCGGCGGCGGCGCCTCGACGATGAGGTGCGCGTTGTTGCCGCCAAAGCCGAAGGCGCTGACGGAGGCGCGCAGGGGCCCGTTCCATGGTTCGGGCCGGGTGATGAGGCGAAAGGGCGAGCTGGCCAGCTCATCGAGGGGCTGATCCGCGTGCAGGGTGGGGGGCAAGGTGCCCGCGGCCATGGCCCCGAGGACCTTCTGGAGCCCCGCAACACCGGCCACCGTGATCAGGTGGCCCAGGTTGGACTTGAGGGAGCCGATGGGGACACCCCGGAGCCCCGCGAACATCCGGCCCATGCTCCGGAGCTCGGTGGCGTCGCCGACCGGGGTGCCGGTGGCATGGCATTCGAGCAGGCCGATCTCCGAGGGGCCAAGGCCCGCCTCGCGGTAGGCCAGCTCGATGGCGCGGAGCTGGCCGTCGCTGGACGGAGCGAGCATCCCGCCGGCGCCCCGGCCATCGTTCGAGAGCCCTACCCCCCGGATGACCCCCAGGATCCGCTGCCCCTCCGCGAGCGCATCGCCCAGGCGGCGCAGCACCACGAAGCCGGCTCCCTCGGCTGGCACCAGCCCGTCCGCCTCCCGGTGGAAGGGGCGGCTGCGCCCCGTGCGGCTCATCGCCTGCAGCGCGCAGAAGCCCACGTGAATGAAGAGATCGTCGGTCTTGTTGACCGCGCCCGCGACCGCCACGTCCACCGCTCCGTCGTGCAGCAGATCGCAGGCCAGCTTGATCGCGTAGAGCGACGACGCGCAGGCTGCGTCCAGGGCAAAGGCCCGCCCCCGGAGCCCCAGGGCCACCGAGGCCAGGTGCGCCGGTAGCCCGGAGCTGAAGCGATTCCTCGGGTCCACCTCCCCCGCCGGTAGCCCCAGCCGCCGCAGCCAGGTCGCCTCCGCCAGCCTCGACAGGCCATCCGTCGGGAACGAGAGGTTGCCCATCACCAGGGCGCCGCGCAGCGCGGCGGGCAGCGTGGCCCCCAGCCCCGCGTCCTGGAGCGCCCCCCGTGCTGTATGGAGAACCCATAGAAACAGGGGATCGAGGCCGGCCAGCTCGTCCGCCGGCAGCAGGAACCCGTGAGGGTCAAAGAGCTGCTCGAACCCGTGAACATAGCCGCCCCGATCGGACCATGCGGCGTCGCGACGAGGGGTTGCAGGGTCGCATTTTACCCTCTCGTGAGAGACCCTCCAGCGCCCTGGGGGGGCGGAGGAGAGGAGGTCGCGGCTTTCAAGGACGGCGCGGGAGAGATCCGCGCTGGAGGCGGCGCCGGGCAGCAGGCAAGACTGGCCGACGATGGCGATGGGGGCGAAGGTCATCCGTTGGCGTGGGAGGCGGTCGCGACGTCGTTCGAGGTGAGCATGTGCATGTCGACGCCGCGGAGCTCGGCGAGAGGCTGGCCGGACATGTCGAGGAAGAGGAGGTCCGAGGTGGTGCGGTGCTCGCTGGGGGCGAGGCTGCGGAGGAGCACGCGGACCGGGCCCTGGGGGCATCCGACGCGGTGGAGGGTGAGGCTACCGATGCGCGTGGGGAGGGAGGGGCGGTCGAGGGCGCGGATGCCCCAGAGGCGCGCGAGCTGGAGGCCACCGTCGAGGAGGGCCGGGTCGCCGAGCCAGGAGCCCTGCCAGCCCAGGGCAGCGGCGCCGGTCATGGTGGCCTGGGCCCCCTCGCCGGACACGCCGTCGAGGCGCTGGATGGCCTGGAAGGCAGGGCCGTGGAAGAGCATCTCGCCGTAGACCCGGGAGAGGGGGAGATCCCAGGGGGTCAACCCGGTCGGGGTGGTGATCGAGGGCGACGCCTGGGGCTGCGCCAGGCGCGCCCGGTAGCGGAGCCCGTTGTCGAGGTCGCGCAGCTCGAAACCGAGCCCGGCCTCGCCGCGCTTCACGAGGATGCGCAGGGCGATCCCTTGCTCGAAATTCTCGATCTTGATGCCCCGGAGCACCTGGAGATCCTGGAGGTGCAAGGGGGCATCGGGCTGGAAGGCGCGGGCGGCGCGGAGGAACCACTCGGCGACCAGCACCGCCGGGATGACCACCACGCCCTGGACCCGGTGGCTCTCGAAGGTCGGGTAATGGGCACGGCTCACCAGGAGCTCGTAGCTCGCCTCCTCGCGAGGAGCCGCGAGGCCCTCGGGAGAGCCGCCGAGCACGACCTCGTGGGCCGCGCCGCCGGCCCTCGCCTCGTCCCGCATCCACCGGGCGCCGTCGGCCAGGGGGATCAGCGGCACGCCGCGCTTCTGGAAATGCGCCTTGAGCGCAGGGGTGACCATGCCCCCTTCCCAGGGGCCCCACCCGAGGGACCGGACCACGCAGTCACCGCGGCGCCGGGCCTCGGCCGCGGCTACCTTGTTCAGCACCTCGTTGGCGGCCGCGTAATCGCTCTGCCCCGTGTTGCCCGAGCGCCCCGCCACCGACGAGAAGAGCAGGATCTGCCGAAGCGGATCGCCCCCCGTCGCCTGCAGCAGGGCGTGGAGCCCGTGGACCTTGGTGGCGAAGACCCGGTCAAACTGCTCCACGGTCTTGTCCACCAGCAGCTTGTCGGCCAGCACCCCGGCGCCATGGACCAGCGCCGTGATCGGACCGAGGCTCGAGCGCACGACCTCCAGGGCCTTCGCCACCGAGCTCGCGTCCTGCACGTCCGCGGGCAGGTACATCACCCGGGAGCCCGCGGCCTCGATCGCGGCGAGCGTCTCCCGGACCTCGCGAGAGGCCAGGATCCGCTGCGCCTCGCCCCGGACCTCCGCTGGCGAGGGCTTGCGGCCCGCCGCCATCGCGGCCCCGAGCAGCGCACGGGTGAGCGCCGCCTCGTCGCGGGCTCCCTGCGTCGCGGGCCCCTCCTCGACCAGCGGCGAGCGGCCCAGCAGGGCGATGCTTGCCCGGGTCGCCCGCGCCAGATCGACCAGGCACACGGCGGTCACGCCGCGGGCCCCGCCCGTCGCCACCACCACCGAGGACCCGTCGATCCCGAGCGCGCCCCGGGGCGGACCGGCCTCCTGCAGCCGGAGCACCAGGCGCGCGCCGCTCGACCGCAGACCGACCTCGCGCTCGTCGCCGCCTTGCAGCAGCTCCTGCACGATGGCCTCGGCCACCTGCGCCGCCGTCCGGCCCTCGCGCTCCGCGTCGATGGCCCGCAGCGTCGCCCTGGACCACTCCTCGGCCGCGGTCTTGATCAGCCCCGGGAGGCCGCCCAGCCAGGCTCGCCGCCCCGCGCGCCCGTCGAGGCCAAAATCACCCCCGGTGTCCTGCACGCTCACGAAGAGCCCGCCCTCCGTCGAGAGCGCCCCGGACGCCTGCTTCAGCGCCAGGAAGCCCTCGCGGTTCACCTTCATCGCGTCCTGCTCGTCGGCCACATCCCGCAGGCCGCCCACGAAGATCACCGCCCGGGCGTCTGCAGGGAGATTCTCTACACGAAACGCCGAGAGCCCCTGCGCCTGGAGCGCGGCGGCGAGGGCGCCGGCGATGCCGTGGCCGTCGTCGCCAAGGATATGGATGACCCCGGAAGAGAGGAGCCCGGAGGCCCCGATGCCCAGCGCTGCCTGCTCGCGGGCGACCACCTCGAAACGATAGGGGGTCGCGCCGGTCGCTGCGGCAGGCTGGGCCAGATCAAAAGGGACGGAGGCGCCTTCCATCTTGGCCACGATCTGGCCGAGGGTCTTGAGGGAGGCCATGTCGCGGGCCTGGACCGGGGGCAGGTTGGGCACCTGCTCCTGCATGGCGGAGAGGATCTCGACG
>JALOQB010000337.1 GCA_025453595.1 Polyangiaceae bacterium
GGTCTTTGGCAGCAAGAACAACGACTGGGTGCGCACGCGGCGTGTATGGAACCAGCACGCGTACCACGTCACCAACGTGGAAGAAGACGGGACCATCCCCGCCGTCGAGCTCCCCAACTGGACCCAGCCCGGCCTCAACAACTTCCGCCAGAACAAGCAGCCGGGCCTCGAGTTCGCCGCCCCCGACGCCATCGTCTCCGTACGCCCCGCCTGCGACGGTCAGAGCCGCGTGCTGGTCGAGGCGCGCAACGTCGGCCAGAGCTCCCTGCCCGCCGGCGCCAAGGTCAGCCTCTTCAAGGGCGACGCCCCCGGGGCCCTCCTCGCCGACCAGAACACCACCCGCATCCTGTACCCGGGCCAGGCCGAGGTCCTCGCCTTCGAGGTCAACGATCCGGACGTCCAGGGCAACAAGCAGAAGGTCTACGCCGTCATCGCCGCGCCCGACGGCAAGGAGTGCCGCACCGACAACAACACCTCCCCGCTCACCGCCGGCTCCTGCGATCCCCAGATCCAGTGAGCCCCGCGCTCACAGCACCGCCACCGATCCCCCCTCCTCGACCCGGAGCGTATCCGGAACTTCCGGATACCGGGACGACGCCCCGAAGCACTCTCCGTCGAGGGTGAAGGCCCCGCGGAGGGAGAGGCCGGTGGCCTCCGGGGCGTCCACGACCGACGGGATGGATCCCCCCCGCATCAGCGCCGGGATCATGCGGAGCAGGGGACCGACCCGGGTCTCGGTGATGATCCGGGCGAAGAAGCCCCGGTGCTCCGGGCGACGGCGCAGGGTACGGATGGCGCCGCCGGCGATGGCCAGGTCGAGGGTGGAGGCGATCGCGGCGCTGTAGGCGGGGATCGAGCGCTCCCCCGAGGCATCCCGGACCTGCAGGCCAAAGGGGAGCGGATCGAGGCGCCACCGCTCCCGCTGCCACAGCGGCGTGTTCAGCGCGTAGCCCCGGCCCACCTCGAACAGGAAGCGCGCCAGCCCGCCGTAGCCGCCGCCCAGGTCGTCGTAGATCTCCAGCGCATTCTTCACGGCCTCGGAGCCGAAGATGAAGCCATGACGCGCGGGCGTCGAGGCCCCCTCGACCCGCAGCAGCGGCAGCGAGCGAGGGGCCAGGGCGCCGAGGGCCGTCGTCTGGCGCAGGAGGGAGGCGAGCTGCTGCCCCGGGGCCGCCGCAGGGCCCACGTGCCGGGCCACGATGTTGAGGGTGCCCCCCTGGAGCGCCATCAGGACACCGGGCCAGCGACGCCCGTGGCGCAGGAGCTCCTGGAGCACGAAGTGGAGGGCGCCGTCCCCGCCGGCCACCGCGAGCACGTTGACCCCGGCCTGCCATAGCCGCCCCACCGCGGCCCCGATGTCCTTCACCGAGGGCGTCTCTTCCCACGGGAGCCCCGGCGCGGCCTGCCGCAGCGCTCGCCGCGCGCCCTCGGCTCGTAGCCCCCGGGCCTGCGGGTTGACGAGGACGCCCGGGCGGACCGGCGCGGAGGGATCGAGCGGGGCGAGAGGCCAGGGCGCCTGGTCAGGCATCGCGGAGCAGTGCGACGAGGTCACCCCTTCATAGTAGCCGCCGGTCTCGCGGCGGTTCGAGGAGCTTCTGCGCAGAATCCGCCGAACCGAGGCCCCGCGCTCAACCGGAGCGCAGCAGGTACCCGGTGTAGATCGCGTAGCTGGCGAGCAGCACGGCCCCCTCGGCGCGGGTCACCTGGCGCTCGGTCCGTAGCGCGATGACCCCGAGGAGGGTGATGCCGATCAGCACCGCCAGATCGACCTGCAGGTTCGCGAAAGGGACCTCGATCGGGTGCACGAGCCCCGCGAAGCCCGCGCAGAGCAGCACGTTGAAGATGTTGGAGCCCACCACGTTGCCGACGGCGATGTCGGACTGACCGCGGAACGCCGCGATCAGGCTGGTGGCCAGCTCGGGCAGCGAGGTGCCCACCGCCACCACCGTGAGCCCGACCACCCGATCGCTCATCCCCCAGGCGCGGGCCAGGCTGGTGGCCGCCTGCACAAAGAAGTGACCCCCCAGCAGCAGCACCAGGAGGCCGATCAGGGCCAGCCCCGCGTGGCGCAGGTTCCCCGTCACCGCAACGACGCCGGCGGCCTCCGCCGCCTCCGCCGTGGACTCGGCGCTCTCCCGGGACTCCTGCACCTCGGCCTTCGATCGCCGGGCCGAGCGCACCATCCAGGCCGTGTACACGATGGCCCCCGCCAGCAGGGCCGCGGACTCCCAGCGCTGCAGCTTGCCGTCGAGCAGCGCCAGCACCAGCAGCACCGCCGTCGCCAGCAGCATCGGTAGCTCGCGCTGCCGCAGCGACCCGTCCACCTGCGGCGGCTTGATCAGCGACGAGAGCCCCAGGATCAGCCCCAGGTTGGCGATGTTCGACCCCACCGCGTTCCCCAGCGCGATGGCCCCGTGACCCCCGAACGAGGCCTGCCCCCCCACGATGATCTCGGGTGCGGAAGTTCCATAGGCCACGACGGTCAGGCCGATGAGGAGCCGCGGGACCCGGAGGTTGAGGGCGAGGGAGGTGGAGCCGCCGACCAGCCACTCGGCGCCGAAGTAGAGCAGGACCCCTCCGAGGGCCAGCAGACCGAGGTCGAGGAGCGGGGTCATGCCAGGGGGGCCTCAGGAGGGGGGAGGGGCCGCAGGGGCCTCGGAAGGCTCGGGCGCATGCTCTTCTTCTTCGAGGGCGATGAGGCGAGCGTCAATGTCTGCGGCGAGGCGGTCGGCGACCTCCTTGCTGATGGCGCCGTGATGGAGGGCGTCCTGCACGGCGTCCTTCTCGGCCACCAGCAGGCGTCGTCGGGCCACCATCTCCTGCTCGTGGCGGATCTCGCTCTTGGCCAGGTGAAGCTCGGCGATCTTCGCCTCCAGCTCCCCGGCGCGGCGGCTGTACTCGGCCTGGAGCTCGGCCAGCACGTCCGGCGGCGTCTTCCCGCTCATGCCGCCCAGCATCGACCGGGCCCCCTGGACCGCCCGCAGCTCACCCATCAGCTGCTCGTACTCGACCCGGTCCGAGGACTGGGTGATCAGCCCCAGCCCCCGGAGCAGCGGCGCCATGGTGAGCCCCTGACCCAGGATCGACAGCACCACCACGCCGAAGGTCAGGGTGATCAGCTCTTCCCGGTGCGGAAAGCTCTTCGGCAGCGCCAGCACCAGCACCATCGAGAGCCCGCCCCGCAGGCCCCCCCAGGTCAGCACCGGGGCCCACCTCCACGGGATCTTCTCCCGGGTGAAGGACAGCAGGCCCACCGAGGTGCCCACCACCACGACACGGGCCACCAGCACCGCGCCGAAGGCGATGCACACCGGGACGATGGAGCGCAGCAGCGTCTCCATGTTCACCTCGAGGCCGATCAGCAGGAAGACCATCGAGTTCAGCGCGAAGGCCACGTACTCCCAGAAGGTCAGCACCGCCACCCGCGTGCTCGGGCTCATGCCGGTGCGCGCCGCGTAGTTCCCGCAGAGCATCCCCGCCACCACCGTCGCGATGACCCCCGAGAAATGGAACGCCTCCGCCGCGATGAACGAGCCGTACGCCGCGATCGTCGTCAGCGTGATCTCGATCATCGGATCGTCGATCGCCTGGATCAGCTTCGACACCGCTATCCCCACCGCGGCCCCGATGAACAGGCCCATCCCCACGATCCGGATAAAATCGACGATGGCACCCGTGGTAGAAAAAGACCCCCCTCCCAGCACCGCCAGCAGCAGCGTGAAGGCGACGACGCCGGTCCCGTCGTTGAGCAGGCTCTCGCCCTCGACCAGCACCGCGAGCCGCTTGGGCGCGCCCAGCGATTTGAACAGCGCCACCACGGCGATCGGGTCGGTCACCGTCAGCAGGGCCCCGAAGAGCAGCGTGTCCTTCAGCGTGAAGCCCTCCAGCAGCGGGAAGGTGCCCGAGAACGGCAGCAAGGCCGCCGCGGTCAACCCTATCCCCGCCAGCACCCCGGGCACCGCCATCGTCAGCACCGAGAGCTTGTTCTGCTGGAACGACCTGTACTCCATGTGAAACGAGGCCTCGAAGATCAGCCCCGGCAGGAACACCGCGAACATCAGCTCTTTCGTCAGGTGAATCTTCGGCAGCACATGGATCGACCCGAGCACCAGCCCCGCCAGCACCAGCGCCACCGTGTACGGGATCTTCAGCCGTCGCACCGCGATCGCCACCGCGGTGGCGATGCAGAACAGCACCGTGAGGATCACCTCGTTTCCGTGCATCGTCGTACCCCTTTCCGAGGGGGCAAGATGCCGGACATTGTTTGCAGATCAAACCGATTTCGGCCCGCCTCCGTTCCGATTTTTGGGCCTATTTCGACCCTGCCCCGGCCCCCTGGCGGCCTTCGAGGTAGCGCTCGACGGTATCGACGATGGCCTGGGTGCGGCTGTCGATCTCGAGGTTGGAGCGATCGCCGGGGCCCTTGGCGCCGAAGACCGTGAGCCGCAGCGTCTCGGGGATGAACCAGACGCGAAAGGTCGCCCGGGCCTGGTCCACGTCGGACACGGTGAGGGAGCAGCCGTCGAGGGCGACGAAGCCCTTGGGCAGCAGGTAGCGCATCCACGACGGATCGCAGCGGAAGGTGAGCACCCGGTTGGTCGGCGTCTCCTCGATCGCCACGATCTCGGCCACCCCCAGCACGTGCCCGGAGACGATGTGCCCCCCCACCTCGTCCCCCACCCGGAAGGATCGCTCCACGTTCACCTTCGAGCCGGCCTGGAGCGCCCCCAGGGTCGTCCGTTGCAGGGTCTCTTGCATGGCATCGAAGCGCACCCGGTCGCCCTCGATCTCGGTGGCGGTGAGGCACACCCCGTCGATCGCCACGCTCGCCCCGCGCTGCAGCCCCTCGCCCAGCCCCGCCGGGAGCTGCACCTCCAGCGACAGCAGGCCCGGCGCCATGCGCGCCGCGAGCACATCCCCGAGCCCCTTCACGATGCCGGTGAACATGCGGCGGAAGCTAGCACAGCGCCCCGACCGTGCGGCCTGCCGCGGCGACACTTCCCCCCCGGGCAGGACCCTGGCAGCCTGGGCCCAGGGTGAACCTGGCCCTGGATCGGGGCTGCACACCAGGAGAAGGAACGATGAGAGAGGGCTCTTGCGCCGCGGCGCTGCTCGCGCTCCGGATGACCGCCTGCTCCCCTGCCCCCGTGGCGGCCCCTCCGCCACCGGAGGGCCCCTCTCCTGAAGCCGCGCCGTCGAGCGCTCCATCGGGCGCGATGACGCCGGGGCCGCCGGGGAGCGGGACGACCGCCCTGGAGAGCGGCCCGCCGGGGCTGGTGGTGCAGCGGGCGATCCGTCAGCTCGAGCCAGACACCTCCGATTACCCCGCCGAGCGCCCGGCGAACGGCTGCGATTTCCTGCGGCCTTACCGCGGGCGCATCGGCGCGGAGACCCGCCTCACGATCAGGCCCCAGACCGCGGGCAAGGGCCCCGGAGGGCAGCGCTTGACCGGGTGGCTGCGGTACGACGGCGGGAGCGCCTCGATCGAGCTGGACGGCGTGCTCCGCCCCGATGGCTCGTTCTCGCTGCAGGAGAAGGGGGCGGGGGCCCTGGAGGGGGTCTGCTCCGCGGCCGACGGGGTGCTCCGGGGGACCTACAAGCTCAAGGGGAAATCCTTGCCCTTCGAGCTCCAGGGGCGCGACCCCGGGGAGGCGGCGCTCCACCAGTCCGAGGTCCAGGAGCTCGGCTTCATGCCCTCCTCGCCGGCCTGCGCGGGGCAACCCAGGCGCAAGACCCCGTTCTTCTTCAGCAACGACCAGGGGCCGCACCTCTGCTTCCCGGAGGCGAAGGATCGCAAGCTCTCGTACCCGAGCACCGAGGAGGGCCACGAGGTGCCCACCGGGGTCTGCTCGCTCCGGGTGACCTCGCTCCAGGTCTTCGGCCTGGCCTCGCCCGAGATCGAGAGGGCCGTCAACGGTCTCCTGGGCCCCGAGGGGCGCCCCTGGTGGTCCCCGGAGCTGCGGCGCACGGTGAAGACCTGCGCCTACAACGCCCTCGGAGAGCTGCGGGGTGGCGGGGGCTACCGCCTGACGTTCAACGAGCAGGGGGCCCTCGGGCTGGTGCAACGAGGGGGTTATTTTCAGCACCAGAGCACGACGTTTTCCCCCGAGTCGCTGGTGATCGACCTGGCGGCAGGGCGACGGGTCGAGCTGGGGGAGCTCGTCACCAGCGAAGGCGCTCTGCTGCAGGAGGTGCGGGGCTGTCTACCCCTGTATTTCAAGGCATTCCCGCCCTTCTCCAGGCCGGAGGACCCCCTCGACTTCTTCTCCTGGTCCCCCGGGGGGAAGCCCCTGTGGACCCTGGTCCCGGGGGGAATCGCCCTGCTGGCGCGCTACGGGACGCGCATGGAGAGCGCGCTGGAGGGGAGCGGGGTGGTGCTGTCCTTCGAGGGGCTGCTGCGGGCCGGTGTTCTCAAGGAAGCATCTCCCCTGAGGCGGCTCTGGCAGGGGCTCGCCCCGGCCCCGCAGGGGGTGCCGACCTGCACCTCCCTGTTGCACAGAAACGGCCTGGTCTCCCCCCGGTGACCCGCACGCGGAGGCGTCACTCGCGGCCCAGGGCCTGGATGGGGTCGAGCCGCGCCGCACGCCGCGCCGGGAAGAACCCGAAGATGACGCCGAGGAGGCAGCTTGTCCCCACCGCGATCAGCACCGCCCGGGGCTCGATCTCCATCGAGAAGCCCACCAGCCTCGACAGCAGGTGCACCAGCCCGTAGCTGAGGGCCAGGCCCGCGAGGCCGCCGAGGAGGGAGAGGACCACCGCCTCCACCAGGAACTGCAGCAGGATGTCCCCCTCCCTCGCACCGATCGCCATCCTCACCCCGATCGCGAGACCGCCGCCACCGACAGCAACAGCGCCGAGAGCGCCCCCAGGATCGACTGCTGCGTCGCCTGGAACTCGGCCTGGCTGCGGATCAAGAAATCCGGCTCCTTGCCCGGGCCAATCCGGTGGCGCTGGCGCAGGATCGCGGTCGCCTGCTCCACCGCGCGATCGGACACCTCGGCGCTGGCCGCCGACACCATCAGGGCCCCCGCGGTCCCCGGCGGCGCCCAGGACACGTGGGAGCTGAAGGTGCCCAGGGGCATCAGGATCACGTCGTCCTGATCGCCGCCAAAGGAGGCTTGCCCCTTGCTCTCCAGCACCCCCAGCACCCGGTAGGTGTGGCGACCGACGCGGATCCGGCGGCCGATCGGGTCGAGGGGGCCAAAGAGGTTGGTGCGCACCGTGGTGCCGATGATGCAGACCTTGTCCTTCACCGACTCGGCGGTGGCGTCCCAGAGCTCCCCCGAGGTCAACTTCCAGGCGCGCACCTCGAGGTACGCGCGGTTGGTGCCGATGGCGCTGGTGGCGGCGTTGCGCCCCTCGAAGACCGCCTGCACCGGCGCGCGTCGCACCGGCGTCCAGGCCCGGATGCTGGTGGTCTCCCGCACCAGCGCCTCGCCGTCCTCGGTGGTCAGGCGCCCGCCCACGATCCCCGCCTGCCCCTTCGCACCGGACACGTTGGCCGCCTGCGGGAAGATGATGATCGCGTTGGACCCCAGGTTCGCGATCTGATCCCCCACCGCCTTGCTGGCGCCGCTCCCCAGCGCCGTCACCACCACCACCGCCGTGATGCCGATCAGGATGCCCAGCACCGTCAGCGTCGCCCGCAGCGCGTTGCGGCGCACCGACCGCAGCGCGATGGACAGCGAGGAGAGGAAGGGGGAGTTCGCCATCAGTCCTGCCTCAGCGCCTCGATGGGGTCGAGCCGCGCCGCACGCCGCGCCGGCAGGAACCCGAAGATCACCCCGATGAACAGGCTCGTCCCCAGCGCCAGCAGCAGCGCCTCCCCGGGGAGCCGCATCGGCCACTCGAGCGCCTTGCTGAAGGCGTAGATCCCCCCGATCGCCAGCCCTGTCCCCGCGAGGCCGCCGAGGAGGGAGAGGACCACCGCCTCCACCAGGAACTGCAGCAGGATGTCCCCCTCCCTCGCACCGATCGCCATCCTCACCCCGATCCATGATGTTCATCACACCGATCCCCCCCACGAAGAGCGAGATCGCCGCCACCGACAGCAACAGCACCGAGAGGACCGCGTAGATCCCCTCCTGGGTCTTCTTGAACTCATCCTGGGTACGGACCGCAAAATCCGGGGGTTCGGGGTCAACGATGCGGTGGCGCTGGCGGAGGATCTGCTCGATCTGGCGCTGGGCGCGCTCGACCGTATCGGCGGAGGAAGCGGAGGCGATGAGCATGTCCACGCGGTCGACGCCGGCGGGGCGGACGCGGGCGCGGAAGGTGCTGCCGGGGACGATGACGCGGTCGTCCTGATCTTCACCGAAGGGGCTGGGGCCCTTGGGGGCGAGGACGCCGATGACGCGGTAGGGGTGGCGGCCGATGCGGAGGACGGCGCCGATGGGGTCCTGGTTGCCGAAGAGGTTCTCGACGACGCGGGTGCCGAGGATGACCACCTTGGCCTTGCTGCGCTCGTCGGCCTCGGTCCAGGCGGCGCCGCGGGCCACGGTGTACTTGCGGACCGCGAAGTAGCTGAGGTTCGAGCCCATGATGGTGGTCGCGGTGTTGCGATCCGCGTAGACGATCTGGGCCTGGGTGGACGCGAAGGGGGCGAGGGCCACGACGCTGGTGGCCTCGCGGAGGACCGCGCGGCCGTCGGCCTCGGTGAGGCGCCCGGTGCTCTTGCTCTTGGCCCCGGAGGTCTGGGCCGCCTGGGGGAAGATGTAGAGCGTGTTCGAGCCCATGTCCTCGATCTGCTGGGCGATGCGCTGCCGGGCGCCGGTGCCCAGGGCGGTGACCAGCACGACGGCGGCCACGCCGATCAGGATACCGAGGACCGTCAGCGCGGCCCGGAGCTTGGCCCGGAGCACGGCCCGGAGCGCCAGCCGGAAGGCCGAGCCGATGGTACGGAGCAGGTTCACGGGCGCAATGTAGCCCGGATCGGGGCGCCAGGCCCGTGAAGGAGCGACAGGGGCCAGAGGAAACGGTCCGGGGCGGCCGGGGCGCTCTTCCGTTTGCACCGGATCCCGTGAGAGAACACGATCCCGATCCCAACGGGAGGTCCAACATGCCCATTCAACCCGCCGATCTTCGCGCAGTCCCTCTCTTCGCCGCCATGACCGAGGAGCACCTGACGCAGCTCCTGGGCCTCTTGCAGCGCCGGAGCCTCGCCGAGGGCGAGGGCGTCTTCGAGGAAGGATCCACCGCCGACCAGCTCCTCATCCTGACGGAAGGGGAGATCTCGGTGCATCAGGGTCTGGAGGAGCGGTTCCGCCTGCGCCCCATCTCGCTGGTGGGCGAGCTGGGCGGCATGACCGGCCTCACCCGGACCTCGACGGCCATCGCCACCCAGCCCTCCGAGGTGCGCTACGTGGGGACCGAGGCGCTGCTGCAGTTCTTCCAGCAGCACGGCCAGGTCGCGTACCCCTTCTACCACAGCTTCCTGCACATCGTGGCGGACAAGCTGATCCGCGATCGGCGCCGCATGGACGAGATGCGCCAGAACATCATCACGACGCAGAAGGCGATGAAGACGATGCGCGCCGCCCTGCTCGAGGCCGAGGACACGCCCCTGCACCGCATGCTCTTCGAGGAGCTGGACGCGCTCATCGAGCAGAACCGCAAGGGGCACTACATGGTCGACGCCCCCCGGGCCATCCCGACGCGGGTGCGCCTCGACGACGGCTCCCTGCGGGACGTCGCGCGGCTGTCCAACGAGTGGCTGATCGTCGCCGCGGGCCCGGGCGCCACCCCGCCGGCCGGGGAGTGGTCCGGGGTGCTGGTCACCACGGACACCGAGATCCCCGTGAGCGGCATCGTCGAGCGCGTCGACGGCGGCTCCTTCACCGTCAACCTCGATACCCTCATCGACGAGTACGCCGACGCCCTCGAGCGCCACCTCACCCGCCTCCAGATGCTCGACATCATCCTCTGAACTTTCCCGCGGGGCCGCTGTCCCTGTCGCCCATGCGTTCCCGACGAGCCCTCGGCGCCCTCGCGTCGCTCCTCGCCCTGGCCTCCTGCCTGCCCGGCGGCAGGCTCCCCCTCGCGGCCCCCGCCCCTTCGCGGGGCCCCCGCCCCCTGCGCCCCGAGCTGCTCGAGGCCGCCCCCGACCAGGGCCCGCTGCGCCTCGCCTTCGCCACCCCCGAGGGCCCCGAGATCGAGGCGCCGCTGCCCACCTTCGTCTTCTCCCGCTCCTTCCGTCGCCTCGGTGACCCCCCCCACCTCCCCGCGGTCCAGGCCACCATCGAGCCCCCCGTCGAGGGCTCCTGGCACTGGATCGGCACCCGCACCCTCCAGTTCTCCCCACGCAACGGCTTCCCTCAGGCCACCCCCTACCGCATCACCCTCCAGCCTGGCCTTCGCTCCCTCGACGGTCAGACCCTCGACCAGCCTCTCTCCCTCGAATTTTCCACCCCACGGCTCCAGCTCCGGGACGCCACCCTCCCCGAGACCCCCACCGAGCCCCTGGCGCTCACCTTCAACCAGGACGTCGACCCCGCCGCCCTCCGCGATGTCCTCTCCATCGTCGACGAGGACCAGCGCACCATCCCCTGGACGTTCTCCGACCGGAAGCCCCACGACGCCGCACCTTCCCGCCTCCATCTCCTCGCCCCTCGCCGCGGGCGCTGGCCCGAAGGCATCTCCCTCTCCCTGGCCCTCCGCCCTCCGCTCCGCAGCACCGAGGGCCCCCTCGGCCTCGACGCCCCGGTGCTCCGAACCCTGCGCGAGCGCCTCCCCGCCGTCGTCGAGGAGCTCCGCTGCTCCGCCGAGCGCGAGCAGGGCCTCTGCGAGGAGTACTCCTCCATCGAGCTCACCCTCAGCCAGCCCCTCACCCCCGCCCAGCTCCGCCCCCTCCTCCGCCTCGACCCGCCCCTCCCCCTCTCCCTCCAGTCCCTCTATGGAAATTCCGGGGACCCCTCGGAGCGCTTCCAGATCTCGGCCCCCTTTCGTACAGAAGTTCCCTACAAGCTCACGGTCCGCAGCTCGACCGGGCGACGCCGCGGGGCCCCCGGGATCGACCAGGGCGCCGAGCTCTCCTTCCGCCTCGTCCCCCCGACCCCGCACTTCAGCTACCTGCTGCGCGGCACCATCCTCCGGCCTTCCTGGGCCTCGGCGCTCCAGCTCCGCCCTTTCGGCATGACCCGCGCCACGGTGCGCGTCGCCCCCGTCTCCCCGCAGCAGCTCCGCGAGGCCTTCTGCGCCCGGAACCCCTTGCTCTCCGGGGTCCGCCTCGCCGACCCCCGGAGCCGCGACTTCACCTTCGCCAGCGCGAAGGAATCCCCCACCCTCGACCTGGCCCCCCTGCTCCCCCCGGGGGCTGGCTCGATCTTCCTCGAGACCGAGGGCGAGGGCCCCACCGGCAAGGCCCAGCAGCAGCAGCTCCTCCACCGCACCGACCTGGCCATCGCCTCCCGGGTCTCGGCCGAGGGCTCCCTGTTCTGGATCACCGACCTCACCTCCGCGACCCCGGTCGCCCAGGCCCAGGTCGAGGTCCACGACTGTGAGGGCCGCTCGCTCCGCGGCACCACCGACGCCCAGGGCCTCGTCCCCCTCGACACGACCTCCCTCGGCAAGCCCGACGGCCGCCTCTTCGTCGTCGCTCGCCGCGGGGAAGACTGGCTCTCCACCGAGCTCAGCGCGCCCCGACCCCCATCGCCCGAGGCCCTGCTCTTCGCAGATCGCGGTTTTTACAGGCCCGGAGAGACCATTCACCTGAAGGGGGTCGTGAGAGACCCCTCCACCGCGGGCCTCCGCCCTCCCCCGGAAGGCCGGGAGGTGAAGCTGCTGATCGAGACGCGGGCCGGCACCACCGAGGTGAGCCGCAAGCTCTCGTCGTGGGGCACCTTCGCTCACGACATGGCGCTGCCGGCGGACCTGCCGCCGGGGCGGGTCCGCTTCCTCGTGGAAGAGCAGGGCCGGCGGATCGCGGCGACCTCGGCGGAGGTCTACCATTTCCGACCCCAGAGCTTCCGGGTGAGCGCGGAAGTGAACCGCGCGACGCTGACGCCGGGCGAGGCGTTCCGCTGCGGAGGGCATGCGAATTACCTGGATGGCAGCTCGCTGCGGGGGGCCGCGAGCGACCTGCGGGTGAAGCTGCGGGCCGGGGTCCTCCGCCTTCCCGGGCTGGAGGGGTACCAGGTGGGGGACCACGTGCACCGGCTCGGCGCCCAGGAGACGACGCTGAAACAGCTCCAGGGCAAGCTGGACGACGGCGGACGAGCGGGGGTCGAGGGCCAGGTTCCGGGGCAAGGGCTGCGCTACCCGACCACGCTGGAGTGCAGCATCGAGGTGAGCGACCCGGGGGAACAGGCCCAGGAGGCGATGGCCACGGCGCTGGTGCACCCGGCCGATTTTTACGTCGCCCTCAGGCCCGCGCAGGGGCGCCCCCAGCCTGGTTCCCCGGCGTCGATCGCGGTCGTCGCGGCCTCGCCCGACGGGACGCTCCGGAGCGAGAAGGTGCGGGTCGAGCTGCGCCCCATGAACACGTTTGACTGGCACGAGCGCCCCCCGCTCTCGTCATGCGAGGTGCAGACCGGCAAGCAACCGGCCTCCTGCTCGCTGCGCACGCCTGACGCGGCCCACCTGCGTTACCACATCGAGGCGCGCTCCATCGATGCCTCGGGCCGCGAGACGGTGACGGGCCTGGAGGGGTGGACCAGCGCGCCTCCTCTCCCCGGAGCGCCTCGCGGGCGCCCCCCGGCCCCGCGCCCGACCCCCGCGGTTCACCCCCCTCCGCCCCCCCGGTTCTTCCAGCTCTCTCACGGGGTTCGGCGCCCCGGCGAGCCGGTCTCGGTCCGCCTCAACCCCACCGGCACCCCGGCCTCCGGCCTCTTCACCGTGGAGCGCGAAGGGCTCTTCCTCCAGCAGGTCTTCTCCGGCCTCGACGAGCTGCCCTTCACCCCCACCCCCACCATGGCCGCCGAGGTCTGGGCCCAGGCGGAGGTGCTCTACCCGATCTCTCCGGAAGTTCCCTACAAGAAACACGAGCGGGTCCGGCAGGAGGGGGGCGACTACCTCCGGGTCGAGGACACGGACCGGGCGCTCCGGGTCCAGCTCACGCCCTCGAAGCAGGAGGCATCCCCGGGCGATCAGATCGAGGTAGATCTGCAGGTCACGGGCCCCCAGGGGGGCGCCGAGCAGGCCGAGGTCACGCTGTACGCGGTGGACGAGGGGGTGCTCCAGCTTTCTGGCTACGAGACCCCGGATCTCCTGAGGTACCTCGATCTTCCATCGAGGCACCTGGTGCGCTCCAGCAACACCCGGGATGAGCTGGGCTGGCTGCTGCGCCCCGGCGTCTCGCGGCTGAGCGGCGAGCACCGGACCAGACCGCCCCAGGTGCGCATGGGCGCCACCATGGTCGGGGATCGGGAGGGCCCCCGCGCGGATTTCAGCCCGACCCCGCTCTACCTGCCCTCCCTGGTGACCGACGCGGAAGGGCGCGCCCACGCCTCCTTCAAGCTGCCCGACAGCCTGACCGCCTACCGGTTGATGGCCGTCGCCGTCGGCAAGACCGACCATTTTGGAAAGGCCGAGGCGCAGATCAAGGCGAGCCTTCGCGCCCAGATCCGGCCGGCGACGCCGCGGGTGGTCCGGGCCGGTGATCGCTTCGAGGTCGCCGCCGTGGCGGTCAACAACACCCAGGGACCCCTCGACGTCACCGTCTCCCTCGACGCCACCGGCTTCCAGCTCCCCCCCGGCCACGCCCCCCGCAAGCTCCGCCTCGACGCCGGCTCTTCCCGGCGCGTCACCTTCCCCGTCGAGGCCCCCCGCGCGGGCCAGGGCAAGCTCACCTTCCGCCTCGACGGCGAGGCCCTCCGGGACGCCGCCGAGGCCTCCATCGACATCCTCAGCCCCGTGACCATGGAGGCCGCCGCGCTGTATGGAAAAACCTCACAGATTGCCCAGGAGGAGCTGGCCGACCTGGCCCAGCTGCGGGAGGACCTCGGGGGCCTGGAGCTCACGGTGTCGTCGACCCCGGTGACGGGCCTGGCGCCGGCGCTGGAGCAGCTGATCGAGTACCCCTACGGCTGCACCGAGCAGCTCACCAGCCGCCTCGTCCCCCTGCTGGCGCTGCGGGACCTGGCCCGGTCCCTGGGGGTCTCGCTGCCGGCGGAGGTGGACCCGGAGACACGCAAGGCGGTGGCCCAGATCCTCGAGCATCGGCACAAGGACGGGACCTTTGGCTACTGGCGCGGCTCGGCCGCGTACCCCTGGTTGACGGCCTATGCCTACTGGGGCCTCGGCGTGGCGCAGGGGCGAGGGATCCCGGTGGAACCAGGGGTCTTCGAGGAGGCGGCGCCGCTGCTGGCGGGCTTCGCCGCCCGCTGGGGCGAGGGCAAGAAGCAGGCGGCCGAGGCGACCTTTGCGCTGGACGTGCTGGCGGATCTGCCAGGGCTCAGCCCGGAGCTACGGAACCACGCGGCGGTGCTGGCGCGCCAGCTCCTCGAGCACCACGCCGGGCTGCCGTCCTTCGCCCGGTTCCAGCTGCTGCACGCGGGGGCCCGGCTGGGGCTGCCGGCGGACGAGCTGGCGCCGCTCCTCAAGGAAGTGGAGGCGTCGCTGCACCTGGACGGGCCGGTGGCGAGGGCGGTGGTGCCGACCGAGTGGTATCCAGAACTTCTGGACTCCCAGGTGAGGAGCAGCGCGATGGCGCTGCGGGCGCTGCAGGAGGCGGCGCCGGGGCACCCGATGAGGGAGGCGCTGGCGCGAGGGCTGGTCGCCGATCGGGGGCCGAAGGGGTGGCGGACGACGCAGGAGAACGCCTGGGCGCTGCTGGCGCTGGACGCGTACCGGCGGGCGAGCCCCGCGGCGCAGGGCAAGGCGCGGGTGACGCTGGGGGGGGAGACGCTGCTCGAAGGTCTGCTGAGCGGAGGGGCCGCGGAGCTACGGGCCAGGGTGCCGATGGAGCGCCTGGCGCAGCACGGCGGGGCGCCGCTGCTGGTGGAGGCCGGCGGCGGCGAGCTGCACTACGAGGCGCGGCTGAGGTACGCGCCGCGCAGCCTGCCGACGACGCCGGTGGTGGCGGGCTTCGAGGTGATGCAGCGCTGCCACCTGATCCCGGGGCGCGCGGGCGAGCCGCTGGGGGCCGAGCTGGAGGCGTTCCAGGTGGGCATGTGGGTGAGCTGCCAGGTGGAAGCGACGACCCCGACCGCCCGCTCGAACGTGGCGCTGGACATCCCGATCCCCGCGGGGTTCGAGCCCATACACCCCTCGACCCAGGGCCTCCCGCGGCACGTGACGCGCTGGATCCATGGCCTCCACGATCACCAGGAGCTGCGCCCCGAGCGCCTCACCTACTTCATGGATCACCTGCGCCCGGGCCACCACCGCTGGTCCTACGCCGCGCGCGTGACCACCGCCGGCGAGTTCATCGCCCCGCCGATCCGTATGGAAGAGATGTACAACCCGGAGGTGTACGGCAGGACCGGCGCAAGGAGGGTCACCGTGAACCCATGAGCGATGGGGTACCGGGAGGGCCCCGGGCTCAACCACGCGAACGGCGGCGCGGCCCCTGGATGGAGGAGGCGAGGTCGATGACCCGCTCGTAGTGAGC
>JALOQB010000338.1 GCA_025453595.1 Polyangiaceae bacterium
GGTGCGCCAGGAGAAGCCTGGGTGAGGAGGAAGTCATGTAGAAGCGAGTGCATCACGGAAACCTCACGATGGAACCCAGCGGGTTCAAGTCCCGCCCGGCCAAGGTGGGCCACCAGCCGGAAGCGAGTCTTGCGTGGCGCGGGGGCGACCCCGCCTGCGAAGCGTAGACAGCGAGCGTACGGGCCGTGCGATAGAGCCTCGAAAGGAGTGAGTTGTGGGAGCCGACGCCGTCGCAGAAGCGGAAGGCAACATCGCTGCGCCGAAGAGTAGGGCAACGCCTGAATGGCCTGACGCAGCGGTCCCACCGGGGTCGAAGAGCATGCGCACGTACGCGAGGGTTCTCCAGGAACCTGGGAGGTCTCGCCGCCCCCGCGTCGCGGTACCGCCGAGCGAAGGAAACGAAGCGAGGCGGGAAGGGTGGCGAGACGTCCGATCGGCTCGTAGTACCGACGAAGCCGGGGAACCGACCCAAGGGACCCGGTGGAGGGAAGGGGCCGACGATCGGCAGAACGGCTCGGAGGAACGATGACCGAGACATCGGGCTCGACAAGCATCTCCCTGAAATTCGAGCAGATAGCGAATCTGGCGCGGCGAGCCCCAAAGATGGTGCTGACCACGCTGGCTCACCACATCGACATGGACTGGCTGAAGGAAGCGTATCGACGCACGCGCAAAGACGGCGCCGTGGGCGTCGACGAGCAGACCGCGGCCGAGTATGCGAGCGACCTGGAAACAAACCTCCGCTCGCTGCTCGAACGCGCGAAGAGCGGCACGTACCGAGCGCCGCCCGTGCGGCGGGTTCATATCCCGAAAGGGGACGGGGCGCGAACGCGCCCCATCGGCATTCCCACCTTCGAGGATAAGATCCTGCAGCGCGCCGTTGCGATGGTGCTGGGAGCCGTCTACGAGCAAGACTTTCTCGAGAGCTCGTACGGCTTTCGCCCCACGCGCTCCGCACACGACGCGCTCAATGCGCTTCGCAACCAGATCATGGCGCTCAAGGGTGGCTGGCTGGTGGAAGTTGACATCGTGTCGTTCTTCGACGCGATGGTCCACGACCATCTGCGGGCGTTCGTCCGTCAGCGGGTACGCGACGGTGTCCTGCTACGGCTGATCGACAAGTGGCTTCAGGCGGGCGTTCTGGAGGACGGGCGGGTCACCCACCCTGCCTCCGGGTCGCCGCAAGGTGGCGTCGTTTCGCCGCTTTTGTCGAACGTCTACCTGCACGAAGTGCTCGACACGTGGTTCGAACGCGAGGTGAAGCCGCGGCTGCGAGGCCGCGCGTTTCTCTGTCGTTATGCGGACGATGCGGTCTTGCTCTTCGAGCGCGAGGAAGATGCGCGGCGCGTGATGGACGTACTACCCAAGCGATTCGGGAAGTACGGGCTCACGCTGCACCCGGAGAAGACCCGACTCGTGGTGTTTCGTCGCCCTCCTCGATGGAGGTCGGGTGGCGAGGCGGCAAGGGAGAAGGTCAGCGGCGTCGACCTGCTGGGGTTCACGCTCCACTGGGCGACGTCACGCAACGGCAACTGGGTGGTCAAGCTGCGGACGGCGACGCGTAGCCTGAGCCGCGTCCTAAAGCGCATTCGTGCGTGGTGTCGGCAGCATCGGCACCGGGACGTCGGTTGGCAGTGGCAGAGGCTCGCAGCCAAGCTGCGGGGGCACTACGGATACTTCGGCGTGACCGGGAATCTACGGGCACTCGAGCGATTCCGGTACGAGGTGCTGTGCACGTGGCGCAAGTGGCTCTCACGCCGCTCGAATCGCACACGCCACGGGTGGAGACACGCCTGGTCGAAGCTCTTGGAGCGGTACCCGCTTCCAGAGCCTCGCATCATGCGGGCGTTCCATACGGCACCCATCATCGAGTAGCGAACCTGTCGATCGAAGAGCCGGATGCGGTAGTCCCGCACGTCCGGATCTGACTCCGGCTGGCTCCCCCGACGACGCCAGCTTCTTCGTCGCTCGGCCGCCTGTCAGTGCGACTTCCTCGACGGGCGTCCAGTCCCGCACCGGTCCACTCCAGCGCTCCGGGTGCCGGCCACGCGCCCGCTCGTAGACCGACCGTCGCGCTGCCAGCACCGTCCCATCCTCGCCCCGGTGCCGCTCCGCGGGCGTCACGAATTGAATCCCACTGTGCTGATGCTCATGGTTGTACCAACGCACGAACCGCTCGACCCACGCGCGGGCCTCGCCGGCGGTCGCAAACGGCGTACGCGGGTACGACGGCACGTACTTCATGTGTCGGAAGAACGCTTCCGCGTACGCGTTGTCGTCGCTCACGCTCGGCCGGCTGAACGACGGCACCACCCCCAGCCGCTGCATCGTCGCCAGCATCGTCGAGCCCTTCATCGGCCCGCCGTTGTCCGCGTGCACCACCAGCCCGCCGCCGCCGATCCCTTCGCTCCGCAGACTTGTCTCCAGTAGCTCCGACGACAGCTCCATCGACTCCACCTCGTGCACGCGCCAGCCCACCACCTTGCGGCTGAATAGGTCCACCATCAGGTACAAGTAGAAGAAGACGCCGCACACCGCCGTCGGAAGATAGGTGATATCCCATACCCAAATTCGATTCGGCGCGGTCGCCACGTGCGAGGGCGCCGGCCGCGGCCGCGGAGCGCGCGCACGACCACGGTGCGCCATCTGTCCGTGCTCTCGCAGCAGGCGGTAGAACGTCGACTCGCTCGCCACATACTCGCCCCGATCCGCTAGCCGCGGCACGATTTGCTTCGGGCTCAGGTCGCGATGCTCCGGGCGATTGGCCACCGCCACCACCTGCGCCCTCTCCTCGGCCGAGAGCGCGTTCTTCGGCCTGCTCTTCGGTCCCAGCCGACCGTCTTCGCCACCGCCCTGTCGACGCCATCGTTGCACCGTTCGCACCTCGACCCCCAGCACGTCGCACGCTGGCTCCAGACGCGCACCGGCTCGCTCCGCCTCCTCGAGCAGGTCGAGGATCATGACTCGTTCGTCTCCGGCGTGTCGTCGTCCTCGTCCCCCCACAGGGCGCGGACTTTTTTTTGGAGCACCAGAAGCGCCGCGGCTTCGGCCAGGGCTTTATCCTTGCGATGCAGCTCCCGCTCCAGGTGGCGAATGCGCTTGCTCTGCACCGCCCCCTTGCCCGCGCCTGGCTCCGGCTTGCCCTCGGCGAGCGCGCCTGTCATCGCCTCGCGCCAGGCGGCGAGATCCGCTTCGTGCAGCCCCTCGCGCCGCAAGAGCGCGCCCACCTCGTCAGGCGTGCAGGAGGCCGCGGCCACGACGAGCCGAAGCTTCTCCTCGGCGGTGCGGACCTTGGCGCTGGCGGGCGGGGCGGGGGGCTTGTCGCGCTCCATGGTCCGGAGCGTAGAAGCTTGCCGCAGCCAGCGCGAGAGGGTGGCCTGGTGGACGCGGACTTCCTGGCTCAGCTCGGTCGCCGTCCTGGCCTGAGGGCCGAGCATGCGCTGAACCATCTTCCTCTTGAATGCCTCGCTGTATTCCACGATCGGATCTCGTTGCTCGCCCCCGGACAATGGCCAATCGGCTTGCCGTCAAGCCGGTCCATGGAGGCGACAACTACCCTGACACAGGGGGGACGGCGCCAAGGCCGAGCGGCGCGTGTGCGACGGTGGCGAGGGCACAGACCGCGGCGCACGCAGCCGGGTAGGCCCAACGGCCGGGCTCGCGCTCGCGCAAGCGATGGAACGCGAAGGCCCCGATCGCGAGCAACGCAGGCAGCGCCCGCCACCGAAGCGCGATGCCCATGGGAGGAGGCTCATCTCGCCCGGCAAAGATGCCCGCCGCGCAAAACGCAACGAGTAGCACCAGGATGTCGACCTCGAGCAGTAGGGGGGCCAGGTGCCGAATTCGGGGCGGCACGGGCGGTTCTTGAAAGGGCGGGAGCATGCCGGCGGGCCCGAAGCGCCTGAGCTTACTCGAGCCCGCGCCCGCCTAGCGTCGGGTCGTTTCTCACCGACGGGGAGAGCTACGGCTCAGACGCCAGTAGTGTCGGTCTATAATACCCTCAGGGCGGGCGCACCAAAGGGCATGCAATTTCAGGCACTTGCGCTCCGAGGCGACGTTGCTAGTCCTCCATGAGCGCGCACGATGCCAGCGCGCCCGCGGCGCCGCCCCGCGTCTCTCGGGGAGAAGCACTTCGGCGGCGGCGAGCCGAAGCCGGTCGCCAACTGAAATTACACACTTTCTGATGCGCCCGCCCTGGGGCTGAGCGTCGGCGACTTGAACCCTTTCTACGGCGATCTCGGTCGAGGTCCGTCTATGTCGTTGGCGGAGGTCCTCGATAGACATCCACGAGGCGCCCTCGCTTGAGTGGGGGCATAGGGAAAGGTTGTCTCAGGTCGGGTCAGCCAAGTACAATCCAGGCCATGGGGGACGAGAGGCCGGGCTGTTCAACGGGGCACGGTGAAGGCCGTCGCGGGTTGGCCTTCGGGCGTGCGCGGCAAGAGCGTCACGGGTCAGTAGTGGCCGCCCATCAAGTGACTTGGAATCCTTCTAGGACGTCTTCGTCGCTTGCGCCCGTCAAGGTCTAGGACGTACGCAAAATGGCGCTGTGAGTATGCCAGATGCGCACCAGTGTCCAGACTGGTTCGGTGACGCTGTTGAACTTTCATCGGGTCATGGGCATATCGATGGAAACAACCTGTCGGATCATTTTGGATGCCAACATTATAAGGGGAACGATCAGCGGAAACGCAGCAATCGGGCTCGATCTTGCTGTGCTTGAGGCACTTAGAGGGCGCGCTCCGGTGTCGCTCTCGCAGACCGCCTACCTTGAGCTGACCAACCAGCTTCGGAACCAGAGGTTCACGTTTGACGAGTGGCAGGCGATCGCGCCCGTACTCGACAAACTGATAGATCCGATCATCCCGATCGTCCCGATAGGCATCGCTCTTCGCGTAATGCTTGGTGTTGCAACGGCTCATGAACTTGAACTGAAGAACGGCTTCAGTGGTCTCCGAGCCATGTGGCACGTGCTGAAGACGGCGACATCGTCGAGTGATGTGACCGAAGGTCAGCGCATCATGTTCGAGGGTGAACTACGAGAGTTCCGTCCGTCAGGCATCAAGGCGGAGTTCGACAAAACCGAGAAAAGGTGGGGCCGCGCGTTCGAAGGTCTAGTTAAGGCCCTTGGAAGGCCAGTCCGTCCTGACGACAGGTCATGGCTCGCCGACGCAATCCGAAGGCACTTCGGCAATGAAGACGTCCGCCAGATACCCGAACTTGAGACGGCCGTGCAACTCGCCGTCGAATTTCTCGTACTCCACGGCTTGGGCTACAAGAAAGGCAAAGGATATAGGCCCAAGTTGAACGATGCCATGGACTTCGATCAATTGTACGCTCTTGGGCTGCCAGCTATTATTTGCACGTCTGACGGCAAATTCCTCAACCGCGTGCGGTCCTTGAAGACACCCGGAAGCGAGCGCGTGCTCTATCCAAACGAACTGATCAGCCACTTGCGCTCAGTTGCCGCTTGACTATATCCGGCAACAAGCGGGAACTGTCCAAGTGACGCGCTCGCCGACAGCAGGGGCGAACATCTCGGGAGCGCACGTGGGGCGATTCAGAGCAGCACGGCTTGGCGCCCTTCTCGCAGTCGCCGCTTGCGGAGATAACTCACCGCTGTTGCAGGTTCCGGCGAGGCCGCGTTTCGTGACGATCGACGTGGTGGGGGTAACGATCGCACCGGGCAAAATTGACCGGACACCCTGGGACGGCATCGGGTCTATTTCTGAGGGCGTTTGGAAAGATCTCGGCTGGGCCTTGCGTCAGATCGAGCCGCACACGGCGGTCCTACAAGTACTCGGGCGCCTCGCCAATGGCACCTTGGACAAGCCCGACGTCCGCGCGCGGGTCGAGCTCATCGTTGGGCCCTACGCCGTGGCGCGCGAGCTGCCGAAAGTGCAGGACAGCTTCACGCCCCAATGGAGCCCGCCCGCGACGTCGTTCGCCCACGTGCCGCTCGATCCGAGCCTTCAGTTGCGCATCGCCTTGACGGACGTCGATCTGGTCAACGACGACCCGATTGGCTCCGTCATCCTCCGGCCAATCGACGTCGAGCGGGCGTTGGCTCTCGGCGTGACATACTACGTCGATGTTCACGGGCAGAGCGACGGGCAAGTGCTCTTCGTGCACCTCCAAGCGCGTCCCGAGGGAGGGGTCGGGCTGCCGTAGGCGAGCCGAGGCGAGATATCTCGCCGAGCGGCCGTCAGCGGCGACCGCGGGAAGCGCGCGGCGTGCTCAGACACCAATGGGAGATGCGCGCTAACCCGGCGCTCGCGGCGACGGCCTTAGCCCCCAACGGTGCAAGGCCTCAGGGGGCCGCTTTTCGGCTGGCATGATGTCGGCGCCTCACAGGGCCAGGGCGGGCTCGTGCTTGCGGATGGAGAGGCTGGCAACGGAGCCTCGGAACGCAATTGCCTGAAATTGCCTGCCCTTTGGTGCGCCCGCCCTGGGGTGCAACCTCAGCTCTCACTCTCACATGCCCGATGCAGTCTAGGCCCGCTTCTAATAGTCTAGGCACATGCGTGCCACCGAAATTTACGAGCTAAAACGCCTCTGCGAAGCCCTGGCTCGGTCGGGAAATCGCCAATACAAGAGCCAGCTTCGTTACGTTTACGATCTCTTGGAGAAGGCCCCACGGCTTCGAGCGATCCTCGAGCTTCTCAAAGCATCAACGTCTGACTTCGATGCTGACGAGTGGTTCCAGCAGAAGATTGTCAACGCGCGGCAAACATGCCACGAGTGGCCAGAGTCCGAGACACAGAAGCTTCGCCTTCTGCTGCGCATCATAGAAGTGTGCAGCACTACGGAACAAGCGCTACCCACGAATGTCGGCCGCCTCCTTATTTCCGGCAACAACTTGAACGAGTGGGCGCAAGCGTTCACAGACCATATCGTTATGCCGCTTGTAGACTATCTGCTCTCCCGGCTTGGCACGGACTCCGAAATTCTTCATCACCTTGAACGCATGAGGCGTCAAATCGAGCTATTCGAGCAACAAAATCTCTACGAAGCGTTCGGGAAAAACACGGCAAAAGGCGAAGAACTATACGACCAACGCGTGCGAGAGTTTCTCTTCGCCGAAGGAGTAGACTACCCTTTCTCGCAGCCGGCATCTGCAGCAGGAAAGGCTGATGTGGTTGCTGGCCTTGACGGCGACGACCCGCTCGTGTGTGAGATTAAACTCTACGACAGCAAAGTTCACGACACTGCGTATTTGCGCAAGGGAGCTGCCCAGGCCATCCGCTATGCCCATGACTACGGCAAGAATTGCGCCTACCTCATCGTGTTTAACCTGTCAGACGAGCGTCTCCATTTGCCGAGTGACGAGCCTGCCGAGTTTCGCCCTCCTCGTCTTCACGTCGAAGGGGTCACGATATTCTTGGTCGCCGTTCAAGCCAAACCGGTCCCGTCGGCCAGCAGGGACACCCGTCGCCAAGTTCGCACCATCAGCCGCGAGCAGCTTGTCCTTACGACGAAAGACCCAGTGGACACGAAATAGTGGCCTATGCAAGATCAACAGCGAGCCGCCGGGCCCTCCTATATTCTTGCTCAAACGCACACCCCACCTCTTCCACTCTCGAACATCATTTGTAGACTAGCCTTTGCCGCCCCACAGGACTCTAGCCATGTCTGCAAATGCCGCCGCACCCACGCTCCCCTTGAGCAAGCTCCGGGCAGTCGCGCTGCCTCTAGTGGCGTGCGGCGGAAGTCGCAACTCACTGAACGGATGCATCTGGGTCGAAGTCAGCAGCCGCCACGGCGATCGTCCAGAGGTGCTGCAGCGGTCCCGCGAGGCGCTCTGCCAACTCTCCGGGCGTGCCGCGCTCGAAGGTCGGTTGCCACTGCCCGTGATGATAGACCGACAGGCTCATCACGTTCCCCGCGGCGGATGCCGTGTCGAGGCGTAGCAAGGGCACGAAGTCGCCGGCGTCGTCGAGCCCGATCACCGCGTCACGGGCGCGCGGTGCCGTCGTGAGCCGGAGCCGAGCGGCACGCGCATCCCGCGCCGTCAGCGCCCCCAAGACGGCGCTCCCAAAGCCCTTTCGGTGGGCGTCCATGAAGACGAGAGTACGCACCCCTACCGGAGGCTGTCCATGTCCCTGCGTACCCACGCGACGACGCTTGTCCTCGACCCCGCCGAGCGCGCCGCACTCGAACATCTCGTGCGGTGCAGCTCCGAGGAGGCTCGTCTCGTCGAACGAGCACGCCTCGTGCTGGGCGCCGCGGACGGGCAGACCAACCGCGCGCTCGCCAGGCAGTTTGGGCTCGGACGCAAGAAGGTGGGCCTGTGGCGCGACCGCTACGTCGCGCGGCGCCAGGCGATGCCCGACGCCTCGCCGCGCGACTTGTTGCAGGACGACCCGCGCTGCGGCGCCCCCGATCGGATCACGCCGGAGCAATGGGTTGATCTCTTGGCGCTCGTGACGGCGGCCCCCGCGAGCAAAGGCGTGCCGATCACGCACTGGACGCACCGCGTTCTCGCCCGGGCGGCGGTCGACCAGGGCCTCGTGCCGACGATCGCGCCAACGACCGTGGGGCGCTTCCTCGCGCCGTGTGCCTTGCAGCCGCACCGCGTGGAGGAATGGATGAACCGCAAAGCCGACCCGGGGTTCGACGCGCGCGCCGCGCGGGTCAAGGCGCTCGTGACAGCGGCCGTCGCGCCCGGCCACGACCCGCAGCACGCCGTGCTCTCGTTCGACGAGAAGACCGGGATGCAGGCCCGCGAGCGCATCGCGCCGACCAAACCGATGACCATCGGCTACGCCGAACGGCCGGAATTCGAGTACGTCCGGCACGGAACGCGGGTGCTCTTCGGGCTGATGAATGTGGCGACCGGCACCATCACTGCGGTGCTCGCCCCGCGCCGCACGAACGACGATACCGCGCGCGTGCTCAAGGATCTGCTCAGGACGCAGCTCGGGGCGGGCGCGACGCGCGTAACGCTGCTGCTCGATCAACTCAATACGCACATGAGCCTCGACCTCGTGGCGGCGGTCGCCGAACTGTGCCACCTCCCGCGGCCGGACCTCTGCGAGCTCGACACGATGGCGAAGCGGCGCGCGTGGCTCGAACGCGACGACAAGCCGATCGTCTTCTGCTTCACGCCGAAGCATGCGAGCTGGCTCAATCCGATCGAGATCTGGTTCGGAGTGCTTGCGGGCAAAGTGTTGCGCCGTGGCTCCTTCGCCTCGCTCGCGGACCTCGACGAAAAGGTGCTGCGCTTCACGACCTACTACAACCAGAAGCTTGCTCACCCGTACCGCTTCCGCCCGTGGAAGGCCGCTCCGACCAGCGTCAAGGAGGCGGCCTGATCGTCCGGTCAGTGAGTTGCGACTTCCGCCGCACGCCACTAG
>JALOQB010000052.1 GCA_025453595.1 Polyangiaceae bacterium
GAGAAGGTGTACGAGCGAGAGCACGGGCGCGGGGATGCGCGTGTGACCGTCCTGGGCTGCTGAGGCCGACCGTCGACCAGCAGGTGATCCAGACGTGTTTCCTGTGGGAAGGTGATGGCGCTCAGGGGGCAGGGGAGTCGGGCCAGGCGTCCTCGGTGGGGAGGCCCGCGAGCTCCTGGGGGGAAACCGCCCGGTGCTCCACGCGAAAGCCAGGGAGGCCACGGTAGAGCAAGAAATCACCGCCCGGGAGCTGGCCCTTGACAAGCCACCCCCCCTCGCGGAGCCGCCGTCCCACGGGGGATGCTTCCCCCAGCGTGAGCACCGCCCGCACCACCTCGCGCCCCCCCTCGAAGCGGGAGGGCCCCTCGATCTCGACCTGCTCGCCCCGGAGCAGCACCTTGCACCCGGCCTCGACCGGGCTGTACGAGTTGTCCGCCACCAGCAGCTCGAAGCCTTCTGTCCGCACCAGCGCCGGGCAATCCCCCACCGGCGAGTGCCCCACGATCACACGCTGGATCCCCTCGCGGCGCAGCGCCTCGACCACGGTACGGTGGGGCAGCGAGGGGTTCCCCGATTCGTCCGTGGGACGGGCGTACACCACGCTCGCCTGGTTGGTCCGCGCCCCCGGCTGCGGGGCCTGGTACGCAACGAGGGGGGCCCAGGCCGGGTCTCCGGATGTTCCATACTCTCCGGCGGCGTAGGCCTCGATCTGCTGGCGGTACCAGCGGTTGAGGGCGTTGATCCATTCATCGACGGAAGGGAGCGGGGCGGGGAGGCCGGGGACGCGGCCCAGGTTCTCTGGGGTGACGCTGCCGTGGACGAAGAGGTTGGGTCCGTCGCGGAAGGCGAGCTGGCAGGAGCGCAGGTAGAGGGAGAGGGGGCCGTCCGGGGCGAGGTCCGCGAGGAAGCTATCGACGACGGCCTCCGGATGATCGGGGAGGGAGGCCTCGGTCAGCTCGCGCTGGCGGCTCTCGAAGGCGAGAGAGGCCCCCATGGTGTTGGAGAAGATCCAGCGGAGCAGCTCGTGGCGAGGGGCCGAGCGGACCGGGTCAGGGGTGCGCTGAGGGGGGAAGCCGGAGAGCTCGCGGCGCAGGCGGATCTTGTTGATGTCGCGGTTCCCGGCGAGGAGGACGACCTGGCCCGGGTGGCGCCGGTGGGCGTCCAGGAGCGCCTGGACGATGCGGCGACCGTGGGGGCCTCGATCGATGGCGTCGCCGCCGAAGACGAGGCGTGTGCCGGGGGCGAGCTGGAGGTGGCCATGAGGGTCGAGGGAGAGGGCCGGGTTGCCGCGGGCAGAGCCTTCGAGCTTGGACCAGTGGCCCTCGACGTCGGTGAAGTACGCGAGAAGAGGCGCGGGAGAGGGCGCCATCACTTGGCGATGTCGGGGACGACCTTGGCGAGGGCCGAGCGTACGACCTGCTGACTCAGGCGCCAGAGCGCGTCCGTATCCTCGCACTCGGCGAGCATGCCGAGGGGGATCTGGAACCCTCCCTTGTCGGCGCGGCCGCCGCCGTAGGGGCGACCGGAGCGATCCTTGCCGAAGGCGGTCTGGAGGAAATTAGCCGGGTCGATGGCGGCGCTGCGGGTGCGGAGGGAGCCGTCGATACGATCCTCGACGATGCCGAAGACGACGACGGTATCGATGTCCTCGCGGCGCAGGATGAAGTCGGCTGCGGTGGCGATGGAGTCGCGGTCGCCGGTGGGGACGTAGCCGACGCCGGCGAAGGCGAAGTCGCGGGTGACGTGCAGATCCTGGAGGGCCCGCCCCAGGATATCCATGGCGCTGGCGGCCATGGTGCTGCGCCCCACCCGGGCGAGGAGCTCGGTGTCGCAGTAGGTCTTGGCGTAGGCCGCGGCGAGGAAGTCGGTGGGGGTGGCGAGGCTGAAGTCGTCGGTGTCGGTCTGGATGCCGAAGATGAGCGCGGTGGCGATGCGGACATCCTCGCGGCGGTCGCTGCTGAGCGGGGCCAGGCCCTGCTGGAGGTAGCCGGCGTAGAGGGTGCAGGTGGCGCCGATGTCGGGGCGCATCTCCAGGAAGGGGGCGGAGATGGGCCGGGGGGAGCGGTGGTGGTCCACCACGCTCAGCAGCTTGAGGTCGGCAGGGAGCTCGATGGAGGGCTCGTGGGTGTGGGTGTCGACCAGGGACAGGTACTTGAAGCGAGACAGGTCGTCGCGGCCGGTCACCTGGAGCATGTCCACGTGGAGCAGCTTGACCAGGGCCCGGTTCTCCCGGTGCGACAGCGGCAGCACGTGGGCGATCGTGGCAGGGACCCCCAGCCACTCGCAGACGCGCTGGTGCGCCATGGCGCTCCCGATCGCGTCCGGGTCCGGGTGGCCTGAGATCAGGATAACCAGGGGCTCGCCCTGGACCGAGCGAAGCACGTCTTCCAGGGTGTCACGGGGGCTCTTGGGCTCCATCGTGGCGGGAAGCCTACCCCGGTGGCCACCCCGAGCGGTAGGGGGCTGATGACACCGTTGAGCGAGCACGAATCCGCTCTTTCCGCTAGACTCCCGGGGGGTTCGGCCCATGGCCGGCGTAAAACCTTTTGCCTCCGTCCACGTCTCAAGCAACGAGAGCCACCATGTACGGGCTAAACAAGGGTACCAGGATCGCGCAGTTCACGCTGGATCTGCAGCTCGGCCAGGGGGGTCAGGGCTCGGTCTGGAAGGCGTTCGCGCTCGGTCCCGGCGGCCAGCCTGCGGGGGCGCCCCTGGCCCTGAAGATCATCCCCGTCCGCGGCACCCCGACCACCATGGTCGAGCGCGTCCGGCGCGAGGCCGAGGCCCTGTCCAGGCTCTCCCACGGGCACCCCTCCATCGTCGCCTGCCACGGCGTCCATGAAGACCCGACCCTCGGCGTCCTCGCCGTCGCCATGGAGCTGGTCGAGGGCCTCGACCTCCAGGCCATGCTCCGTGACCCTCGCTGCGACGGACCGGCCCGCGAGGCCATCCTCCTCCACGTCGCGCAGGCCCTCGGTCACCTCCACGACCATGGCATCGTTCACCGCGACATCAAGCCGCAGAACATCCTGGTCACGCACTCGTTCTTCCAGAACATCAGCGACCCCTCCGGCGTCAAGCTGGTCGACTTCGGCATCGCCACCCCCAAGGGAAACCCCAAGCCTCTCACCGAGGTCGGCACCGTCATCGGCACCCCCGCGTACATGCCCCCCGAGCGCATCGACCCGATGTTCTGGCAGGTCGCCAGGGGCCTCCCTTGCGAGGATGTCTTCGCCCTCGGCGTCGTCGCCTACGAGGCCTTCTTCGGTCGCCACCCCGCCGCGGTCGAGGACGATGGCACCCTCTCCGTGTACGCCGAGCGCTACCGCGCCGTCTCCCGATCCGGTGAAATCTGGCCCTCCTTGCCCCCCGGCCACCGCTGGTCCGCGGCCCTCCGCGGCGCCCTCGCCCTCAAGGTCGACGACCGCCTCCCCGATGGCAACGCCGTCGCTCGCGCCGTCACCTCCGGCATCGCCCCGGCCCCTCGCGCTCCCCAGCGCACCGAGCTCGGCGCCGTCATGCCCATGGCATCGATGCCCATGGGTTCTCCCGACGGCTTCGCTCCTCCCGGTCAGACCCAGCTCGGTCAGGTGGTTCCTTTTGTACCCACCCCTTCCCCGGTGGCCGCAGCCGCCTCCTGGGTGCCGCCAGCGCCCCAGGGGTTCCCGCCCCCGGTGGCCGCGCCGCTGGTCCCGGCGCCGGGGGTTCCTCCGGTACCGGGAGGGCGCTCCTCGAAGTCATCCTCGTCCTCGCCGATGCGCCTGCTGCTGGGGCTCGTGGGGGTCCTTGCGATCGGGGTCCCGGCGGTGGTGCTGGCGGCTCGCTTCGCGGGTGGAGACGACGAGGATCACCCACCGCTCCCGCCCCCCATCGAGTCGCCTCCCCCGACCGTGACGGCGACCGCCGCCATGCCCACCGACTCGGCGGCCTTGCCGGTGATCCCGACGCCCACGTTCACGCCAGAGCCCCCGCCCACGCCACCCCCGGCCACGGCGCCACCGCGGCCCACCACCACGGCGCCGCCACGACCCACCACGACCCCTACAACCACCACGCCGCCGCGGCCCACCACGACCTTCCCCACCGCGATGCCCACGAGCACGACGGCGCCCACCACCACGACCACGACGGCGCCCACGACGGCTCCTACCACCACCAACGGGCGACCCATCCGGATCCTGATCCCGGGCCTGATCCCGGGGACCAAGCCCACCACCAACCCCACCACCGGGCCCACCACCACCAGCGCCCCCACGACCTCCCCCACGACGGCGCCCACGACGCCGCCCACCTCCACCGGCGGGCGGCCCATCCGGATCAAGCTGGGCAAATAGCCCTGCGTAACGCCTCGATCACCGGGATCCGCAGGTCCATCCCTTCCTCCAGATCGTTCCCCTCGACGAGCTGCGGGTTGGCCTCGATGATGGCCTCCCAGAGCGACTCATCCCCGTAGCAGTAGGCTGCGATCGATTCGAGCGTATCCCCGGCGCACACGTTGTAGAGGGCGTACGCTCCCCCCTCGTCCTCGAAGATCTCCAGCTCGCCCGCGGCGATCGCTCCGGCCGGTTTTCGCCTTGCCCGCGCCCCCTTGCGCAGCCCCCCGCGCGCGCCCTTCAGCAGCGACGTCCCTCCTCCGCCCAGCGTGATCTTCCCCCGGGGAACCTCCTCGACCTCCTCGTCCGTGGATTCCTCGTCGTAGGCTTCCTCGTCGGTGGGCTCCTCGTCGTACGTTTCCTGGGTGTCCTCGTCGTGGGTCTCCTCGGCGGCCTCTTCGTCGCCGGTCCAGGCCTCTTCCTCTCCCTCCTCGACGTCGACGCCTCCGCCTCCGCCCCCGCCCCCGCCCCCGCCAGAGCGACGCAGCAGCGGGTACGGGTCCTGCGGGATGCGGAGCTGCCAGCCCACCTGGATCCGGTTTGGATCCCGGATCGTGTCGGTGTTCGCCCGGTGGATCGCCGGCCAGAGGTTCGCGTCGCCCCAGAAATACTGGGCGATCCCCGAGAGCGTGTCGCCGCGCTGCACCGTGTAATAACCGTTGAGCGGGATGCTGTTCAGATCGAGCATCGGCGCGGGACGCGGCGCCGGTCGCGGCGGAGGAGCCGGACGCGGTGGCGCTGGGCGCACCGGTGGCCCGGGTCGCGGGGCCGGGCGCGGGGCGGGTCGAGGCGCGGGGGTGCCCATCGGGATACGGAGCTGCCAGCCCACCTGGATCCGGTTTGGATCCCGGATCAGGTTGCGGTTGGCCTCGAAGATGGGCTGCCAGGTGGCTTGCCCGTAGAACATCTGGGCGATCCCCGCGAGGGTGTCTCCCGGCTGGACCGTGTAGGTCTGAAAAGACCCCTGCGGTTGGGGAGCGGGAGCGTTCCCGGTGAGCTGGAGCAAGGTGTTCCAGGTATCCGCATCGACGACGCCGTCGGGGGGGAGCCCCTGGCCACGTTGAAAAAGGAAAACGGCCTCCTCGGTCTGGGGACCGAAGACGCCGTCGGCGAGGATGTTGAACTGGAGCTGCCGGAGCCGCTGCTGGAGCTGGAGGACCCGCGGGCCGCGGTCTCCCTGGGATAGTTGCATGGTGAGAAGGCTAACATGGAACTTCCGGATGGGTACCCGGGAGCACCACGGGAGGCACTGCTCACCGACGGAAGGGCTGTTTCAGCGGGGAGCCGGGAACTGGCGAGCGGCTGCGCAGAGGCCATTGGCGTTGAGGTGCCCCATGGTGCTCTGCTGGTAGGCGACGAAGTCGGCGTAGTGGCGGAGGCCCTGGGCCGGGTCACCGCTGCTACCGACGAGGGGGACGCTGCCGGCGTCGAAGCGGCGGGGCCCGCTGGCGACGGGGACATCAGGGAGGCAGGAGCGCCAGGGGAGGGGTTTGCCCTGGGCGTCGACGAAGTTGGTGTGGTCGAGGCGGGCGAGGTCGTCGTTGGTCACCCGACCGTTGGTGGCGGCGGCGGCCATCTGATCGAAGAACATGCGAGCCTGATCGTGGAGGACCGTGTCCCAGAAGACGTGCTCGAGGTGGAAGGTGAGCTGGGCGTAGTTTTCTCTGCCCTCTGCCACCTGGACGCCACGCTGGAATTCCTCGCCCTCGAAGGCCTTGCCGGTCAGATCGCTGTTCTGGCAATTCCGGAACTGGGTGGGCGTCGCGAAGCCGAGGCGGAAGCTCACCGTGGTGGGCAGGGTCGAGAAGTCGTAGCTCGGGTCGCCGCTGGTGCAGCTGGTGCCCTTGAAGGTGGCGGTGCCCACGTAGAGCGTGGTCCACCCTTTCTGCACCATCTCGTCGTAGTCAGCAGAGGCCGCCGCATCGAGGTTGACCTTGCTGGCGGACGCGGACGCCGGGGCGAGGCGGTAGCTGAGGCCGTAGCGGGCCGCCGGGTCGAACTTGTCGTTGTTGCGCAGGTTCAGGCCCTTGAACGTCACCAGCCGGATGCTGCGATCCTCGGCGCTGCCGCGGCCGGTCGCGGGGGGCCCCCCGTGATCGTGCCCGGGCCCCTGGAGCCGCAGGCTCGCCATGCGTGCCTCCGGCGGCGTACCCACCTGCCCCGCCACCGAGAGGTTGATCGCCCAGGGCCCCTTGGCCCGCGCCACCTCGGCCCCGGCCTGCGACTGGTCCGTGGGGGCAATATCCGGGTTCTCGTGGAGCGTGACGTCATCCACCGTGACCAGCACCCGATCGAACCGGATCTCCCAGCCATCGACCACCGCCAGCGAATTGCTGGACGAGGGTGGGAAGGCATACCCCGTGATCGCCGTGTCCTCCCCGGACACCGTGAAGACCAGCGACGTCTCCTCGTCATGGTCGTGGTGACAGGCCGCCGTGATCGACAGAAGGAGCAAGCCGGTAGCTGCAACGCGTCGCATGGATTCTCTCCCGTGGGACAAGACTCGAATCAACAGACCGACCATGGCATGTCGCAATCCAGTTGCAAATGAATCAAAATTGACCGATGCAACCGTGCTTCTGTTGCATCAAGGTGGGGAGGAGAAACGATAGACGCCGAGGGCAGAGCGGAGGCCGGCGAAGAGGGCGACGCTGGGCTGTCCTTCCTCGCGATCGAGGAAGCGGCGAGGGGCCCCGGGGGAGGGGGGCAGCGGGAGCTGCTCGAAGTCGACGTTGGCGAAGAGGGGTCTGGGGTCGATGCGGAGCAGGAGGGAGCCGTCCTGGGAGGGGGTGAGGTCGGTGGGGATGGGGGAGACGATGCGGAGCAAGCAGAGGGGGCTCGCGCCGGGTCGAGCGGGGTCGACGACGGCAGGCCTGCGGTTGTCGCTGATGGTGAACTGGGCCTCGAAGGGGAAGGTCTCGCCATCGCGGGAGACGGTGCCAGCGGTGTCGAGGAGGACGGTGGGATCGGAGAGGGCGTCGATGCGTCCTCCGGTGAGCCAGACCTCGCCGGTGAGGGCGCGATCGCGGGTCCCGCTCCCGCGGGCGGGGAAGCGCTGGGGCCGGGGCTGGAGGGCGTCGACCAGCAGGCCCTCGGTGACCTCGGCCACGTAGATCCCGGGGAGGTAACAGGAGCGTTCCTGGCCGCCGGAGATGGGGACGGAGCGGTTGAGGTAGAGGCCGCCGATCTGCAGCCGCAGGCGATCGAGGGAGACGGTGTAGCCCCGGCTGGTGGTGAAGGTGTAGCCGGGGCCTGCGGCGTCCTCGGGGCCCGCGGCGTAGGCGTCAAAGGTCACGATCTCGCTGCCCGTGGTCCCGGTGCAGCCGGCGAGGAGCAGGGGCAGGAGGAGGACGAGGCGGATCACGGGGTACCTCCGAGGTGGACGGCGAAGGTGAGGAAGAGGGCGCGGGGGGCGCCTGCGGAGAAATGCCGCGCCGGGACCAGCGTGGGCTGGGAGGCCGAGCCGAAGTCGGAGACGTAGTTGAACTCGCTCAGGCGGTAGCGACGATCGAACAGGTTGGTGGCGATGAGGCCCAGCTCGTAGCCCTGGTGCTGCAGCGTGGCGGAGGCGTCGACGGTGAAGATGGACTCGGAGCGCTGACCGAAGGGCAGGGCCCGGCGCCCGACGTAGGTGACCCCGGAGGCCAGGGCGCCTTGCAGGCGCCGCTGGCCCAGGCGCACCGGGAGCTCTCCGTGGAGAGCGCTGTCGCTGCGCAGCACCACATCAGGGACGTAGGGGATCAGCAGCTTCGTGTCGTCGAAGGTGCTCTTGACCAGGGTGAGGTTGGCCGCCTGATCGAAGAAATCCCCGGTGAGCCGCAGGGCGCCGACCCAGCCGGTCCGGGTGGTCCCCTGGGCCAGGACGTTGCGCCCGGCGGTCTCGCTGAAGATCAGGTCGCGCTCGACCTTGGTCTGGAAGAACACCGAGCGCGCCATCACCTCGACGTGCTCGAAGGTACGACCGTAAGAGACGCCGAACTCCATCGCTTCGAGGCGCGCGAAGGGCTGGGTGCGATCCTGGTTGATGAACACCGGATCCACGGAGCGCGCCCCGGTGCCCCAGCTCACGGAGAACGTGAACGAGTCGATGGGCCCCACGAGCACCGACCCTCGCGGTAGCCAGGCGAGCGCCGAGGCGGAGACCCGATCGGTCGGGTCCCGGTAGCGCCCCAGATCCTGCTGCGAGAGGCAGCTCGCGTCGCCCGGTGGGTTCTCGCGAGAGGGCTGGCGCACCTCGGCCACCGCGCACCGGTTGAGCACGTTGTAGGTGAAGAAATCGCCCCGGACGCCGCCGCGGAGGGTCAGGCGACGCCAGACCCGCAGGTCGACGTCTCCGTAGATCCCCACGTTGCCGAGCCGTGCATCGAGGTCGGTCTCTCGCAGGTAGGGAACATCCGGGACCCCCTGGCGCCGGAGCTGGGCCGAGGCCGTGCTGTCCCCCCGGGCAAAGTACCCCAGCTCGACGCCGCTGGAGGCCCCCGGACCCTGGCTCCGGAGGCTCGCGGAGCCCCGCGCCCCGTAGGTGATCGTATCCACCGAGAGGTCGAGGAGGTCGCCGCGCTGGCGGTGGGGCTGCTGCACCGGGCGCTGCGGATCCAGGAGGAAGCCGGTGAAGTTCTCCCGCAGGCGCATCGATCGAAAGATCAGGAAGGCCCCCTGGCGGTAGGTGATCCCCCCCCTTTTTTGCTCGACATCGCCGTAGAGCGACATGCGCGAGGAGTCGCCTCCCTGCCGTGGATCGTAGGTGTCGAAAAAATCAGCCCGACCCCGGGCCACGTCGTCGGCGCGCAGCACCCCGGCGCTGCGGTAGCTCGCCGCGTAGGCGGTGGCCCCCACCCGGAAGCTCCCCCCCGGGAGCGCCCCCTCGAACTGCCCCATCGCCGTCCCCCGCTGCGCCGCCCGGTTCTGCCCGAAACCCTCGGTCTCGAACAGCTCTGCACCCCCGAATGTCCCGATCGAGCCGGAGGGCGGGCCCCAGGTCAGCAGCAGCCGGCGGGTCCCGAAGGAGCCGGCCGTCCCGCGGATCGTGAGCCCTCGCTTCCGCAGCCCGAGCTCGTACGAAGCGCTGCCAGCGACCGCAAAATTCCCCTGCCGCGGGTCGAAGGGCCCCTCGATGACCCGCAACCCTTCCACCAGTTCAGGGATGATGAAATGAAGATCTGCGTACCCGTTCCCGTGGAGGTTCCCGGCCTCGTTGATCGGCACCCCGGACGCCGAGAACTCGATGTCCTGCCCCTCGCGCGCGTCAAAACCTCGCAGAAAAACCTGCTCCGCGTGGCCGTCCCCGCCCTTGTTCGTCAGCAGGATCCCCGGCGCCAGCCGCAGCAGATCCGCAGCGTTGGCCCGGGGAACCCGCGCCAGCTCCCCCAGCTTCAGGTTGAAGTCCGAGGCCCCCCGGGACGGCGACTCTTTTCGCCCCACGATGGTCACCTCCTCCCCGGAGGGCTCGGGCCCCGGAGCCGCCGGTGGCGCCGCGGCAGGCGGTGCAGCAGGCTCGGCGGCGGGCGGCGTGGCGGTCGCCGCGGGCGCGGCAGCGGGCTGCGCCTGCGCCGACCTTGACCATGCAAGACCGAGCGCCGCGAGCAGCAGGGAGGCCCTGGGTGAAGTGCGAGCCATGTGCGCCACGGGAGTGCCCCCGGATACCACAGGCGCTCGCCCAGGAGAGCGCTCTTGGAGATAAGAACGCGTGGCTGAGGGCGAGCCCGGCGCTGGGCCCCCCGCTGTCCGCGTCGCGCGCCTGGTAGCCGAGCCGCGCGGAGGCCTGGAGACCCTCGTACAGCGGCAGCGTCAGCTCCGTCAGCAGGCGCACGCCGTAGCGATCGGCGTGAGGCATGTCGGTGATCTCGACGATCGGAGCGACGCTGACCCCACCGACCCGCAGGTCAAGCCGCGAGTAGAACCGGGTGCCAAAGGTCTGGATGCTCTCGAAGCCCACCGTCAGCCGGTTGCCGTACGGGTTCCCGAGCAGCACCGCCGCGCCTCCGCCGGTGGAAAATCCGACCTCGGTGACGCTGGTGAGCAGCGTCCCTTCCAGGTGCAGCCCCTCCAGCGCCCGGAGCCGGATCGTCGGCGCTCCGTAGTTCAACCCCACGTCGAATTTCGCGGGATCCGTCTGTCCTGGCACCACCGCGCGGCCCCGGACCACCCCCCCGCGGATGCCAAACTCCGCGATCGTACCCAGCGCGCGGTACGTGTACCCCGCCTCGATCCGGTAATAACGGTCCGAGATCGCCCGCCGCTCCAGCGTCCCCGCCTCGTTCATCACCTCCGTCGTGACCGAGCCGAAATGTACGTACTCAAACGAGCTGCTCACCACCGAGCGGCGCCCGCCCACCTGGCCCAGGCTCGCCTTCTCTTGCAGCACCTCCTCCGTCTCCTGCACCTGCACCTCGTGCATCGCCTCCCGCGACGCAAACCCGGGTACACGACGCCCGTCCACCAGCTCCAGCTCGATGCTGTAGCCCACCGTCAACCCCGCCGGATCGACGATCTGCGCCGCATAGGGGCCATTCTCCGCTCTCCGGAACTCCACTTCCTTCACCGCCCCTCCGCCGTCGCTGTAGACCAGCCAGGCCTTCCGGATGGTGTCCGGATTTTCCATATCCATTCGTATCAGCAACGACCTGCGGGCTGTCGCCGTGGCCACCGGTGCATGCAACACCCGCGGCGGGCCCACCACCGGGGCCGGTTGCCCGGACGCCAGCGCGGAAGGCACCGGAGCGGAAGGCACCGGAGCGGAGGGTACTGGAGCGGAGGGTACTGGAGCGGAGGGAACCGGAGCGGGCTGGGGTGGGTCCTGGGCAGCCGCAGGGGCCGCGAGCAGGAGCAAGGTGAGCGCCCCGGGGGCGAGGCGTCGCGAGGTCACAAGGCGGAAGAGGTTGCTCACCATTGGTAGGTCACCGCTGCGCCGAACCCGGGGCCGGCGTGGTTGATGGTTCGTCCCTGGTAGGAGGCGCGGGCAGCGAGGGTCAGCGCCGGGCTGAGCTCGTAGCCAGCCTGCACGATGGCCCGGAGGCCGACCTCGCCCTTGCCGGTGGCCTCCGTCGGCTGGTTCATGACGAGGCCATTGGGGGTGGCCTGGCTCCCGGCCTCGCCGGCGGGCTGGTTGGTCACCTCGGTCCGCATCAGGATGGGGACCCGCGGGATGGTGCGCCATTCGAGCTGGGTGATCCCACGGAGGCCCACGCCCCCGAGAAATTCGCCGCCGATCAGCAGGTTGGTGCGCTGATCGTTGCCGAAGCGCACGAACGCTTGCCCTCCGGAGCCAACGCCGTCGCGCCGCAGGCCCAGCACCAGGCGCCCCAGGAACGAGAGGGTGGAGGTGCTGGCCCACTCGCCCTCCAGGTAGCCGTAGGTCAGCCCCACGCTGCGCCCCTGTAGCCCCAGCTCGTCCAGCTCCCGCAGGGTGCCGCCGCGCCCCCGCAGGACGCCGAAGCCCGAGCGCATCGCCCTGAGCCCCGTGTCGCCGAGCCGCAGGCTGAAGAACCCCTCGGTCTGCACCAGGTAATCGTTGCTCCGGAGCCGGTTGAAGTTCGCGTAATCGACCCACAGCGAGGCCGTCACCGGGCCAGCCCCGAGGGCACCGGCGGCCGCGGGATCCTTCACCTGCACGCGCCGGGGCTGCGCCGCGCTGCCCAGCAGCGGGTGCACCTGGCCGTTCCCATCGATGACCTCGATGAAGTAGAGAACTTCCGGACTCCTGAGCTCCCCGGGCTGGAGCCTGGCCACATGGTAGCCGGCGCCCACGGTCTCCATGGGCCGGGAGGTGTAGGTTGCGTCGGCGGAGGGGCGGTGGTGAAGCACCGCGCGCCGCCGTGGGTCGCGGAGCTGGAGGGCGAGGTGGAGAGGGCGCCCGGCGAGGGCCGAGGGGGGAGGGGAGAAGAGGTATTCCTCCCTGGGCGGGGGCGCAGGCGCGGGGGTCGTCCTGGCGCGCAGCAGCGCCGCCTCTTCGAGGAGGGCCCGGGAGGCGCGCCCCTGGGGCCAGCGGCGAGCGAACTCCTCGTAGCGCTGGGCGCGGAGGTCCGGGGTGGCTCCCTGCAGGGTGACCAGCATCCGTGCAAGGTCCTCGGCCTCGGGATCCCCGGGCGTCTCCGCGGGAGGGGAAGGAGGTTTCGGCTCGGTGGGGGCCGTTCCCGGGGGCGAGGGCGGGGAGGGGGACCGCAAGATCACCACGTCTCCTGCCTTCGGCTCCCGCAGCGGCTCGCCCTCCGGGGAGGCCAGCGCCAGGTTGGGGCGCACCTGCTTGAGCTTCAGCGTCCCGATACGAAAGCGATCCGAGAGGGGCTTGCGGGTGAGCGGGTGCCGGAGCGTGAGGGGGCGCCACAGCTCGACGACGGCGCCCTCGCTGGCGCCCCGCAGGGAGCCCAGGTCGAGGACCAGATCTTCACCATCAAGGGCCACGATGACGCCCTCGATGGAGGGTTCTGCGCGAGCCGAGGCGGGGGCGCAGAGCGCGGCCGTCGCCGCGAGCGGCGCCAGGAGGCGGCGAGGGATCCAGGTGGAGAGGGAGGCGGGCACGGTCCGTGGCCACTGCAGACCCTGGGCCAGCCCAGATCCCCCTGAAAAACTGGAGAATCACCCGTGGACGCGCCGGGCTGTGGCCGGTGAACCGTGCCCGTGTCGCCCGTGGGCGCCAGGGTCACACCCTCAGCGATGCTCGCTGGTCCACATGCAGCGGAAGGGGTGCTTGTTGGAGATCGCGCTCCAGGTCATGTATTTGCTGTACTGATCGTCGAAGGCCTCCTCCTGCTGCGACCAGCGAACGACGTGGACGTAGCGGGCCCCGTTCGATGCATACAGGGTGAAGTCCGAGGTGAAGAGCAGCGAGGTGGAGCCGTTGGGCAACCCGCCCCGGATCGCCTCGGTGTAGTCCCGCTCCCGGGGGAGACGGCCGCCCGCCTTGGGGCAGGTGTCGATGGCCTCGGCGACGGTGGCCGACGGGCGATCCAGCACATCAAACCAGAGCGTCGAGCCCGTCTCGCTGGAGCCAATGGCCGGCGGCACCGCGTAGCAGGCGCCCTGGCACTGGGCCGCGTCGGGCCCCTGGAAGGCCGCGTCCTGGGGATAATACGCGCAGCGGTAGGGTTGCCCGGCGCTGGCCTTGCTCGCCACGCCAGCGGCGTTGCTGCTGTCCCAGGCAGTGCGGGGCGCCGCGCCCTTCCACAGGATCGTCGCCGCCTGGAACTGGGACCCGTTGAAGCCCGCCTGATCCGCGGTCCACAGCTTCACCCCGCTGCCCGCCGGGAGCCCCTCGAAGACCGCTTCCATCAGGTCCACCGGGGGCGTCAGGTGGCCCCCGAAGAAGACGCAGGTGTCGTGGGCCGCGGCCCACTTCTGCGCCGGGCGATCCTGGCTGTCGTGGGCCACACCGCTCCGGGGCAGCGCGAAGGCCCCCGCGGGCGCCCCCGCCTTGGGCGTCAGCGCCCCCTGCGGCCCGATGCACCGGAAGCTCGTCGTGTTGAGCGTGCTCATCGTCGCGTGGCTCAGCGTCGAATTCGAAGCAACCCACGGCACATTGTCGGTCCAGGTGACCGTCATCGCCGTGCTGCTCAGCGAGACATCGGAGGTCCAGTGAGGTGCGTTTTGACCTCCCTTGAGCCCCTGCTGGATCGCGGCGACCTGGGTGCCCACATCGAGCAGGTGACCCCCGTGGAACGCGCACTCCCAGGCGGCGCCGCTCGCGTTGAGCTTCGCCCGGTCCTGGGCGTCGATGTTGTAGGTCTTGCCCTCGCGGGTCAGCGTGGAGCACTCGGCCTTGTTGCTGCCGGTACAATCTGAACCCCCGAACCCTGGCGGGTCCGGCGGCGCGCAGACGCACCGGTACACGTTGGTCTTCGTCACCGTCTGCCGCGCCAGGTTGCCGTCGCTCAGCCGCTCCACCACCTGCTCGTCCGTGTCGTAGGGCACCGCGGTCCACAGGTAGTTCACCTGATCCTTCTGCCCGACCTGCGACGTCCGCACCGCGCTCACCCGGTGCATCTCCGTCGCCGTCGGCAGCCGACCGCCGATCGACTCGCAGGTCGCCCTCGCCTGCTCCAGCGTCCCTGTCGTCCGCTCGTTTCCGTCCCACGAGAACCCCCACAGATCCGTCAGCGGGTTCCCCAGCAGCTGCGCCTTGCACGAGAGCTGGCACTGCCCTCCGTTGCAATCTTCCCCCGCGCCGCACGCGTTGCCGCACGACCCGCAGTTCTTCTCGTCGCTCCCCAGCTCCACGCAGGACCCGCTGCACAGCGTCTGCCCGGCCCCGCAGCTCGCCTTGCAGCTCCCCGCTGTGCACACCTCCCCGGCCCCGCAGGCGAGCCCACAACCCCCGCAATTCTTCGTGTCCTGATCAGGGTCGACGCAGACACCGTTGCACTCCAGAGTCCCGGCGGGGCAGGCGATCTTGCACGCCCCGCCCTCGCAGACCTCCCCTGCCTTGCAGGCGTTGCCACAGCCCCCGCAGTGCTGCCCGTTGGACGCTGGATCCACGCAGGACCCGCCGCAGATCAGCTTGGGGGCCGCGCAGTCCACCTCGCACACCCCCTCGTCGCAGGCCTCGCCAGCGCCGCACGCGTTGCCGCAGGATCCGCAGTTGTTCTCGTCGCTCTTCAGATCCACGCAGCCGCCGTTGCACGAGGTGAAGCCCTGCTGACAGACGACCCCGCACAGCCCACCCACGCAGATCGGCGTCGCCCCGGGCCCCGAGGGGCAGCTGTTGTCGCAGGCCCCGCAGTGCGCCGGGTTCGAGCTGGTGTCGACGCAGCTACCGCTGCACAGCTGCTGACCGGCCCCGCAGCTCGCGCCGCACTTGCCATCCCCGCAGACCGTCCCCTTGTCGCATGCGTTGCCGCAGGATCCGCAGTTGTTCCCGTCGCTCTTCAGATCCACGCAGGCCCCGTTGCACAGCGCCTGCTGCGCGCTGCACTCGCTCACGCAGGCCGCCTGGGAGCACTGCTGGCCCGCCGCACACGCGTTGCCGCAGAACCCGCAGTTCTTCGCGTCGCTCAGCAGGTTCACGCAGGCGCCCTCGCACTCCACCTGCGGATCGCTGCAGCCCCCCTGGCCCCCCACGCCGCTGGCCCCCGCCCCTCCGCCGGCCCCCGCCCCTCCGCTGGCCCCCGCCTCGCCCCCGGCCCCGGCCCCCGCCTCGCCGCCTGCGCCCGCACCGGATTGCCCCCCCTCGCCTGCGCCGCCCTGTCCGGAAGTTCCGGATGAACCGCCCTCGCCCGCCGCGCCGGCTTCCCCGCCGGCTCCCGCCCCTGCCTCGCCGGCGGCCCCGGCCCCGCCTTGCCCTGCGGTACCCCCGGAGCCTCCGCCCGACCCGCCCTTGCCGGCGCTGCCCGCGGTCCCGCCGCTGGGCCGTCCCGGTGGGTCTTCCGTGGAGCTCGAGCTCCCGCAGTGGGTCAGCAGCAGCAGGGCCACCAGGCCCAGCGGGGAACAGGCGGAGACCAGGGTACGTCGCATGGATCGCTCTCTCTTTTCCGGAAGAAGGTTCGTTGGAACCCTCTAGGAGAGCGGATCCCTCCCCCCGAGGGAAGCCCCTCGGGGTCACCGTGAACCGGGTCAGGGGAGGCTGAGCCTGGATCCGGACGGCTCCGTGGACGCGGGCGCGGCGCGAGGAGGCCATCGTAGCGTGGGCGGGGGCCCCCGACGGAGCAGCGTGGCCCCCCGGAGCTGGTAGGTGCCCCGGGCCTGGCACAGCCGGCTCACCACCCTCCGGTACTCGGCGCTCTCATCCCCGCTCCGGGTCGCCTCCTCGCACGGGAGCGCCCCATCCTCCAGGATCAACACCCCTTGCTCCTCGTCGTACGTCACCTTCAGGGTCGCGTACACCGCCTCCGCGAACGAGAGCGCCCGGGCCTGCTGGGGGAAGGTGAAGACCCGGCGCAGCTGCCCTTTCTCGATGGCAAACAGCGTCATCAAGAAGATCGAGTGCCCGGTTTGCTCGCTCTCCAACCCGCCATGGCAGAGCAGCCCCGGGCTGGCCCCCACCTTGCGCCGCACGCAGCTCCAGTCCCCGCGAAACTTGTCGGGGATGCGCACCCCCTCCGCGGCCACTTGCTCCATCGAGACCTCGGGCTCTCCCGGGCGAAAGCCATGTTCCCCTGGCGGCAGCGCCGGGCCCAGGGGCATCAGCTCCCCCGCAGGTCGCGGCGAGATCGCCGGGGGCGTGGTGGGCGGGGAAGTGGGAAGGGCGGTGGGCGCGAGAGGTTGCGCGGCGTACAGGGAGGAGCCAGAGGCCGGGGCCAGCCCGGAGCTGCTCGCTGCGCTCCCCTGCGGGAGGGGCTGGTTCGAGGAGGGCCCCACCGGCCCACAGGCCGCGGACGCCACGAGCCCCAGGGCCCCGGCAAGCCGCCCAGGTCTCAGGAGGTGGGGTTGCCTGTAGGGAAGCTCCATGGTCTGTGGGCTCAGGAGGGGCGGTGCGCGGGGCGCCGCGAGGAGAGGAGCACGGGGAGGCCCTGGGTGGGGGTGATGGTGATGGCGCGGCGTCGGCTGCGGGGGGCGTAGCCCGGGGCGAGCTGGAGGTGGAGCCGGTGAAAGATCGAGGCCAGCACCAGCTTCATCTCGTACATGGCGAAGGCGGCGCCGATGCAGCGCCGGAAGCCGCCGCCGAAGGGGATGAACTCCCAGGCCGCGGGGCGGAAGGTGCGGTACCGGTCCGGGTGAAAGCGCTCGGGCTCGGGGTAGAGCGCCGGGTGGTGGTGGACGAGGTAGATCGAGGGGGCCACCAGGTGCCCCACCGGCAGCTCGTAGCCGCCAAGCTCCAGGGGTCGCTGCATCACGCGGCCCACCACCGGGATCACCGGGATCCGCCGCAGCGCCTCCCGGGTCACGCCGTCCAGCAGCTCGCTCCGGGCCACCCGCTCCGCCGACAGGGCCCCTCCCGGGGCGCAGGCCTCCGCCTCCTCGCGCAGCCGCTCGCACAGCTCCCGATCCGGCAGCACCCACCGTAGCGCCCACGTCAGCGCCGTCGCCGTCGTCTCATGCCCCGCCACCAGCAGCGTGACCAGCTCCTCCTTCAGCTCCTGATCCGACAGGGGGTTCCCGGCCTCGTCCCGCGCCTGCACCAGCATCGCCAGGATGTCCTCGCGCCCGGCCCCCCCGGGCCCCCGCGCCTCCTCGATCTCCTGCTGGAGCAGCGTATCTACCCGGGCGCTCAGCGCCAGAAATCGACCCCAGGGGCTCCAGCCCCCGAGATCGCGCTGCATGAACGGGAACAGCATCACCGGCCACGCGATGATCTCCAGCGACTCCCCCAGCAGCCCCATCAGCTCCCGGAACCTGGGCCCCGACGCCACCCCGAACACCGTCCGCAGGATCACCCGCAGCGTCAGCTCCTGCAGCGGCCCGTGGGCCGGGAACACCCGCCCCAGCGGCATCCCGTCGATCACGTCGCTCGCGGTCTGCAGCATGGAAGTTCCATAGGACGCCATGCGCTCCCCGTGGAAGGCCGGGGTCATCAGCTTGCGGTGGCGCTGGTGCGGTGGCCCATCGAGCAGCAGCAGCGAGCGCTCCCCGAGGAAGGGCTTGAGGACCGCGTTGGCCTTGCCCGCATGCCCCTCGTCCGGCGCCAGGGAGAACACCTCCTTCACGCCCTCCGGGGCCGCGACCACGGTGATCTCCCCGAGCCCCGGCAGGCGGAGCCGGAAGTAGTCGCCGACCTCGCGCTGGCAGCGGGAAAAGAACTCGTAGGGGCGCCGCATCCACTCGACGAGGTGGAGCGGCGTGGGGATCGAGGGGGCCGGGGGTAGCACGGGGGCAGCTTACGGCCCGACGCCCCGGGCGGCCAGGCTCAGATCCCGTCGCCCGGGTCCAGGTCCAGCGCGTCCAGGGCGCCGAGGGCGCGCAGCCCTTCTACCAGCCGCTGCGCCGCCTCCGCCGGGTCGTCCGGCAGGGGGCCGGGCACCAGGGCCCCTTGCTCCGCCCCGAAGGGAGGGCTCAGGGCGATGGCGCAGCGCTCCTGCTCCCCGGGCCGCGGCGCCAGCACCAGGAGCCCCGCGTCCGCCAGCAGCGCGGCCTCCCGCGGTGCCTGATCCCCGGTCGAGAGCAGGTAGGTGTGGCGGCCCAGGGTGAAGAGCCGGCGCTCCAGCTCCGCTGCCAGCCCTTCGGCCCGGGGGCCGTCCAGCCAGACCACCGCGGCTTTTTGCCCCTTCAACGCCGCCCGCGCCGCCCGGTCCACCCGGGTCGCCGCCCGCTCCAGCCGCTGCTGCACCAGCGAGCCGCTCCGGATCAACCCCGCGGCGATCGTCGTGTTGAGCAGCCGATCGATCAGGATGAAGCCCCCCATGTCCCGGCCCTCGGTGTACGGATCGAAGGCCACCGGCCGGTCCAGCGTCAGCTCGCACACGCCGATCTCGTTCAGCTCCAGCGCCGCCGTCGGCGTCTCTTCGAGGGTGTTGACGTTGATCTTGTGGCGCGGCGTCTTCACCGTCGCCCCGGCGAGCCGGGACCCGAGCTTCAGCAGGTACGAGCGCCCGGGCTCCAGCGGCTGCTCGCTCATCCACACCAGCGTCGCCTCCAGCTGCTCCGCCACCCCCGCCGGCCGCTCGACGCTCGCCAGCACGTCGCCGCGACTGATGTCGATCTCGTCCGCCAGCGTCACCGTGATCGACTGCCCCGCCATCGCCACCGGCAGGTCCCCGTCCATCGTCACCACCCGGGTCACCACGCTCTCCTTCCCGGAGGGCAGCGCCTTCACCCGGTCCCCTGGCTTGATTTGACCTCCAACGATCAGCCCGGAGAACCCGCGAAAATCGAGGTTGGGGCGGTTGACCCACTGGACGAGGAGGCGGAACGGCGCATCCTGGAGGCCCTCCTCGATGGGCACCGTCTCGAGGAACTCCATGAGGGCGGGGCCCGTGTACCAGGGGGTGTTCTCCGAGCGGCTGGTGACGTTATCGCCCCGGAGCGCCGACATCGGGATGCAGGTGATGTCGGTCAGCCCGAGGCGCGCGGCGAAGGCCCGGTAGTCGGCCTCGATCCGATCGAAGACCTCGCGGGAGTAGCCGACCATGTCGAGCTTGTTGATGGCGAGGACGATCTTCCGGATCCCGATGAGCGAGACGAGGAAGCTATGGCGCCGGGTCTGGGTCAGCACCCCCTTGCGCGCGTCGATCATCACGACGGCCACCTGGGCGGTGGAGGCGCCGGTGATCATGTTGCGGGTGTACTGCTCGTGGCCGGGCGTGTCGGCGACGATGAATTTCCGCCGGTCGGTCGAGAAGAACCGGTAGGCGACGTCGATGGTGATGCCCTGCTCCCGCTCGGCGGCGAGGCCGTCCACCAGCAGGGCGAAGTCGAGCTCGCCCCCCTGGGTGCCCACCTTCTTCGAGTCCGCCTCCAGCGCCGCGAGCTGGTCCTCGAAGATCATCTTGGACTCGTAGAGCAGGCGCCCGATCAGCGTGCTCTTGCCGTCATCGACGCTGCCGCAGGTGATGAAGCGCAGCAGCCCCTTGTGCTCGTGGGCCCGCAGGTACCCCTCGATATCCTGGGCAATCAGCTCGGACACGTGCGCCATCAGAAGTACCCCTCCTGCTTCTTCTTTTCCATGGAACCGGACTGGTCATGATCGATCACGCGCCCCTGGCGCTCGCTCGTCTTGGTCAGGAGCATCTCTTGAATGATCTGGGGCAAGGTCGTCGCCGTCGACTCGACCGCCCCGGTGAGCGGGTAGCACCCCAGCGTGCGGAACCGGACGCTGCGCAGCTGCGGCACCTCGCCGGGGCGCAGCGGCATCCGGTCGTCGTCCACCATGATCAGCACCCCGTCGCGCTCGACCACGGGCCTCGGGGCCGCGTAGTACAGCGGAACGATCTCGATGTTCTCCCGGTAGATGTACTGCCAGATGTCGAGCTCGGTCCAGTTGGACATGGGGAACACCCGGTTGCTCTCCCCCTTGTTCTTCCGCGCGTTGTAGAGCCGCCACAGCTCGGGCCGCTGCATCTTCGGGTCCCACCGGTGCTGCGCCGTCCGGAACGAGAAGATGCGCTCCTTGGCCCGCGATTTCTCCTCGTCCCGCCGCGCCCCGCCGAAGGCCGCGTCGAAGCCGTACTTGTCCAGCGCCTGCTTCAGCCCCTGCGTCTTCCAGATGTCCGTATGGACCGCCGAGCCGTGGGTGAACGGGTTGATCCCCAGCGCCTTCGCCTCCGGGTTGCTGTACACCAGCAGCTCCATCCCCGGCTCCCGGGCGATCCTGTCCCGGAAGGCGTACATCTCCCGGAACTTCCAGGTGGTGTCGATGTGCAGCAGCGGGAACGGCAGCTTCGACGGATAAAACGCCTTCCGCGCCAGGTGCAGCAGCACCGCGCTATCCTTGCCGATCGAGTAGAGCATCACCGGGCGCTCGCTCTCCGCGATTGCCTCGCGGAAGATATCGATGCTCTCGGCTTCGAGGCGCTGCAGGTGGGTGAGCTGCGTCATGACCAGGGCTCTCCAGGTTGAGATGACATGCCTGGCGCACGCATAGCGCATGCTCCCTCGGGGCGGTACCGCGGCCCTTTCCCTGGGTCCCCCGCCATCCACGGCGCCCTCCTGGGGTCATGGCCCTGCCGCTCAGCAGGCGCAAGGGATCAGCCCCGCCGTCAGCTCCTCCAGCAGCTGGCTCAGCCGGCTCTTGCTCGCCTTCCTCAGGAAGACCGCCTCGCGCCCGTTCTTCCGCAGCAGCTCCTTGGTCTTCAGCATCGCCGCGTGGCTGTTCACCTCGGTCACCACCACCACCACGTCCGAGCGTCCGATCAGCGACTCCAGCGCCCCCGCGCTCGGCCCCCGCAGCTGGCCGTCGTGAAACTCCACCTCGTGCCCCGCCTTCCGGGCCACCCTGGACAGATCCGACTCTGCGCGGCAAAGGCCGCCCACGATCCCGATGCGCATGGAACCCTCCTGAGCACGGCGTGACCTGGTCCCGCTCTCCGGAGGCACGAGCGCCTCTCGCGGGCCCCCGGTGGACGCCTGACTCGCCGGGGACGACGAGCTAACGGGCCGCCCCGAACCCTTATTCCACCGGGGAAAACACCACGGATTCTTTGACACTTTGGTTCACTCGACGCCCCCCGTTGTCAGAATGGCGAGCCTCCCCCTCGCCTCCCTGCCTGCCTGGCAAGGGGCCCTCTCTTCACCCTCCCACCTGCCCCCGCTCTCCCCCCTGCTTCCCCAAAAAGCACGAAGCCTCCCGGGGGAGGCTCGTGGGGGGGTGCTCCGGCTCCGGGAGCGGCACCGCAGGGGAGGGTTTCTTCATGAACTCCTCCTTCTCCAAGCCCCGTGCCAGCGCCGCGATGTCGATGAATCCCGCGGGAATTTCGCCAGGCGCGGTGAAATGTTTATCCCTGAATCTAAATTTTTAGACTTTTGTATAAATCCTCCGTGGGCCATGCCGCGCTTCCTGGTACCCCCTTGTCTGCTGGGGCCAGGTGGTCCCGTCTCTCGGGTATGGCTTGGCTACGAACGCTGCTGCTGCGCTCGCTCCGTGCGGAGCAGCTGCCGCGGGTCTTCTGGGTGCTGTGGGCAGGGGCCTTCTTGAACCGACTGGGGGGCTTTGTGGTCCCGTTCCTCAGCATCTTCCTGACCGAGCAGCGGGGGCAGAGCCCTGCGGAGGTGGGGTGGCTGCTGGCGCTCTACGGGCTGGGCGGGCTGGCCGCGTCGCTCAGCGGCGGGGCGCTGGCGGATCGGGTGGGACGCCGCAGCACGCTGGCCACCTCGCTGCTGCTGTCGGCGGCGGCGATGGGTCAGCTCGCCTGGCAGCGAGACGAGGGGATGCTCGGGGTGTCGCTGCTGGCCCTCGGTTTCTTCGGGGAGCTGTACCGGCCGGCCCTCCAGGCCATGGTGGCGGATCTCGTCCCCGAGGGCCCCCCGCGGGTGGCCGCCTTTGGCGCGCTCTACTGGGCCGCCAACCTGGGCTTCGCCTGCTCGACGATGCTGGCGGGGCTCCTCGCGTCCCAGAGCTTCCGCATGCTCTTCCTCGGGGACGCACTCACCACCCTGGGCTTCGCCGCGGTCGCGCTCCTGCTCCTGCCCGAGACGCGCCCCGTCTCCGCGGCCTCCTCGCCCCCGCGGGCGCTGCTGAGCCCCTTCCTCGACCCGAGATTTGTCTCGTTTCTGGTGGCCAATAGCCTGCTGGTGCTCTGCTTCTTCCAGGTCAACTCGACCTTCCCGGTGGCGGTCCGGGGCGCGGGGTTGAGCACCCGCACCTTCGGCGCGCTCCTGGCGCTCAACGGCGTGATGATCGTGGTGGTGCAGCCCCTGCTGACCCGCTGGCTCGGCGGCCTCCCCGGGGGGCGCATGCTGGCGCTCGGGGCCTTGCTGATCGGCCTCGGCTTCGGGAGCCACGCGCTGGCCTCCTCCGCGGCGAGCTGGGCGCTGGGCATCGTCTGCTGGACGCTGGGCGAGATCCTCATCGCGCCCCGGGTCTCCGCCGTGGTCGCGGACCTGGCGCCGCCCTCGCTCCGGGGCAGCTACCAGGGGGCCCTGATGTTCGGCCACGCCTCCGGATCCTTCCTCGGCCCCCTCGGCGGCGGCTGGCTGCTCGCCCACCACGGCCCCGTCGCCCTGTGGGGAGGCTGCGGCCTCGCGGGCCTGATCGCCTGCCTGATGTTCCTCCGGCGCGCTCGCTGATCTTCAGGGCATGCACCACCGCAGGTGCTCGCCCTCGATCATGGCCCGACGGTGCCCTTCCCGGCGAAGCTCCAGCCAGTCCAGGCGCTGCACCGTCAGGGTGATCCGGGCCAGGTGGTGCGCGGCTCCGGAAGCCACCTGCGCGTCGTGGGCCTCCGGGCCCTCCAGCGGCGCCCCGGGGGCCAGCAGCGCCAGGTAATCGCGCGCCGACGGGGCGTTGCGCATGCGCTCCCAGGTCGCCTGTACCGCGGGGCCCTCGTGCTCGACCCGCGCCTGACCGCTGGCCCGCAGCTGCCAGCGCAGCCGTGGGCTCCAGAAGAGCAGCAGCGCCCCGGTGCTGGCCTGGAGCTCGGCGCACTTGGGGCTGCGCGCGTCGGTGTACAGCACCAGCTCCTGCGTGGCGGCGCGGGCCTCCCGCAGCACCACGGTGCGGGCCTGTGGTTGTCCGTCCAGACCCACCGTGGCAAGCGCCGGCGTGCGCCAGTCGTGGTGCCGATCGTGGGGGGCGCGCTCCAGCTCCTGCCAGAGGCGCTGGGGCAGGGCGTCCGGCGCGACACGTGGGGGTGACATGGCCCCTGCGATGCCCCCGGTGCCCCTCGCATCGCGCCCTGGAGCTCCCCTCGTTTGGTGGCGCTGGTTCCCTGATCAGTCGAACTGGCGCAAGGCCCGGAGCAGGGTGTCTCCGCGGCCCCAGCCCTGCTCGAGCTCGTCGAGGGATGCGCCCTCGTTGATCCGCTCGATCAGCTCGGAGCAGTGGCTCACCAGGGCGGCCCGCAGGGCAAGCGTCGTGGGGGAAGGCCTGCGAGACGAGGAGCGAGGCATGGACGGAGGCGCGGGGGCCTGCACCGGGACGACCGGCAACAGGGTCACCGCGGGGGCTTGCTGGGTATCCGCTGCCCTGGGCTGGAGCACGGAGCGATCGCCCTGGTGCTCGATGAGCCCCTCGGCCTTGGCGATCATCAGGTTGCAGACCTTGTCGTGCATACCCCTGATCTCGGCGGGGAGTTCGGCGAAGTGGAACTCCTGGTCGACCTCCTCCTTGACCGCGGCCAGGGCGTCGATGGTAGGGGCCTCGAAGGTGACCCCGTGCGCCTTGAGCCGCTTGCGGAACATCCCCGCCGCGACCCGGGCGACCTCGTCGGGCCTGGCCTCGACGCCCACGATGCCCCGGAGCCCGGCGGTCAAGCCCTCGTGGTAGGTCGACACGAAGCAGTCCAGGATCCCATCCCGGGCATCCTCGACGGAGATACTGGGGCGAGCCAGGCGCGCCTTGACGCGCTGGACGTAAGCCTCGTGAATCTTGCTGCTCTGGTGGTTCTCTTCGTTCATGATTTCTCCTTCAATCCTCGTCGGCAAGGGCGGCCATCAGGGCGTCATCGGGGGAGGGCGGGCGGGGGAGCAGGAGCACCTGCGACAGCACCGTCGCGTCGACGGACTCCAGATCCCGGGAGGTCGGATCGAGGACGATGTACTGGGAACACCGGGGGCAGCGGATACGCAGCTTGCCCTCGGGTTCCCCGCGCACCTGGACAAACCCGTGCTGGCCGCAGGTACAGGCGAAGACAAGACCCCCCGGCGCGTGAGCCGCCGGGCGCACCGGGAGCGGCCCCTCCTCCCGCACCAGGAACCGAAAGACCTGGAAGGTCGAGGGCTCGTCCCGGAACTGGAGGTGGCCGCTGGGCTCGATACGGGCCAGCCAGCCGTACCCCACCGCGTCGTGGAGCTCCTCGGACAGCAAGATCTCACCCTGCCTCGCCGCCCGCGCCAGCCTCAGGACCGAGCGCACCGGCTCGCCGTAGACGGCGGTACCCAGGCGCTCGAAGACCCCGGGGTGCACCGCGATGCGCAGCGGCTGCTCCCGGTGGAGGAGCGACGCGAGGTGGAGCGCCGCCTCCGCGTGAGGGACAACAAGAAGCTGCTTGGCGCCGATGCGCTGGGCACGAAAGGCCCCGACCTCGGTCAGGAACATCGGCAGGCGAGTCACCGCCTCCAGCTGTTCCGCCGGACCCACCGCCAGCAGCACCCCCTCCTGCTCCTGAAGCAACCGGTCCGAGATGGACCACCCCGTGTCGAGGCGATCGATCGCCCGCAGGATATCCCCTCCATCCCGGAGGCGCACCGCAGGATCCTTGGCAAGGAGCGAGGCGAGCAAGCCATCGATGGCCTCCACCTCGACCCCCGGAAGGTGCGCCCGGAGCGAAGGCACCGGCTGCTGCAGGTGGGCCACCAGCAAGCCCGCGAGCGTGGGCGCAGCGAAGGGCAGGTGCCCCGTGAGCATCTCGAAGAGGGTCACCCCCAGCGCGTAGACGTCCGCCGCAGGGCTGGGCGGGTTGCTGCTGGTGAATTGCTCCGGCGCCATGTACGCCGGGGTCCCCAGGATCAGCCCTGCCGCCGTCTGCCGCTGCCAGTCTCCGTCTCCCT
>JALOQB010000053.1 GCA_025453595.1 Polyangiaceae bacterium
GTTCTCGTAGCAGAGACGGAACCGGCCGAAGCTCTGCCGCACGATGCGCTGGATGACCTCCGGCGGCAGGCGACCGCTGACCGTGGTGGCGCCCATGCGTACCTGGGGCGGCCTGGCCTTGTGATCGCCGCCCAGGCGGCCATGACCGGAGCCAAAGCCCTGGCCCGAGCCGGTGCCGGAGCCGTGGCCGATGGTGCCGATGCTGCCCAGGCCGATGCCCTCGCCGCGGCCACCGCCGCCATCCCCGCTCCCCGCGAGGCCGAGGCCGCCGGCGCCAAACGAATCGCCGATGTCGGCGCCCCACATGCTGCCGCGAGCGCTGGCTGCATCGGCTTCGGGCGCCGGTTTCGGCCCCATGGGTCGCGAGGGGGCGTCTGCCTTCCCGCTGGCCTCGACGAGCTTTTTCTCCAGCTCCATCCGCTCATTTCGCTGAGCGTCGTCACGACCCCAGGGCGCGGCCGGGGCGTTTGGATCGCCGCCGGCGCCCGGGCTGACCAGGCCGATGATGCCGAACTCGGCGGCCTCCTTGAGGGCTTCCTGGCGAGCGATGTGCGGGTCCGGGTTGTCCTTGGGGCCCTGCACGCCGTAGCGCTGGCTGGTCGCCCCGGAGGACGGCTTCCCCATGCTGCCCTCCTCGCCCTTGGCGCGGGTGCCGGTACCCCCCTCCTTGTTGTCGGCGCTGGCCCGGGCGATCTCCTCCGTCTCCTCGTCGAAGACATTGGATTTCCTCGCCTCTTTTCGCTCCTTCTCCACCTCCGCGGTGGTCGGCACGTAGAGCGACGTGAAGGGGGTGATGACGCCGTAGCGCGAGCCCACCTCGACCACCGCGGCGCGCCCTGCGCCCTCGTCCAGCAGCTGCACCAGGCGCCCTTCCGCCCACCTGCGCCGCATGTCCCCGTCGTCCTGGATCGGCATCGTCACCACCGGCAACGTCCGCTCCCCACCGGACCCTTTCACCACGATCTGCTTCGGCGCCTCGCCCACCAGCCTCCCCACCACCAGCGCGGTCTCGTCCGCGGCCAGCGCGCCCAGCTCCCGCGGGAAGAGGCGGTCCACCCCCGGGCCAAGGTCAACTTTGACACCGAGCCAGACCGGCCGCTCGGCTTCTTCGAGGAGGCGCAGGGCGGCGCGAGCGGCGCCGCTGCCGTCGGTGACGCGCTCGGCGAAGGCGCCGCGGGCGATGCCCTTGAGCATGCTCATGTTGGCGTCGTGGCCGACGCCGACGGCGAAGACGCGGACGGGGCGAGGCAGGAGCTGGAGGCGATCGCGGAGCTCGGCGAGGCCGAGCTCGCCGACGGTGGGGCGTCCGTCGCCGACGTAGACGACGGCGCCGCGGCGCCTGGGGTCGAGCTTGCTGGCGGCGGAGGCGAGGACGGCGCCCAGGTCGGTGGCGCCGCCGCGGTCGAGGCGAGCGAGGCCAGAGAGGATGGTCTGGCGGCGCTGGGCGTCGGTGGGCAAGAACTCGCCGGAGCGCTCGGCGACGGGGCGCAAGGTGGCGTCGCTGGCCCAGACGGCGGCGCGGTCCTCGGGGCCGAGGTGAGCGAGGAGCGCGGCGGTGGTGGCGCGTGCGGAGGCGAGGGCGCTGCCGTCGGTGGCGGCGGAGGCGTCGAGGACGATGGCGAGATCGAGGCCACCGGCGGGTTCGTTGGCGGCCCCGGGGCGCACCGGCATCAGCACGTAATCGGATTCACCCCGGCTATCGGCGACGGCCTGGGCGCGCTTCTCGTGCTCGATGGTGTCGAGTTCGAGGCGGTGAGGGGCCTGGTAGGCGGTGCCCACGGGGGCGCCGTTGTCGAAGAGTTCGAGGGAAAAATCGGCCCTCGGGAGCACATCCCAGGAGCGCACGGTGAGGCGGTTCCCGTCCCGGTTCGCCTGCATGCCGGCCCGGATGTCCTGGGCCCCGGCCTTGTCGAGATCGATGGAGATGGTCAGCTCCTCGATGCGAGGGATCGAGCTCTCGGCGCCCTCGGCCGCCATCGGGTAGGTGTAGAGCCGCCGCTCGGCCCTGGACCCCTGGCGGCTGAGCCACTCCGCGTAGCGGGTCACCACGCGGCGCGCACCGCCGGGTTCGATCGGGTAGAGGCGGGCCTGGTACACCCCTGGCGCGACCCACTCCAGCAGCGCCGGGTCCTCCGTCGAGCCCTGGTACACGTTGGCCTGGTACTGGGCAGCCGCGGCCTGCTTCTCCTTGACGCGACCCCACACCACGTCGCCATCCCGGTCCACGCCGAAGCGATGCAGCGCCGCGTCCCGCGGGGTCCGGAAGCTGTAGATGCCCTCGACGGTCTCGGCCGAGGGGTTGAAGAAGATCTGCTCGACCTCGGTGATCGCCAGGTCATGATCGATCTTCACGCGCACATCGAGCTTCTGGATCGTCAGCGGGAAGCGCGGTTCGCCCTGCGCCCCCGGGGTCCGGGCCCCGACCGTGCCCACGCCGTAAGGCGCGGGTTGTGCCCCCGGATCCGTCGTCGCCAGCCCGCCGGTCCAGTCCTCCCACGCGACCTCGGGCCGCCGCTGCCCCTTGCCATCCGGCCCCAGCAGCAGCCGCTCCCCGGGCCCCGCCTGCTCCCCGCCGGGGGCCCGCACCGCCCCGCGCAGCACGTACGCCTCCGTGCTGCCGTCCTTCTTCACCTCCACGCTCGCCCGCACGTCCGACAGGTGCAGCACCCCCCGCGGCGTCTCCAGCGCGGTCAGCTGGCCCGGCGGCGTGTCGACGAACACCTTGCCCTCCTGCACCTTCAGCGCGTCCGACTTCAGCTCCAGGCTCCCGGGGCCAGCCACCAGCACCGTCGCCCCGCTGTCGCGCCGCAACCACGCCAGACCCCCGCCCTCCAGCGTGATCTTCTGGCCATCCGCCAGCCGCTCCCTCGGGTACGGCGCCCGCGCCGCTTCCCTGGGCGCCTCGACCTTCACCCCACGACGCACCGTACGCAGCTCGGCAAAGGTCTGCGTGCGCGCCACCAGCGGGCGCGCCGGCTCCTGGCAAGAAACCAGCAACAGCAGCGGAAACAGCGACAGGCGGACCAGCAACCCGGATGTGGTGCAACGACGCATGAACCCTCGCAGGCAATGGTGGGGGGCTCCCCACGGACCACGCGCCCGACGCCAAGTTCCAGCCAGTCCCTCCGACGTCGAACTTACCCACCGTAGCCCACCCCCCAGGGGCCTGTCCTCCGTCCCCTTAATCCTCTGCTTATCGAAGTGATCCGTGGCCTTTTTTTCCCTCTTGCGTGCCGATCTCAGGGGCTTACAACAGTGAGTACAGCCGATGCGGATCAATACCGCCTCACCATAAACCCACCCACGGAGCCCCTCCCATGAAGCCCACCTCGTTCCAGAAGCTGCTCGCCGGTTACATCCTCAAGACCCTCGCTGCCGCCCAGCAGCAGGGCCGCTCGATGAACCTCGACGACCTGGTCTCCGAGGTGAAGGCGCGCCGGGGCGACGTCCGGGTCACCCTGTCGATGCTCCACCGCGAGGGCTACCTCGATGCGGTCCGGATGCGCCTGACGCTCCAGGGGTTCATGATCGGCGCCTCCCTGGAGCAGGCGAAGCTCCGGCCGCTGCGCCCCGCGGCCGTGGCCGTCAACGACATCTGCGCGGCCTGAATCAGCCCTCCGGCACCCACGTCCCGTGGAACCCCGGAGGCACGTGGTGCGGCAGCGCCAGCCTCGCTTCTTCCTCCAGCGTGCTCGCGTCCAGCACCACCAGCTCCGATCGACGGGACGCCGCCCGGTACACCAGCGAGAGCAGCCAGCCGTCGTCCTCCCCGCGGGCCCCCGGGCGCGGCACCAGCACCGGCTCCCCGGGTAGATCGTCGCCCCAGCTCCTGGACCGGGTCTCTCCCGTGGTTGTATCGAGCTTCCATATACCGTGAAAGAAGGGGTCCGGGTGCCCGGGGGGGCCTCCGATGGCCCACACGTACCGGTGGGGGCCGAGGGTGGCGCGGGGCATGAGCCCGGGGAGCTCGCCCGGGTGCTCGGTCAGCTGCCGCTCCTGCACGGAGCCATCGGTCAGATCCAGAGTGAAGCGGGTGAGCATCGGGGAGGGGTAATCGACCACGGGGCTGCCCCGGAGCACGCTGCTGCCCTCGACCCTGGGGAAGCGCTCCATGCGGAATCCGTCCACCACGACCCGCTCGCTCTCCTCGAAGGCGCCGGCGAAGTGAAACACGAAGCCGGGGCGTGCCTCGAAGGTCCGCGGGGGGCCGCCGTCTCTGGGGACCAGCCAGATGCGGGTGGGCGCGTCGAGGCGCTGCTGGATGGCCTCCGCCGGGGGGAGCAACCCCAGCAGCGAGCGCGCCACGTCGAAGGAGACCGGGAACAGGAAGAAGACCAAGAAGCGCCGGGTCAGGGTGAAATCATGGAGAAAAGCCAGCCGATCGAGGGTCAACGCCCGGGGCGTGTCCATCTGACCGGACGCGTCCACACGGTGGATCAGCAGCTTGTGCCGCGGGCCAAAGAGGGTGCCAAAATTGTAGAGCTCCCCGCGCTCGGGATCGACCTTGGGGTGGGCGGAGAACGGGAGCTCCGGGGTCAGCCAGCGCATCACCGCGGGCCCCTGGTGGCGGAGCTGGCCCTCGAAGTCGTGACGCCCCTCGCAGGCGAGAGAGTCGGGATCGATCGCGTGGGGGAGGCCCCCCTCCCACAGCGCGAGGAGCTTGCCCCCCCAGCGGATCACGCTGGTGTTGGCGGCGTTCTTGAAGCGGATCCGGAGCAGGTTGGCGCGGAGGCCGCCGGGGAGGTTGGTGCCGAAGCCGCGGAACAGGGGCTTCCGCGCGGCTCGCTCGGCGAGAAACTCCCGGGTCTCGACGAAGCGGTTGCGGTACAGGACCCCCTGCGGCGTGAAGGCAAAGCGGGTGAGCATGCCGTCGCCGTCGAAGGGGTGGCCGTAGGTGAGGCCACCCCGCTCCTGGCGCCCCGGACCGTTGCGGAACAGCACGCCGCGCAGCCCCGGCGGCAGGGCCCCGGACACCACCGGGAGCCTGGTCACCACCTCTTCGTCCACGGTGCGACTGGCGTCGCGGTAGGTCTCGATGCTCATCGCCGCTCCGATGTCGCAGCGCGGGGGGGCGGTCGCGGATCCCTCAGCCGGCGGGCTGCCAGGCGTCCGGGTGGGAGGCCCGGCCCGACTCCGTGGCCAGCGCCGCGGCTTCGGCCTGGAGCGCCAGCGGGAACGGGGTGAGATCGACCTCGAAGCGCCGCGCGTTGTAGAGCTGAGGGGTCAGGTAAAGATCCGCCATCGTGAGGGATTCGCCCAGCGCAAAGGGCCCCTGGTGGCCTTCCGCCCGGAGCGAGCGCAGCGCGGCCTCCACGGCGTGGAGACCTCGCTGGATGAAGAACTGGGCCCACTCCTTCTTGCCCTCGCCGACCCGGTGGAGCACCAGCAGGTTCTGCAGCGGCTGGGTGTCGGCGTTCACCAGCTCGACCAGCTGGCGCATGCGGGCCCGCAGGTACGGCGCCACGGGCAGCAGCGGCGCCTCCGGCCGGGTCTCCTCCAGGTACTCGCAGATGGCCACGGATTCGGCCAGCAGATGCCCGTCGATCCGCAGCACCGGCACGTAGCCGACCTCGTTCCTGGACCGGTGCTCCGGCTGGTGCTGCTCGCCCTGGAGCAGGTTGACCGGCACCGCCTCGAAGGGGATCTTCTTGTGCGCCAGGGCCCAGCGGACGCGCCACGACGAGGAGGAGCGCCAGTAATGGTACAGGGTGATCGCCATCGCCCCAGCTTACCGGCTCTGCCCTGGCTTCTCACCGCCTTCCTGGGGCCTCGCCCCGGCGCACCCATCCTCGCCCGGGTCGTCCAGCTCGATGCCCCCGGTGTGCGCCGAGATCGACCGGAGACGCTGCCGGAAGATCGGCCACAGCGCCTTCTCCTGAAGGTCCCCGCGCAGCGGTACGGGCTTCAACCCCACGATCCGCAGCGGGCACAGCTCGACCCGCGGCGCCTCCCCGGGCCGCAGCCGCAGCCGCGCCATCATGCTCCAGCCGGTCCAGGGGTGATCCCGGTGCATCTGCATCAGCAGGTTCCCCAGGCTGTGGAAGATGGGCCGACCCCGGTGCCACTGGACCCCTTGCAGCACGTGCGGGTGGTGCCCCAGCACCACGTCCGCGCCGGCCTCGATCAGCGATGTATGGAGCTTCCGTGCACCCGGGAGGGGAGCCTCCTGGTACTCCTCGCCGCCGTGGTGGCTGACGGCGACGAAGTGGACGCCCTGCTCCTTGAGGGCGCGCACCGCCGGGAGGAGCCAGGACGGGTCGGCGCTGGCCACGTGGTGGCGGCCCTCGTGGCGGCCGAGGGGGCCCTGGTTCCAGACGGCGGTGGCGGCGAGAAAGCCAACCCGCAGGCCCCGGTGGGACAGGATCACGGGGGCGCGAGCCGCCGCCAGATCCGCGCCGGTGCCGACGTGGCGGACGCCGGCGCGATCGAGGTGCACGAGGGTCTCCAGCAGCGCGCTCTTCCCGTAGTCCCAGGCGTGGTTGTTCGCCGTGGAGACGAGGTCGATGGAGGCACGCGCCAGCGCCTCGGCGCCGCAGGGGGGACCGGTGAACACGAGCCGGTTGGTCGGCGACATGGTCTGCCCGCGCTGCTCGCTCAGCGGGCCTTCCAGGTTCACAAAGCGCAGATCCGCGCCGCGCAGCCAGGGGTTCAGCGGCGCGAGCGGGTCCAGCGTCGGATCCCGCAGCAGCGCCTGCCCCGTGGCCCGCGCCAGCTCCACGTCCCCGCCGGCCAGCAGCACCAGCTCCTGGGCCTGCGGCTCCCCTGCCTCGCCCCCCCCGGATGGCACGGTGGCCGGGGCCGACGAGGCGGAGGCCCCCGGCGCCTCGGTGCCGGAGGAAGGCGGTGGTTCACGGCAAGCTGCCAGGCAGAGCAAGAGCAGGCCGCGGGACCGGGGGAGGTGCATCCGGGGCTACCTGCTCCGGCGGCGCCCCTTGCGGAGAGCCGCCGCCAGCGACGCGAGCGCCGCCCCCAGGCCCCCGAGGCCTGCCGGTGCGCCGACCGTCGCGCACCCGCAGGACGAGGCATCCTCGGGAGGGGGTGCTGGTTGACCCCCTGCGCCAGCGGCTGGCGAGGAGGTGCCTCCCTGGCCGGACTGCCCCCCCTGGGCACCGGCGCCGCTCTGTCCGGAAGTTCCATTCCCCGCGAGGCCCTGGGAGCCCGCGGCGCCAGCGGAGCCGGAAGAGCCGCCGTTGCCGGCCTGGTTGTCGAGGCCGAGGGTGGCGCGGAGCTGGGCCCACTCCTGGGCGCAGAGGGTGGTGGGGGGCGGGGTGGTGGAGCAGCCTTCGAGGGGGCCGGTGAGGCCCTGGTACGCGGGGAGGAAGGGGGCCCAGGATTTCCCTTCATCCTGGGAGATGCCGACGGCGAAGCCGTCGAGGAAGGCGCTGGCGCAGACGTGGAGCCCGCGGTCGTTCCAGGCGAGGCACTGGGCCTCGACGGCGCTGACCTTGGAGAACTGGAAGGAGGAGGTATCGGCGATCCAGACGCCGGAGACGGGGCCGCCGATGGCGACGCGGGTGCCGTCGGGGGAGAGGGCGAAGCCGAGCATGGCCCCGGGGAGGGAGGCGACGGTGGAGAAGGTCTGGCCGGCGTCGGTGGTGAGGAGGAGTCGATCCTGCTCGGGGCCGCGGGTGCGCAGGTAGACCCGGTCCGGGTTCACGGGGTCGACGGCGGCGATGAAGACGGACTGGTCCCCGGCGAGATCGATGTCCCGGCGGATCCAGCTCTGGGCCCGATCGTCGCTGACGACGAGGGCCCCCTGGCGGAGCTGCTTCCCGTCGACGATGCTGCTGGAGAACCCGCTGACGTAGAGCCGCTGGGGGCGAGAGGGGGCCGGATCGATGGTCTCGGCCAGGATCGACGGGTCGATCGGGGCACCCACAAATGCCCAGTTTTTCCCCGAATCCTGGGTCTCGAGGACCTGGACACGGAAGGTCAGATCGCCCTGCCCGGACGAGGTGATCGCCACGGCGCTGGACGGGTTCTGCTTGTCGACCGCCACGTCGACCACAAACTCTTTTTCCGACCCGGGGACGAAGGAGAACGAGCAGCCCTGGTCGTGGCTCCGGGCCAGCCCCTCGAAGGCCGCGAAGAGCAGGGTGCCGTCGCTGGTGATGGCGACCGCCGGGTCCTGGACGCCGCCGTACCCCACGAGCGGCTCGCAGAGCCACGAGGCGGTCTTGCCTCCGTCCTGGCTCAGCAGGGCCCCGAAGGTGACGCGGATCAGCATCCGGTCCGGATCGGAGGGGTGGAAGACGATCTGGTTGGCCGCCGGGAAGCGGCCGTTGGCCAGCCCCGTCGAGGGGAAGGCGAGGAGGGCGCCGGCGAGGGCGCAGACCAGTCTCTTCATGGCGCTCCGGGGGGCAAGAAGCCCAGGTAAGAGAGCAGATCCCCGACCTGCTCGTCGCTCAGCGTCTGGGCCGAGAAGGGCGGCATGCGCCCCCCGTAGCCCAGGAACGAGCCGTGACGGATCTTCTCGATCACCACCAGCCGCAGCTCCAGCGGCGTGTAGTCGCTGTGCTCGGCGATGGTCTCCTGGGGGAGCAGCGTCGCCCCCTCCAGGCGACCCTGGCCCTCGTTCACCGTCCCGTGGCACGAGGCGCAGGCCCGGTTGTAGAGAACTTCCCCACGCTCCGCGGCGCCCCCGGGGACATCCTGGATGGCGCCGACCACGGTGAAGGGGAAGGCCCCGGTGCTGGTGGGCGGCAGCGAGGCGAGGAACTCGTAGAGGTCGGCGGCCCCGGGGGAGGCGCGGTCGAGCCCCTCGCTGTCCAGCATGAAGATGCGGAGGCAGTGGTTGACGCTGCGGAGCAGGTCCAGCTCCTGGCCGCCCCAGAAGCTGGGCCGCGCGATCACGCCGTCGAGGGGGGCCCCGGGCAGGATGCGCCCCGCGGCCGGGTGCCGCTCGGTCTCGTGGCAGCTCGCGCAGGAGAGCTGGTTGAAGGTGTTGCGCGAGACCGAGGGGGAGGCGAAGAGCGCGGCCCCTCGCTCGGCGGCGGTGCGCTCGGTTTCCTGTGGGTCCCCGCAGGACAGCAGCGCCAGGGCGAGCGCCCCCGGGAGCGCGGCCCCCCTCATGGCTCGACCACCAGCACCTTGTCCGGGTAGAGCTCCATGGGGAGCCGGGCCCGGGTCTCCAGGGTCTCGGGGTCGAGGATCAACAGCGCGCCGGGCGACGGCGGCACCCCCTCGCACACCAGCAGCAGCTCGCCGGCCCCGGCCCGCAGCACCGCCTCGTGGGGCCGCTGGCACTCTTCCTGGGAGAAGCTCCGGCGCCGCAGCTCGCTCAGCTCTCCCTGGCCTGAAAGCGAGACCCGGGCCACGAAATCTGGCGTCTGCACCGGCACGTAGGCGACCTCTTTGCCCGGGTCGACGGCGGCGAAGAAGACCGCGCCCCCCGCCGCGTAGCGCTGGTCGTTCATGGCCCCGGTCTCCGTGTCGAAGAACCGCAGGTCCTTGCCCTCCGTGGTGCCCACCAGCACCCTCCGCCCTCCGGGTTCCAGCACCGTGGCATAAGGCCCGTACTGGAGCGCGCTGCCCTTGCCCGGCGCCGGCCCCACCGGCACCCGCGTCACCGCCGTCTCTGGCGTGGTGCTCGCCAGATCCACGATCGCCAGCGCGTCCTCGCCGTAGCAGGCCACGTAGGCCCGCCGCCCGTCCGGACGCGACAGCGCTATCCCGTGGGGGGCGATGCAGGTCTGAAATGACCTTGGCGCATTTTCAGGGCGAAAATTGGCTGGATCGTAGAGCAGGAGGGAGGCGCGCTGGGCGTCGAGGCCCTGGGAGATGTTGGCGATGGCTCGCTGGAGGTCAAAATGAGTGACGACGAGGCGGGAGCCGTCGTCGCTGAGGGAGATGTCGCCGGGGTTGTTGTCGGCGCGCATCTCGCCGGAGATGAGGCCGGAGGCGACGTCGATGCGGGCGACGCGGCCCGGGCGCCTGGAGGAGCCGTGGGCGGCGTGGGGGCCCGGGGCGATGGCGGGGGCGGGGTAGGCGAGGGCGACGAAGATCTCGTTGCGCTGGCGGTGGAAGGCGAGGTGGTGGGGGCCATCGAGGTCGACGGGGTCGAGGCCCGCGGGGAGGGTTCCGAGGACCTTGCGCTCGCGGAGGTCGACGACGGAGACGGTGTCGCTGCCGTTGTTGGAGACGAGGGCGAAGGGGGGCTCGGGCCAGGGGAAAGGCCGGGTTCTCTGGGGGAAGGGGGCGAGGGCCGGGGGGCGATCGACGAGGCGCGCTTCGCCGTCCTCGGCGCAGGCGGCGAGGGCGAGGGCGCCGAGGGCCGCGGGGGCCGCGAGGGCGAGGAGGAGGCGGTTCACGACCCGGAACCGAGCAGGCGTACGCCGCCGCTGGAGCCCTCGCTGACGGGGCGATGGAGGACGATGGAGCGCCCGGCTTCCTTGCCGTGCTCGTAGGCCTCGGAGGGGTCGCCGGAGGAATAGCGCACGGTGCGGACCCGGGGGTAACGCTGGCGGAGGTAGCCCTCGAGGTTGCCGTCCTTGACCCAGACGAGGCCCTCGCGCTGGTGCTGGCGGGCCTGCTCCCGGAGTTTTTCGAGGAAGCCGAGCATGACCCCGGCGACGAATTTCTGCCGGTCCTTGTTGGCCCTGGTGCCGGTGCGCTGCTGGTGGGCGACCCAGAGGCGGTGGGCGGTCTCCCGGAGGAAATCGTAGACATAGGAGGCCATGTCGAGGTTGGCCTGGGTGCCGCAGATCTCGAGGAGCGAGCCGCGCTTGCCGTCCTCGGGGCGGAAGGAGGAGATCCAGATGGTCTCGACGAAGAAGTGCTCGTTGAGGATGGAGGCGAGCCAGCGCTCGGCCTCCTGGACGCGGCCCGTGGGGGCGCCCAGGTGCCGGAAGCGGTAGGTCGAGGGGCGCCCGATGGCGGCCAGGTTGTGCCGCAGCATCAGCTTCTGGGCGGCGTTCATCGCGGCCTGGGCCTCGTGCTCGTTGGGGCTCTCGGCGAGGGCAAGGAGGCGGCTGATGCGCTCGAGGGCCCGCTCTTCCTCCTCGGACCGGGCGACCCCCGCCGGCAGCCCGGAGGAGGCGGCGTCGATGGCCAGCCGCTCGCAGACGTGCTGGAAGGCGCGCCCGTGGGCCGTCTCGTCGACCACCCGCAGCACCTCGAAGACGTACTGGTGGGCCATCTCGTGCTTGAGCACCTCGACGGTGTGCCCCCAGGGGTGCTGGAAGACCAGGCTCCGGGCCATGCCGATGCGCCGCGGTTCGGGGCTGTAGAAGCCCAGGCGCCCCTCGCCTTCGGTCCACTCGAGGGAGAGGGGGCGCATCGCGTTCCCGAAGCACTGGCCGTTGAGCCGGTGCCACTCGGCCATCAGCTCGCGCAGGGCCAGGGCTTCCAGGTCGGCCTGCAGCGCCGCGGCTCTTCCCGGCGGGGCGGGTGGGGTGGTTCGAGGGGGCATGCCGTATTCTCGTCTACCCCGGCGCGGGCTTACCTGCCAGCCACCCTTACAAGGAAGGCGACGAGGAGCCTTCAGGTCGGTACAATGGGAACAATGGGCCGTCCTGGCTGCCTTCCTTCCTGGGTTTCGGGTCCCTCGACCCGCTGGTTGCTGTGTGGTTGCCTGACGCTGGGGGGGCTCGCACCCACCCTGGCTCCGATCCACGAGGCTTGCGCCGCCGATCCTGCCGCGAAGAAGCGAGCCGGCCAGCGCTTCAAGGAGGCCGAAGCGCTCTTCCAGAAGCACGCTTACGTCGAGGCCGCGCAGGCCTTCGAGGAGGCCAACTCCATCGCGCCTCACCCGGCGGTGCTGCTCAACGCCATCAACGCCTGGTCCCTCGCTGGCCAGCCGGCCCGCGCCGCCTTGCTGTGCCAGAAGATCATCGGGGACAGCGGCGCCGACGATAAATCCAAGGAAGAGGCCCGCTCCAAGCTGGTCGAGCTCCAGTCCAAGGTGGGTCGGCTCAACATCCGCGGGGCCAACACCAGCAAGATCACCCTCGACGGCGCCTCGGTGCAACCCGGCGAAACCTTCGTGGACCCGGGGGATCACATCATCAAGGCCGAGGTCAACGGTAACCCGGTCCAGCGCAAGATCTCGGTGGTGGCTGGCTCTTCCCAGCAGGTGATCCTGGACGAACCAGAGCCTGCCCCCTCGACCAAGTCGGGGCCGGTGAGCGAGACGCCCAAGACGACCAGCGTCTCACCGCAGGTCGAGCCCCCCAAGAAGGGGCTGCCTCCGGCGGTGGTGTACGTCGGGGGGGTGCTGACGCTGGGGCTGGCGGGGGTCTCCGTCTGGAGCGGCCTGGACACCGTGCAGGCCAAGAAAGACTTTGACGCGAAGCCCAACCGCACCGAGGCCGACAAGGAGGCCGGCGTCGCCAAGCAGACGCGGACCAACGTGCTGATCGGCGCCACCGCCGTGACCGGGCTGCTGACCATCGGGATCGGCCTGTTTGCGACCAACTGGGGTTCGGGTAAAAAAGAGGGGACTGCGCTGCGGATAGGCCCTGGTTCCGTGGCGCTCGAAGGGACGTTCTGATGACCCAGCCTCTCGCCCCCGAGACCTCCAGCCACACGATCCACGGGGCGGCGCGCGTCGGTCGCTACGAGCTGCTCATGGAGCTGGCCTCCGGCGGGATGGCCACGGTGTTCATCGGCCGCCAGCGGGGCGCCGGCGGTTTCGAGCGCATCGTCGCCATCAAGCGCATGCACCCGCACATCGGCGCGATCCCCGAGCTGGCGGCCTCGTTCATGGACGAGGCCCGCATCGCCTCCCTCATCCATCACCCCAACGTCGTCAGCGTCCACGACGTCCACGAGTCGGACGGCGAGCGGCTGCTGGTGATGGATTACATCGACGGGACCAGCCTCGCCGCCCTCATCAAGGGCGCGCGACGGAGCAACACCCGCCTCCCGATCCACATCTCGATCTACATCATCGCCCAGTCGCTCCGGGGCCTCCACGCGGCCCACGAGCAGAAATCCCTCACGGGGACGCCGCTCAACATCGTCCATCGCGACGCGACCCCCCAGAACATCTTGCTGGGCGTCGACGGCAGCGTACGCCTCACCGACTTCGGCATCGCCAAGGCCGCCGAGCGATCGGCCCACACCACCACCGGCAACGTCAAGGGCAAGTTCCGCTACATGGCCCCCGAGCAGGCCATGGGCAAGAACCTCGACCGCCGCGTCGACGTCTTCGCCCTCGGCGTTGTCCTCTGGGAAATGCTCTCGGGTCAGCGCTTCCTCAAGGGCGAGTCCGACGCCGAGATCATCCACAACCTGGCGATGGCCCAGTTCGAGGACCTGCACCAGGTCGAACCCTCCATCCCCCCCGAGCTCTCCTCGATCGTCATGACCGCCGTGGCCGCCAACCCGGACGGGCGCTGGGCGACCGCCGAGCAGTTCGCCGATGCCCTCGATTACTGGGCTCGTTCCACCGGCTACCTGGCCTCCGCCACCGACGTGGCCGCCCAGATCCAGACCTTCTGCCAGGGGCCGATCAACACCCGGCACCACAACCTCGCCGAGATCCTCGCGGGCCGTCGCCCCCCGGTCTCGATCGGCACCCCCTCCTCGGTCTCCCCCGCCGAGATCGCCACCGGATCCAACGCCAGCATCGCGGCCCTCAGCAACGTGGGGAGCACCATCCTCCCCACCACCGAGACCCCCCTCCCTCGCCCCTTCTGGCGTCACCCGGCGGTGCTCGTGTCCGCGAGCCTGGTGGGCCTGTTCGGCGGCGCGCTCTCGTTGCGAGCGGCCACCGCCACGGCTCCGGCCCCCGCCGTCCCTGCATCGACGCCCGCCCCGGCGCCCTCGGCCCCCCCGGTCGAGAAGATCGAGCGCGTCACCATCTCCCTCTCTTCCGAGCGCGTCATCACCGAGATCAAGGCCCCGGATGCGGACGACATCCAGTTCCGCGACGACGGCGCCTCGTTCTCGCTGCCCCGGGGGGCCGCCCCGGTGACGGTCGTCCTTCGCTTCAGCGATCAGACCTCCCTCGAAGAGACCTTCACCCCCTCCGGCAACATCTCCCGGCGTCTCGTCGCCACCACCGCCAGGAAGACCGACGACAAGAGCGCCAAGAACGCCACCCCTCCCAAGGGCGGCGACCGACCGGCCACCCGACCGGCCGACAAGCCCGCCGATAAGCCCGCCGAAAAGAAGCCGACCCTCAAGACCAACCCTTACGACTGAACCCCGCCGCGCCCCTCACCGGCGCGCCATCGCAAACCGCACCGTCTGCCCTGGCCACCGCCGCGCCAGCGCGATCTGGGCCAGAGGCGTCAGCACCGCCACCACCGGATACCCCCCGGTCACCGGATGATCGGGCCCCAGCACGATGGCCCCTCCGTCCGGCGTCACCTCCATCGCCCCTCGCACCATCGGCACCGGTCGCTCCAGCCGACCCCTCGCCGGAAGCCGCGGCCCTTCCAGCCTCACCCCCACCCGATCCCCCAGCCGCGATACCCGGAATTCTTCCCTCAGCAGGATGTCCAGAACTTCCGGACCAACCTGATCGAGGTGAGGCCCCGGTTCAAGGCTCAGCCGCTCCGGCACCGGCTCCGCGGTGAACACACCCGTCACCGGCCTCGCTGCCTCCTCGCTCCCCGCCTGCAACCGATCGCCTCGCCGCAGGGCCCTGCCTCCCAGCCCCCCCAGCCGCGCCGACGGCAGCGTCGAGCGCGACCCCTGGAACCTGGGCACCTCCACGCCCCCGCGCACCGCCAGGTACCGCACCGCATGAGCCCCGGGGGGCACTCGCAGGCGCTCCCCGTCCGCAAGGCGCACCGGAGGCTCGCCGTCCACGCTGACCCAGAGCTCCCCTTCGGCCTCCACCTCCAGCGACCCTTGCGGGATCTCCACCGCCGCCGCCTCCGCCGCGTTCCCCAGGGCCCCGTTGGCCGCATCGAAGGTCTGCCGATCCAGCGGCCCGCTCGGAGGCAACCCCAGCCCCAGCTTCCCGGCGCGCCCTCGATCCTGCACCGTGGCGCAGGCCGGCGCCTGCCGCACCACCAGCGCCGCCCCTCGCCCTGCCGCCGGGGCTGGCTCCTTGACGAGAATCTCCCCGAGCGCCCTCTCGTCGATCGCCTCGAAGCGCACCCGCTGGCCTGGACGCAGCGCAGGCTCATCCCGCCCGGGAAGGTACGGTCGGAAGGTCGGAGCGCGCCCCAGCAGGTGCCAGCCCCCCGGGCTCCGCTGCGGGTAAACCCCCGTGAACCCGCCGGCCACCGCCACGCTGCCGGCCGGCACCGCGGCCCTCGGTGTCGCCCGCCGGGGCACCGCCAGCGGCCCTCCCACCGGGCCCAGGTAGGCAAACCCCGGCAGGAACCCCAGGAGCTCGACGGTATAGATGTTCTGTGTATGGAAATTCACCAGTTCCGCGGCGTCGAGGCCGGTGAGGGCGGCGAGGGCGGGGAGGTCCTCGCCGTCGTAGACGACCGGCAGCACGAGGGGAGGCGCCTCGTCTTCGGCGGGAGCGGGGGGCGCCTGCTGCACCGCGGCCAGCAGGGGGGCGAGGTCGAGGGAGGGGTCGATGCCAGCGAGGAGCAAGGCGCCCGAGCCCGCGACGACGTCCGCGGAGGGGAGCGCGCTGCGGAGGGCCTTTACCGCGGCGAGGGTGCGCGCGGCGCGGTCTGGGAGGTGGGCGATCCCGAGGTCGAGCAGGAGGGCGTCGGAGCCGAAGGGGAGGGCCTTCACGAGGCGTCCAGGGCGAGGCGGACGGCCCGGGCGACCGCGAGGGCACCGGGGCCATCCCCGTGGACGCAGAGGGTATCAAGATCCCCGCGGCTCGCGAGGCGCCGGGCCTGCTCCGCGGCGAGGGAGGGGTCATGGAGCAAGGAGCCGGGCGTACCCCTCGGCAGCAGCTTGCCCGCAGGGTCGAGGCCTCGATCGGCGAAGCCTTCCCGCAGGAGCGTGGCAGGGGATACCGCGAGGGCAGGAGGGCCGAGGATACGAAGCGAGGCGACCGGCAGGCCGAGGCCCTCGGCCACGCCGTCCAGGAAGGCGAGGGCGAGGGCCGGGTCGCGAGCGATGTCGTGGTAGAGCGCGCCGTGGGCCTTGACCAGGGTGATCGGGCCAGGGCTGAGCGCGCGCAGCGCAGCGCACTGCTCGGCCACGGAGCGGCGCAGGCCCTCGGGGGCCATGGGGAGCGAGCGGCGCCCGAAGTGCTCGCGATCCGGGTAGGAAGGGTGGGCCGAGAGCAGGGCGCCGTGGGCACCGGCGAGGGAGACGGCCCGGCGCATGGAGGCCGCGTCTCCGGCGTGACCGCCGCAGGCCACGTTGGCGATCTGGGCGAGCTGATAAAGCTCCTCGGGCTCCCCCGGCAGCTCGCCCAGATCGATGTTGAGCAGCGGCTTCAAGCGCCGATGATCACTGCTTGGCGCAGAAGGAGTTGGGGGCGAGGGTCTTGCAGTCGACGACGGGGCAACAATCCTTGTCCTCGCAGTCGATGAAGTTGTCGCCGTCGTTGTTCTTGCCGTCCTGGCAGAGCTCGGGGGTGTTCTCGGGGGTGCCACCGCCGGAGCCGCCAGCGCCGCCGGAGCCCGAGGAGCCGCCGGAGCCCTTGGTGGCGCAGGAGGAGGTGGGGTCGATCGCCTTGCAGTCGACGAGGGCGCAGCAATCGAAGTCGTCGCAGTCGACGAACTTGTCGCCGTCGTTGTCCTGGCCGTCACCGCAGAGAGCGGCGGTGTTCTCGGGGGTGCCGCCGCCGGAGCCGCCGGAGCCGCCGGAGCCCTTGGTGGCGCAGGAAGATTCGGGGGCGAGGGTCTTGCAGTCGACGACGTCGCAGCAGCCGAAGTCGTTGCAATCGACGAAGGAGTTGCCGTTGTTGTCGACGCCGTCCGTGCACTGCTCCGCGGTGTTCTCGGGCGGGCAAGAGGTGACGGGTTCGGCGGGCTTGGTGCATTCAGCGGCGGCGCAGCTGGGCGACTGCGGCATGGTGTCGTCGCAGCGTGAGCGGACCGAGAGCTGCCAGGTACAGAAGTCGATGGAGAAGATCCCCGTGATCGACTGGAAGGTGCCGGGGTGCGCGAAGTCGTAGCGCTTGTTGTTGTCGCGAGGCCCGGCGCAGGTCAGGTCGTTGTAGTAGACCGTGTTGTTGACCGTGAGGGGGGTCTCGTTGAAGTTGATGTCACCGAAGCCAGAGACCGCGGAGCAGTTGAAGTACTTGGCGCCGGTCTCGGGGACCTGCTTGGTGGTGAGCGGCGCCGTGACCTTCACCAGCGCGCTGGACCACTTGTAGAGCAGGTCGTTGGTGTTCTTGCCCTCGGCGATCTGGGTCAGGACGGCGGGGTCGCTGATCTCCTTGGGGGCGGGGACCGGGGCGGTGCCCTTCTTCTCGATGCAGGAGACGTCCTCGAACTGACGCTGGCCGGCATCGGGCTTGGGGTTGGAGACGTTGGGGTCATTCTCGGTGGGCTTGCCGCAGCTGGCGAGGAGGAACTCGTCGAGGAAGCCCGACACGTCGATCACATCACCGGGGGCGATGTCGTTGGGGATGGCGCCGGTGCTCTCCTGGTCCGTCCTGCAGACGTTCTTGCCGTCCACGACATCCGGGGGCGCGCCCTTGGTGACCATCTGGATCGAGCCGTACTCGACCACGCTGGCGCCAGGAGCCGTGACGAACACGCCCCAGAGGCAGCCGCTCTGCGAGGGAGACACAAGGAACTTGCGGGAGGTGGCGACGACGCCCTTGAGGCGGATCCGGCTCTGGGGGAGCGGCGCCTTGAGCTGGTTCAGCTCCTGGATGGTCTTCTCCTGGCCTCCGCAGGGATCCCCGCCGCTGGTGCCAGCGGTGCCGGCCGTCCCGGCAGTGCCAGCGGTGCCGGCGGTGCCGGCGGTGCCAGCGGTGCCGCCGGTGCCAGCGGTGCCGCCGGTGCCCGCCGCGGTGCCGCCCGCGCCCGAGGAGGTGCCGCCGCTGCCGCCGGCGCTGGAGCCTCCGGCCGCCGCGGTGCCGCCGGGGCTGCTGGATTCTTCCTGGCAAGCGATGAAGGAGAAGGCCGAGAGGAGGGCGATGGACGCGAAGGAAGCAAGCTGTTTGCGCGATTTCATGGGGAAACCTCCGGAGGGGTGCAGCAGTGTAACACGGGGAAAGGGGCAGCTCGGTAGCGGTCTTGCGCCGGTCAGGTGGCGCCCAGACCGAACCCGTCATGGAGCACCCGCACCGCCAGCTCGGCGTAGCGGGCCGCGATCAGGCAGGAGACCTTGATCTCGCTGGTGCTGATGGCCTGGATGTTGATGTTTTCCTGGGCGAGGAGCTCGAACATCCGGGCCGCCACGCCCGCATGAGAGCGCATGCCGAGCCCGACGATGGACACCTTGGCGATCTCGCTGTCGACGCGGTAGCCCTGGCCCCCGACCTCGCGGGCGAGCCCCTCCAGCTCGGCCTCGACGCGGGCCAGATCGGTCTTGGACAGGGTGAACGTGACGTCGGTGGCCCCAAGGGCGCCGGTGTACGAGGTGTTCTGGATGATCATGTCGACGGGCACATGACGCGCGGCGAGGGCGCCAAAGAGGCGCGCCACCACCCCGGGTCGATCCGGCACCTCGAGGATCTGGACCTTGGCCTCGTTCTTGTCGCAGGCGACCCCGGTGACCGTCACCTCCTCGAGGCTCCGATCTTCCTTGGTGACCAGGGTGCCAGGGGCGTCCGAGAAGGATGTTCTCACGTGCACAGGGACCTCGTATTTCATCGCGATCTCGACGGAACGCAGCTGCAGGACCTTCGCCCCCAGCGAGGCGAGCTCGAGCATCTCTTCGTAGCTGATCCGATCGATCTTCCGGGCCGAAGGGCAGACGTTGGGATCGGTCGTGTAGACCCCATCGACGTCGGTGTAGATCTCGCAGACATCCGCCTGCAGCGCCGCGGCGATGGCCACCGCGGTGGTGTCGCTCCCGCCCCGGCCCAGCGTGGTGATGTTCCCCTCCTCATCGACGCCCTGGAAGCCGGCGATGACCGCGATGGAGCCGCGGGCCAGGGTCTCGCGGATGCGCCTGTCATCGATGGCCTTGATGCGGGCCTTGGTGAAGGCATCATCGGTGAGGATGCGGACCTGGTGGCCCAGCAGGCTGCGAGCCTGGCCGCCCTGGGCCTCGATGGCGAGGGCGACGAGGGCCGCGGAGACCTGCTCGCCGGTGGCCGCGAGGGCGTCCATCTCGCGAGCGCTGGGGACCGGCGCGAGCTCGTGGGCGAGCTTGAGCAGCCGGTTGGTCTCGCCGCTCATGGCGCTGACGATGATCACGACCTGGTGGCCCAGCGCCTGGGTGGCGAGGGCGCGTCCCGCGACGTTGCGCATGCGATCGAGGGAGCCGACCGAGGTGCCGCCGAACTTCTGCACGACGAGAGCCACGGGGGCAGGGGAGTAGAGCGCGAAACCCCGCGCGTCAAGCGGCGCGACGAGGCGCTTTGGCCAGGACAGGGGAGCACGCCCTTGTGTAGCCTGGCCCCGTGTCGCCGACCGCGTCCTACCTCCTTGAGACCCTGGTGACCTTGCTTGCGGTGCTCGCGATCGCGCTGCTGGTGCTGCTGGGGGCGCGCCGCCTGGGCGTGGGGGCGCCGCAGGGGCCGCTCGAGCTGGTGGGGCGCCTGCCGCTGGATGCGCGCCGGGTGATCTACCTGGTGCGGATTGGCCCCCAGGTGCTCGTGGTGGGGGCGAGCGAGGCGGGGTTGAGCAAGCTGAGCGAGCTGAGCGAGCTGCCCCCCACGCCACCCCGGGCCTCCTTCGCCGATACCCTCGCCTCGCTGCGCCGCGACGGAGGGCGCCCCGGATGAAGCACGCGGGGTGGTTGACCCTGGGGGTGCTGCTGTCGCCGGGGGTGGCCTGGGCCGCGCCGGCGCCCGCAGAAGAGCTGCTGGGCAGGCCCCTCGCGCTGGTGGTCGCGCTGGCCATCCTGTCCCTGTTGCCCTTCGTGTTCATGACGCTGACGGCCTTCGTGAAGATCTCGACGGTGCTGCAGATCGTCCGCGGCGCCATCGGGGCCCAGGGCGTCCCCCCGGGGACGGTGATCACGGCCCTCGCCGCCGCGCTCACGGTGCTGGCGATGGCCCCGGTGCTCCACCGCATCACCGAGCGCGCCGAGCCCCTGCTGGAGGGCCCCCGCGCCGCCGACACCTCCGCCCTCGTCAAGGGCGTGGTCGAGGCGGTCCGCGAGCCCCTGCGCTCGTTCCTCAAGGCCAACGCCGACCCCCGCGAGCGCGCGCGCTTCGCCGACATCGCCCGCCGCGCCTCGCCGGATCGCGCCGCGGGCCCCGATGACTTCCCGGTCCTGGGCCCGGCCTTCCTGACCACCGAGCTCCGCGAGGCCTTCGCCCTCGGCTTCGCGCTCTACCTGCCCTTCCTTGTCATCGACCTGGTGATCGCCAACATGCTGGTCGCGCTGGGGCTCCAGCAGCTACAACCCTCCCAGGTGAGCTTGCCCTTCAAGCTGCTTCTCTTCGTCGCCATCGACGGCTGGGGGCTGCTCGCTCAGTCGCTGGTAGCAGGCTACCGGCCAGGTTTAACAACAGAGGCGCCGTGGCCCGAGCGGAAGAGAACAAGTTGCGCACGATGAGCCGGGGCGACTCGATCGCCGAGCGGTACACGGTGATCCGCGAGCTGGGGCGGGGGGGCATGGCGGCGGTCTACCTGTGCCACGACGAGGTCAGCGGCGACCACGTGGCCATCAAGGTCCTCTTCTTCGAGAGCGCCGAGCAGACCGCCCGTTACGCCGTCTGGTTCCACCAGGAGGCCCGGGCCCTGGCGGCCCTCGACCACCCCGCCATCGTCCGCGCACGCGACTTCGGCACCACCCCCGAGGGCTCCCCTTACCTCGTCATGGATGCGCTGGAAGGCCGCTCCCTCCACGCCTGGAAGCTCTCCCTCGGCTCCCTCCCCTGGCCGGTCATCTGGACCATCGTCGATCAGGTCCTCGCCGGCCTCGCCCACGCCCACGCGCGCCGCATCATCCACGGCGACCTCAAGCCCTCGAACATCATGGTCGACCCCCGCGACGGAGTCGAGCCCATCCGGGCTTACATCCTCGACCTCGGCCTCGCCTGGCTGCTCACCGACCACATCGACCCCAGGCTCGTCGGCGCCCCCGGAGACGCCCCCGCCATGCCCCTCGGCGGAGGCACCCCCGGCTGGCTCGCCCCCGAGCAGATCCGCCACGCCACCCCTCACGTCGGCCCGCCCACCGATCTGTACTCCCTCGGCTGCATCCTCTTCGAGCTCCTCTCCGGCTGCGAGGTCTTCCAGGGCACCGTCGAGCAGCTCCTCCGGGCTCACCGCGACCTCCCCCCTCCGCCCCCGCGCCTCAAACCTGGCGTCCCCGAGGGCGTCGCCCCCTTCACCCAGCGTCTCCTCGCCAAGCGCCCCTGGCACCGCTTCCGCCTCGCCGCCGACGCTCGCTCCGCCTGGGCCGCCTTCCAGCCCACCTCCCTGGCTCACTGGGCCCCTTCTCGCTCCTTCGAGCGCATCCACCCCCTCTCCCCTCGCTCCAACGCCCCGCCCACCTCCCTCCCTGCTCCCACCAAGCACCTCGCCCCGGGCATCCTTGCCCTCCGTCCTTGCCCCCTCGTCGGGCGCGACCGCGAGCGCGCCGTCATGATCGAGATGGTCGGGCGCGTCGTGAAAAATGAGGGCCCTGCCCACCGCCTCCTCGTCCTCGAAGGCGAGGCCGGCGTCGGCAAGAGCCGCCTCTCCGAGTGGCTCTGCGAGCACACCCACGAGCACGGTCTCCTCCTCCCTCTCCGCGCTCGTTACCAGCAGATCTCCTCGCCCACCGATGGTCTGCGTGGTGCGATATTGACCCACTACAACCTCCTCGGTCAGTCCCGCGAGATGATCGAGGCCGCGCTCCTCAACGAGTGGGAGATCGGCAAGCACGACGACGACGGGCGCACCTGGGTCGCCGCCACCGCCCAGTGGCTCCGGCCTCCGGCCCCGGATGAACCTGCCGGGGTCGGGCCCGCGGGCAAGCGCTTCGTCGTCGATAACCCGGACGTGGGGCACGCCATCGTTCGCCAGTGCTTCGCCCGCGTCGCCCAGGGGCGGGGGCTCTGCCTGTGGCTCGATGACCTCCACCTCGCCTCCCAGGCGACTTTTGACGGCCTCGCCGCCCTGCGGCGCGATCTCCCCTCGGTGCCGATGCTCCTCGTGGCCACCGCGCGCACCGAGGCCATCGCCGTCGACCCGGACGCCACCGAGCGCCTGGCCCGCCTCTGCGCCGTCTACACCTCCGTGAGGCTGCGGGTCGCCCCGCTCGATCGACAGCAGATCCACCTGCTGCTCCAGAGCACCTTGCCCCTCGCCCCGGAGGCGGAAGAGATCGTCGTCGCCCGCAGCCAGGGCAACCCCCTCTTCGCGCTCCAGCTCGTCCACGCCTGGGCTGGCGGCGGCCACTTCCGCCTCTCGGGCGGGCGCTACACGGTGCCCCCCTCGGCGCTCCACGACCAGGTGGGCACCACCGCCGAGCTCTGGGAGCAGCGCCTCCAGGGCATCCCTGACGCCTTCCGGGGCGCCGCCTACGCCGCCGCCGCCCTCGGCACCGACGTCCACCTCGACCCGCTGCGCCAGCTCCTCCTCTCCCTCCCGCGACGCCGCGCTGACTCCCGCCGCACCCCCGACGTGGACGCCGCCATCCAGGCCCTCATCCGCGCCCAGATCCTCCTCCACGAACCCGGCAACCGCTTCCGCTGGGCCCACGCCCTCCTCCACGAGCACACGCTGGCCAAGCTCCGTGGCTCCGACAACGCTACCCAGATCTTCCATATGGCCGCGGACGCCCTCGGCTTCCACCCGGACGCTGGCACCGAGCGCATCGTGCGCCAGCGCGCCCAGGTGCTGCTCCTCGCGGGGGAGCCGGACGTCGCGGCGGAGCAGGTGTTTCGCTTCGTCGAGGCGTCCTGGTCCCGCCTCCGGGACGGCGCCGCGGTGCGCTCCGTGCTCGCGCTCCTGGAGGGCAAGCTCTCCGGCCGCCTCCTCGGCCTCTGGCGCCGCTGGCAGGCCGAGGTCGAGCGCCAGGTCGGCCTGCTGGCCTCCGCCCGGGCCAACGCCCTGGCGGCGGAGCGCCTGCTGGGAGGGGCCGGGGACGAGGTCCACCAGGCCCACTGCCTCCGGCTCCTGGGGCAGATCGCCTGCGACGAGGGTCGCCCGGCCGCCGGCCGGCCCCTGGTCGAGCAGGCCTACGCCCGCTTCCTCGGCGCTGGCCACGACGTCGGGCGCGCCGAGTCCGAGTTCGTCCTTGGCCAGATCGAGGCCCTCCTGGGCCACTACGACATCGCCGTCGAGCGCCTCGCCAACGCCGCCATGGGCTTCCAGTCCTCCGGCGAGCTGCTCGGCCTCGCCCAGTGCACCATGGTCCGCGCCCGCGCCGAGATGGCCGCCGGGCGCCTCGCCCCCACCCAGCAATTCCTCACCGAGGCCCGCGCCATCTTTGCCGAGCTCGGCTACGCCCTCGGCCTCGCCCAGGTCGACCTCGCCCTCGCCCAGGCCGCCCACAGCGCCAACCAGCACCACCAGGCCCTCGAGCGCGCCCTCGCCACCCGCGCCCGCTTCGAGGCCCTCAGCAGCGCCCGCGGCCGCACCGACAGCGCCCGCATCGCCGCCATGGCGGCCTTCGACCTCGGCCGCCTCCCCGAGGCCCGCGCCCTCGCCGAGGAGGCCCACGCCCTCGCCAGCGAGGAACAGCGCTCCGACCCCTGGGGAAAGGTCGAGGCCACCTCCCTCCTCGCACGCATCCACCTCGCCTCCGGCGACCCCCGCGGCGCCCTCCCCTGGATCCAGGCCGCCTCCGCCGTCAAGCTCGACGACGCCGAACCCTCCCAGCACCGCGACCTGACCCTCGCCTGGCTCCACCTCTCCGAGCAGCGCTTTGCCGAGGCCGTCACCGCCGTCGCCCGCGCTCGCCGCGCCTTCTCCGACCCCCGGCGCGTCGGCGATCACACCCCTCAGATCGTCGCCCACCTCCTCCGCCTCGCTCGCGGTTCCCCCGCCGAGGACCCCCTCGCCATCTGGCACGCCGCCCTCCAGAAGCGCCTCTCCCTCCCGCCTCCCCCTCGCCCGTGACCTCCCGATCCCCCGGCCCGGCGCTGCCTTCACCGTGCCTTGATTGATAGCCTGAAGCAATCATAACCTGCGCCTTGATATATTGGAGCTGCGCAGGCCCGGCGCCTACCTTCGACACACCTCGCAAGGAGACGCCATGAGCCACCACGAACGGACCGTCGATGTTGCTGTGCTGGGGGCCGGTACCGCCGGCCTCGCCGCTTACCGCGCCGCCCGGGGCGCCGGCGCGGAGGCGCTGCTGATCGATCCGGGGCCCCTGGGGACGACCTGCGCGCGGGTCGGCTGCATGCCCAGCAAGCTGCTGATCGCCGCGGCGGAGGCGGCCCACGATGCGCGGGAGGCGGGGCCTTTCGGCCTGCGCACCACGGTGCAGGTGGACGGGCGCGCGGTGATGGAGCGGGTGCGCCGCGAGCGGGATCGCTTCGTCGGCTTCGTGCTGGAGGGGGTCGATCGGATCCCCGGCGCCGACCTGATCGCCGAGCGCGGCCGCTTCGCGGGCCCCGGGCTCCTGGAGGCCGGGGCGCACCGGATCCGGGCGCGCTCGGTGGTCCTCGCCACCGGATCCTCCCCGGCGGTCCCGCCCCTCTTCGAGCCGGTCCGCCCCCGGGTGATCGTGAACGATGACGTGTTCTCCTGGGAGACCTTGCCCTCCTCGGTGGCGGTCTTCGGCGCGGGGGTCATCGGCCTGGAGCTGGGCCAGGCGCTCCATCGCCTCGGGGTCCGGGTGCGCATCTTCGGGCTGAACAACCTGGTGGGCCCCCTCTCGGATCCGATCGTGCGCCAGGCCGCCGCCGAGGCCTTCCGCGAGGAGCTCCCCTGCGACCTGGACGCCCGCGACGTGGCGCTGACCCTCGACGGCGACGCCGCGGTGGTGCGCTGGAGCGCCGAGGGCCACCCGCAGCAGGAGCGCTTCGAGTGGATCCTGGTGGCCACCGGGCGCCGCCCCAACCTCGCCTCGCTGAACCTGGAGGCCGCCGCCCCGGGCGCCTTCGAGGGAGGGCGTCTCCAGGGCTACGATCGCACCACCATGCAGCTCGGCGCCGGCCCGATCTTCCTGGCGGGCGACGTGAACGGCGACCTGCCGCTGCTCCACGAGGCCGCCGACGAGGGGCGCATCGCCGGGGAGAACGCCGCCCGCTTCCCGGCGGTCCAACCTGGCCCCCGCCGCACCCCCCTGGCCATCGTTTTCTCCGACCCCCAGCTCGCCGTCGTGGGCTCCTCCTTCGCCGAGCTGACCGCCCGCGGCGGCTTCCTCGCCGGGGCCGTCAGCTTCGCCGATCAGGGGCGCAGCCGCGTCATGCGCCGCAACCGCGGCGCCCTCCGGG